>NZ_JAJKFV010000033.1:99583-172252 GCF_020966775.1 Rhodopirellula halodulae | reverse complement strand
AGGCAACTTAGGCAGGTAAGACAGGAGCCGTATACGGACCCGTACGTACGGTTCTGTGAGAGGGCTGAGTCAGCGGTCGCTCCGCTGGCTCACCCTACTCGATCTGCGCCAAAACTGAGACTGCCCGAGCGTTATGGAAATGCCAACCAACGCACCACGCCGAACAACCAAGTAGCCGAAGAGCGTTAGCTCCGGTTGCCACGTAAAAACCGCGGCTAACGCCGATCGGCTATGAGGGGCCGCGGATTGTGGAGTTTGTTCACGAGTTTTGTCATGGTTTTAACGCAGAGCCGCGAAGACGCCGGGTCGCGATGAGGACCGTGCTGGGCTCTGCGCCCTCGCGTCTTCGCGTCATCTCCATATCAACAAGCCGATTGAGTTCGCGTCTTCCGAACGACATTTACTCCCGAACGACCAAGTAGCCGAAGAGCGTTCGCTCCGGTTGTCGCGTAAAAACCGCGGTTAACGCCGGTCGGCTGTGAGGGGCCGCGGATTGTGGAGTTTGTTCACAAGCGTCGTCATGGTTTTAACGCAAAGCCGCAAAGACGCCGGGGCGCAATGGGGACTGTGCTGGACTCCGCGGTGGCTCGATCGCGACCGAATGGTAGGTCTGGTTTTTTTAGAACAACCAGAACCAGCCCAGCCTCACTCTTCCGCCGGCAATGAAATCTCGATCAGCGCATCCCCCCAAACCAATTGCAGGTTGGCTTGTTGAGCGATGCTTTCGGCCAGTTCTCGGAGGGTCTTCTTTTGCGCATCGAGACTCACCAAAGTCTGGCTTCTCAATTTGGCGTCCTCCGAGATTTTCAATTGCTTTCCGGCGGCACCAGCGAACTGTTGCAGGACCACCTCCGCCGGCTTGTTCAATAATTTCAGATCGTAGGTTGCCTCCCGTCCCGCTCTGGCGACCTGGGCCGGCACTTCGGCGTTTTCCCAAACCGCTCGCCAAGCCGCGCGGTGGCCTGCCGGGGTTGTGTTAACCCGTAGCAAACGCTGTTGTCCATCACGTCCAGACCGGAAGGCCGCGGTGCGATCGAATGATTGGACCGCCTGACGAATGGCTGTCCCGCTGCCCTGCACTGGATAACTCATTTGGAACCGCACGTTCTTCCACCGCGTGTCTTCCGGCGACAAGAACTCGACTTGCGGCGGCAATTCTCCGTCTCGCGTCACCAATCGTTCCAAAGTGAACGCTCTCGGGGTGACATAGCGAAATTCCGAAAGCATCAACGAAGCGACGTGCCACGGATCGACTTGCTGAAAATTGGCTTCACGCCAAACGTCGTGCGGCAACCAATCGAAATCTGCGGCGATTGGCACCGATGCACCGGACGTTTCAACGACGCGTCGCATCGCCTCGCGGGACGTGGTGCCGCGTGGCCATGTCAGATCGACCGACGTGGCTTGGGGCGACGACACGCAATGGGCCAACGTTCGGTCAATCCATTCCGGGCGGCCCACCAGCAGAATTCCCGGAATCGGAAAAGCTTCCCAGCCTTGCGGCTTGGTCAGTTGGGTGATCGCTTGAGCGGCAGAGCCACCGGCCAAATTTAGGGAGACGATTTGATGGGGATCGATGCTGCCATCTCGCCACCAGGTCCAACGTTGGGGACGGCTGCCCGAGTCAACCTGCTGAACGATCTGATCGATCGCTTCTTGCATCGTTTGTCCGTCGATGGCGACCGTGATCACGGTGCTGGAAAACGCTTCGGCACGAAGCGGCGAATCGACGGGAGGTTGTGAAAAAGCGGGCAAAATGGGGGTGAAGGCGAGGATCACCCCCAACAACATCAGGCGAAAGAACTCGCATGACCGGCCGTTTGCGTCCAGCCGCAGGACCGATCGTTGGTCGACCGAGGTGGCTGCATTTTGTTGGAGTTTTGCGTCTTTGCGGGCAGGACGGTTGCAAACGCGAGACGAATTTCGGCGGTGGTGCGAGGCGGGGAGCATCCGACGAGCCGTGCGAGACAAAGATCTTTTCCAAGTGCCGTCTTGCCCGACAGCTTGATCGGTCTAACATCGAGAAGTCAAACCACAGCAGCCGAAAAACAGACGAAATCGCGGTGTTTGGCCGCGTGACCCACCCAATCCTCCCAGACCCTTCTGACTCGCCAAAGGTGGAACCGACGTGAACTCACCCATCGTCCACACCACACGCCTGACCGCCGCGTATCGGCGTTACCTTGGCTCGGCGGACGCTCCCCGTTTTGCCCACGACGTTGACGAGCATTACACGCCGTCGACCCTGACCGCCCTGCTATCTCGCGGCGAAGTGGAAAACCGGCGTGCCGCCGCATTGGCATTGGGCATGCTGGGCGACCGCCACTGTGTCGATTCGCTTGGTCGAGCCCTCTCCGACGAAGATCGTGGGGTTCGATTGGTCGCCGACGATTCGTTCCACTCGCTGATCGTGCGAGACGCGGCGCCGCTACATCATCAAAAACTGCTGCGAGTGATTCACTTGAACGATGGATGCGAATACGCCGCCGCGTTGTCACCCGCGATGGTGTTGATCGACCAAGCCCCGTTGTACGCCGAAGCTCATCACCAGTTGGCGATCTGCTGGCACGGGCTGGAAGAATTCGAAAAAGCGGAAACGGCCTATCAGTCTTGTTTGTGGCATTGCCGCTTTCACTACACCGCCTGGCAAAGCTTGGCGAAAATTCGCATGTTGCTCGGCAAACCCAACAAAGCGCTGGACGCGCTCAACCGTTGCTTGGACATCAACCCTGATGTCGAGACGGCTCGGATGCAACGTCGTGCGATTCGTCGCCGCATGCGTGAAAGCGACGTGTAGGACCGAGCCAGCCCACGACGGTGCTGCTCCAATTTTTGCTGGCCGAATTGGGCCATGATCAACGCTTCTTCGCGATCGCAGCACGGCATTGATTTCCCAAGATTCAGTTCTCTCGGAAAGCGAAACGACGTTTTGATTCAGGACGACACATTGGTCGGCGGCGTGGCACTTTGCATCGCTGCGATTTGCACGGCGATCGCGATCGGGCCTTGGACCGCGCCCTATCAAGTCCGTTCGATCGCCTCCATACAAAAACACTATGGTGCGGTCGCGGCTCGCGGTGCTTGGTTGCTGATTGCGATTCTTTCTGCCATTTCTGGCGTAGCAATTTTGAACGGAATTCGGCCGTCCTATGCGTCGCCACCCGCGGTGTTGAATCAGAACCAATGACGAGTCATCCACCGGTAACAGTGATCAAGGGTTGATTCTAGTTTCCGAGGCTGCGTTTCACCGCTCGGCCAGGAGTCTTCGTTGCCGCGTTTGCCGATCGGTGGGTTGGAGACTCATCCAAAAGATCTCTTGACATTGGTTGGTGCTCCTACTAGTTGTGGAATTCAGGTCTTTCATTTGGCCCCCTTTCGAAGCCTAACCAAGGGGAATGATGCAGTGGCAAATGAGCAAACACCTGAAAAGAGATCGGCACTGGATCGCTTTCTGAGCGGGATCAGCGAATCGATTTTTCAAACCAAATTGGGCGTCGCCGATGTGCAACTGATCGGCTACGTCAGTGACTTGATGCTGCGGTTCGTTCGCATCGACGCGGTTCACAAGATGCGGCGCAACGATGGCCGGCCCGCAACCGAAGTCTTTCAATTGCTTTGCGAAGCCGAGCGACGAATCGGCATCGCCAAACGGGAGGTGCATCGCCACATCGGCGACGTGACGCTGTTTTGGTCAGGCATGTTCCCCGAATCCGTGCGTGGGGATGGCAAGGATTCGCCCGATCAGTTGTTGGATTATTTCCAACACGGAAAGCGTTCCTACAAAATCGCATCGACGATCGAAGCGGATGAGTCGCGACCGCCTTGTGATCTGCTGGATCGCTTGAGTGACCAGTTCGAACTGTGTGCCTACGGGCTGCGAGAGATACGCCGCGAAATTGACGAGGCCGAACCCGGCGAGCAATTGTTGCTCTCGTGATTCGGCGTTCGTGTTACCGGCTAGCTTGGTACGGGCGAGCGTGTTGCCGGCTTTCGGGGCCTCGGCATTCGGGGCCTCGGCGTTCGTGTTACCGGCTTTCGGGGCCTCGGCATTCGTAGCCAGAGCTTCCGCAGCGACGCGACGCTGTTTGCAAACCTAGGTTCGCGATCCAGCAGACTTGCGGAGTTTACCGGCGACGTTTGCCAGCGGTTTTCTTTCGCGACTGACGTTTGATCTGGCGATCTCGAATGGAGATGACTTCGTCGCGGTCGTTGGTTTCGCGATCGCGAGCGATGCAGGCCAGCTCCCACGCTTCGTCTTCGCCGTAGCGGTTGAAGGCGAAGCTGATCTTTTTGCGGCTGCCGTCTTCGGTCTTCCAAGACGCACAGTAGGCGCGGTACTCGCAACCTGGGTACCGGTTGTCGATCGAGTGGGCCAGGTGAACACCGACTTTGCCCGTGGTGTTGCGGCTGGTCAATTTGTCTTTGGTGGAGTTGTTCGCGGGGCCGAGATAATCCAACAGTTCCGCATGGCGTTGCTTTGCCATTTGCAGGGCTTTGCGTTTTCCGCCGCACATGGTGTCAGAATAGTATTCCGAGTTGCGCACTCCGTCGCGGCAAACACGGACCACATACCCTTTGGAATTGTTGCGTTCGACTCGCGTGATTCCGGGAGCGACGGTGGTCGCGGTGGTGGGTGTCGTTGCCATTTCGTTTGAAAATTGCTCTTCTAGGGAGGAGGTTCCGAGTCGGATTCACACAACGCTTCCCCTCCCTCGGGTGTAAGCGTTTGGGGCCAAGAGGCGAATCGGACCGGAAAAACTGGACGGGTTTGGTCCCATTAACCAAGCCATGCGCACAACCTAATTCCCATTTGAATTCTCGCAACTGTTTTGAACCAACACGTCATCTTGGGGCTTTGGCCCATTGCCGGAGTCACCACGGTAGGAGTGACTCGTGAGAACGCGATCGCGACGATTCACGCTGCGGTTGATGCTGGCATTCGGCAGTTCGACACCGCCTACAGTTATGGCTTGCAGGGCGAAGCCGATGAACGATTGGGTGCGGTGCTTCGCGAGTTGGATCCGGGTTTGCGAGAAGAAATGCATTTGATCGGCAAGGTCGGCCAGCGGTATGACGAGAACGGCGTCCGTGTGAACGACGGTCGGCCGGAAACGTTGGTGGTGGATGCTGAGAATTCACTTCGTCGAATCGGCATCCGTTGCTTCGATACGTTGATGTTGCACTGCGTGGACGAAGAGGTCCCGGTGGAAGCGAGTGCGTGGGCGCTGCAGCGTTTGGTTCAGCGCGGCATGGCAAAGCGAGTGGGGCTCTGCAACGCGACCGAAGAACAACGTGCCGCATTTGCGACGGTGGTTCCCTGTGAAGCGATCCAATGCCCGCTGAACGGTTTGCAGCAAGACACCCTGCAGACCGTCATCGCCGACGCGAACGAAAATCAGTGCGACGTTTGGGTGTATTGGACGCTGATGAAAGGATTGCTGGCTGGAAAGATCAGCCGCGATCACGTGTTCGCCGAGGGCGACAGTCGCCCGAACTATCCGATTTTTCAAGGCGAAGCGCGTCAACGAGCGCATGACATCGTTGACCAATTGACGGTTCTCGCGGCAGACCACAAACGATCCGTCGCCAACCTGTCGATCTCATGGGCGGTGTCTCAACCCGGAGTCACCGCTGCGTTGGTGGGAGCCCATCGACCGGAACAAATCGCCGACTTTGCCAACGCGGGTCCGCTGCCGAAACCGCTGCGTCGCGAGGTCAATCGGATCTTTGCTACTTCCAACGATTCTGTGGCGGAATGAACGCGTCCAACGGTGCGAGCACATGCCCGTTCGTTTCGGATGCGAACTGATAGCCAAGGTCCGCGATGGTGTCGGCGGCTTGCGTCAGTTCATTGCGATTGTTGAGCTTGAGCGTCACGCCACTGTAAACCAGCAGGATATCCTCGAGATACTTCGAACTGACTTTCTGCGAGACGGACAGCAAGCGTTTCGCCGCGCGGTCGGCTCGTTTTGCCGACGTCACTCCAAATTTGGCTTTTTGAGTTGCAGCGGCGGTGGCTCGCAGGCTGGCTTCCAAGTCCGCGATCATTCCGCTGACGAACATCACTCGCAAACGATCTTTCGTGTTGCTGGCGTTTGACTGTCCGTCGGATGCGATGAAATTGTGACGCAGCGTTCCTTGGCTCCAGGAAACAAACTCAAAATCCAGGCTGCCAGTGGGGTGACCGCCCACGTTGACCAGTTCCTCATCCGCGGTCGTGTGACAACGCAAGCAACTCTGCGCGACCAGGTAGGCGTTGACCGGATTCCGCATGCCGGCGGCCACGCTGCGTTGCAAACGTTGTTGTTTGTGTTCCGGTGTTTCCATGGCTCGGGTGACCTGTTCGCCACCATAGTCATGATGCAGGTCCAGCCAATTCTTCGCCGATCCGTGGCACGATTCGCATGACACGCCGGCGATGGCGTGAACGTTGCCCGATGCCACGTCGGTTTGTTGTGTGTAGTGACAATCCACGCACCGGCCGTCGTACTTGATCGAGCGGACTCCCAAACGCGAAGCGATTTCTTTCGCGGCGGGCCGTCGATGCAGTTCCTCGAAGGTGCGGAAGTGAGGAGTCGATTGCCAAACCTTCACTTCATTGGCGTGACATTTCACGCAGGTTTCACTTCCCATCGTCAGGTGCGGATCCACCGGTGTCGCCGCCGTCCCGACAACGCTGCTGGAGCGTCGGTTGGCGACGACCAATCCGCCTTCCGTCGGTGCTTGCGCAGGTGCATTCGCGGCGATTGGTGAATCCTTCTCCGTCCCAGTCGCATTGCCCCGCGACAGATCTGATGTTTGGTAAAGACCGATCGCCGTCATGGCCAATGCGAGACCGGTGATGACGGAGGCAATCGGAAAGGTCGAGAGTGAACGTGTCATGCGAGAATGTCAGCAAAGAGCGAGGCAGAACTCGGTGAATGTTCAAATTTACGACACGAAACGTGAGTGCACCTTGGACTGCGACGAGCGGACGCAGATCGGCCGATCGGGGGATTCAGTCGCATGGTCTGCATGGCTTCGTCGCGACATTGCGGTTGACGCGATTGTGACGATTTGGCTATCCGGCGTGGGTGGAATTGCGAAAGGAAGCCCTTCGTGAACCACCCTGTCATTTTGCATCGTTGAGCTGAGAAGGAGTCTCGGCCGAGCCATGCACCATCGATTCACGCGGCAAGGAGGCCGTGGTGATCCAATTGCTGTGGAAATTGCTCTGGGGAGACTCGTCGAAGAAACGGCGACGGTCGCGGCGTTCAAGCACGTCGTTGCTGCGTTGGTTCACGCCAGGACTGTCCGTCACCGGAGTCTTGGGAGTCATCCTGGCGGGTTTGACCGGGCAAATCGATCTGCCGACGCTCGATTCCCTTCGAGGCAAAGAAGAACCGGTTTACGAAGACCCGCTGGCGGCTTCGTTGACGCCGGAGCAAATGGCTTCGCGAGTCGATTCGGGAAAGGCCCCGATGGGACGCATCGCACCGGTCAGTTTGGTCACGCCGGCCAGTGGACCAACTCAGAAAAACAACGCGTCGATTCGCGTGGCCACGTTCAACATTCAAGTTTTCGGCAAAAGTAAATCGGAAAAGCCAGAAGTGATGCGGCGTTTGGCGCAAGTCTGCTTACTCTTTGACGTCGTCGCGATTCAGGAGATCAAAGGCGACCCGAAATTGCCAATCAACGGCTTGTTGGATGAAATCGCCAGCCTTGGCGGCAACTACAGCGCGACGGTCAGTGCGCCACAAGGACGAACGAGCCAAACCGAACGATATGGATTCGTTTGGGATGTCAATCGAATCGATTTGGTGCCGGATTCAGATTACTTGGTCAACGACGATCAGGATTTGATGCACCGGGCACCGATGGTCGCCAGCTTTCAAACTCGCGTCACGCCGACTGCCAGTCGCCAACCGTTTCGATTCACCATGATCAACGTCCACACGGACCCGGATGAAGTCGGATCACGCGTCGGAGATCGCCCGGACAACGAAATGAACGTTTTGGATGACGTTTTTCACAGCGTTCGGATGTTTGAATATCAAAGTCACGGCGAAGAAGACTTCCTATTGGTCGGTGACCTGAATGTCGACACGCAGTGGTTGCTCGAAATGGGCAGGATTCCGAACGTTCAGTCTTTGGTCGGTGACCAACCGACGAACACGCTGCGGACGAAGACCTATGACCATGTGATGATGGACACGGCGACCACGCGCGAATTCACCGGGCGTGCCGGTGTGTTGGATTTGATGTCCGCTCTTCGAATTCCCGAAGACCAGGCGTTGAAGGTCAGCGATCACATGCCCGTTTGGGCCGAGTTCGGGGTGTACGAATTGCCGCCGCGATAGGCATCGAACAAGAACGCGTCAAACCGGTTGCATCGATTGAATCGGCCGGCAAGGGAACGCGAAACGACCGTAGGTCGCGTCGTGAATTTCCCACTTCTGCAAGCCTTCGTCGTGCAAGACGGACTTCACCGCACGCTCGGATAGCAACACGATGTCGCGCCATTCGTTGGAGTCCAAACGAATCAAACCGGAGTGCTGACGTTCCGCCGCATCCGCAGAAACTTCCAAGTGCTTCGCCAACAACTTTTTCGCGTCCGCCGATTCAAACACGGAAATGGTCGCGAATTCGTTGCTGAGGTTTTCGGTCAGTTGAGGATACGATCCGTCAACGCTGATCAAGCAATGCCCATTGTCTAGGAAGCTGATCAGACGCAACCGGATGTTGCCATCGAGTTCATCGGTCATGGCAAGCACAAGATTCTGACAGCCGACTTGAACCGTGGCGGAACAAGCCGCGTCGCCGCGACCAATTTCGATGGCCAACGGTTCCTCGAACGCATTGTTCTGCCAAACGATGATGTTCTCATTCGCTTCGTCGCGAATCGTTAAGTTGGCAGGAACGCTCAAACGAGGATCCAAGTAGCGGCGTGAGTAGCTGGCGTTTTTGGATAGCGTTTCCTGCAGCTTGTCTTGTCGCACACCATCGGAAGCAAATTTGGATGCGTCGACATCGCCGGATGACTTTTTCGCGGCTTTCTTACTGGATCGCGAACGTTTGGGCTCGGCGACAACCAAGTTGTCCAGCGAGCTGATCGACATCGCCATATTGCGTTTCGTTTTCATGCTGCCAAGGATCCCCAGCCACAACGCCAAACCAGCACACAGAGACACGAAGCCAGCTGCTTGAAACGCCCAACTGGATGGCGTGGATCCCAAGCCGCCCAGAAAGACCGTCAGCACGAAAGCCGCGGCGAGACAGAATCCACCGGCAAAGAACGCGAGCGTCCAGGTGACCTTGTTTCCACGACCGGATCGCATCGGAAGGCCAAACACGCCGGCAACCGCGGCGATGGGACAGAACAGGATCCAAATGCCCCAACCAGCAGAACTGCAAAGCAACCAGCCAAGCGTCAAGGTGAGTGCAGAGCCCACCGCCCAGATTGCAGCATTCTGTTTTGATTCGGTCAGCGCGACCGGGTGCAGCGAATAGCAATCGAGTTTGGCCAGATCGACGAAAGACTCGGGGAGTCCAACGCCTAGCAGGTTCGCGCCGTCCGCGATCCACTGAATCGTTGGATCTTCGCTGACAAACACGGTCAGCGATCCGGTGGAACGAACTTCGTCCACTGCTTTGGCAGCGACTTCGCGACCGGGTGAAAGCTTCAGAGGTTGTGGCATGTTGGTGCCGCCCAAGTGCTGTGGCATGACTTCGCCACGAACCATTTCGTCCAACATGGTTTGGGCGCGGGGGTGGCGGAGAGCATCAGCGAGTGTTTTCTTGGCCATGCCAACTTTGTCGCCCGACATCCAGGCCCCCATGCCGCTTCCGACTGGCATGGCCTGCATTGCGTTGGGGTCTGGCTCCAACATGGCGAACTGCATCTCTTCGGGCGGTTCGGCAACGGTTGCGTCCGTCAATCGAACCACGGAGGCTTCCCCAATGCCGTTTTGCAGTAGTTCACCGCAGGTCATCTCGACGGGAGTTTGTTCCGCCAACCAAGCACGATGCAGTTTTGGAACGGCGACGATCGTTCCGGCGAACAAACCTGCTACGAAGAACAAACTTCCGATCGCGGCCCGCCGCGTGTTTCGTCGTTTTGAATATGGCATCCGATGATTCCCGTGAACAAACAGGAGCGAGACCGCTGGGGCCGGTGTGAAAGTTGGCGGCCCAGTCGGCCATTTTGAAAATGCAGGGTGGTAGACAAACCATTCCATCCCAAACCTAGGTCGCGGTCAGTTGCGGTGCCCTGCGAACGATCGAAGAAACCGCTATTTTGTGGGGTAGAGGAAGCGAGCATCGGTTGCGTCGTGACCTTCGTTGCTGGAATGACGACAGCAATCGAAATCAGGAAACCGCGTTGATTGGGACATGACATCCCCCTCGAATTGTGCATTTTCCTGATCAAATGCACATCAAAGGAAGCAGATATGACGGAATCGCCCAAGCACAGCCAAGCCCTGACCTACTGGATCGCGGGTGCGATCGTGGCGGCTATCGCGATGGCACTGGCTGCACCAAATTTCGCGGCACACTTCGAAATTGGCGGCGAATTATTTCTGCGTGCCTTGAAGATGATCGTCGTGCCGTTGGTGTTCACGTCTGTGATGTGCGGTGTGCTCGGGATGGGCGACATCCGACAACTCGGTCGTCCCGGTGCGACGGCGGTTGGCTACTACCTGTGCACAACGGTGTTTGCGGTCGCGATTGGTTTGGTGGTTGTGAACGTCATTCGGCCGGGAGTGGGGACGGTCGATCCAGCCAGGTTAGAAGAAATCGCGGCCAGCTCTGAATTGCCACATGGTGAAGCGGAGCCGCCTGGAATGGGCGTCGTGCTGGAGAACTTGGCACTCATGCTGGTGACGGACAATTTGTTCCAAGCCGCCGCGGACACTCAGTTGTTGCCAATCATTGTGTTCACGATTGCGATTGGCGCGTTGATGACCACAATGATGGACAACGTCCGGACCATTTCGAATTTGATCACCGAGGCCAACGAACTCTTGCTGCGGTTCGTGATGGCGCTGATGAAGCTGGCGCCTCTGGGGATCTTTTGTTTGGTGACGGCGCGTTTTGGGAAGGCGCACGCGGAAGGGCAGTTCTTGCAAGAGTTGCAACAAATCGGTTGGTACTTTGCCGCGGTCGTGATCGGATTGGCCATTCACGGATTTGTAGTGCTGCCCGCGATTTACTATTTGATCACGAAGAAGAATCCATACCACTACATCTCCGCGATGAGTCAGGCGTTGTTGACGGCATTTTCGACGGCCAGTTCGTCCGCAACGTTGCCGGTGACATTGGAGTGCGCCGAATCCGCCGGAGTGTCGAAACGTTCCACCGAATTTGTGATTCCCTTGGGAGCCACCATCAACATGGACGGGACCGCGCTCTACGAAGCCGCCGCGGCGATCTTCATTGCTCAAGCCATCGGTTTCGAACTTTCCATCGCGGATCAGTTGATTGTTGCGGTCACAGCGACATTGGCAGCGATCGGAGCCGCCGGCATCCCAGAAGCCGGTTTGGTCACCATGTTGATTGTCTTGGGAGCCGTCGGGTTGCCGCTGGAATACCTGGGGCTGATCCTGGCCGTTGATTGGCTATTGGATCGTTTCCGAACCGCGGTCAATGTGCTGGGTGACAGCGTGGGGGCTGCCGTGGTGGGCACGACGATCCCGGAGCCAGCCGCCGCGACGACGGATTGAGTTGATTCAATTTCCGTTGCGCGATCTTCCGCGGAAGATCCAACGCCGGCTGACTCGGGTCATGGTCTTTCGGGTTCCTGACGCCGTATAATCAGGGCATGAGATTTCTGAAGGAGCACGGCGATCTTTCGCGACGACGGATTGTCTCCGGTAGGGGACGAATCCTGGTTGCCGCGTGGTTGATGCTGATCCAGCTCTGGACGTTGGGAGCTTGCTTCGCACAGCCCGCCACCGATGCGAAGTCAGGTTTTTTGCTGGACGTGCCGTCGCCATTGACGTCGCAGGATGTGGATCGGCTGCTCGGACGATTGAACCAGTGGGCTGCCGCATCGAAGCGTGGGGACGCAGCCGATGGTGGGCGGACCACGGTGGTGCTGCGAATGGGAACGACGGGCCAGGATTCGTCCGCCGCCGCAGTCGCGTCATCGAACGAAGACGACAACACCAGCCGAAGTGATCAGGAGCGAAAGTCCAGTCAGCCGACGGCACTCGAAGATGCCTTGAAAATCGCTCGAGCGGTTTCCGGCAGTGATCTGAAACGCATTCGCTTGGTGGTCTGGGTTGACGGCGAAGTCACAGGCCACGACGTGTTGCTGCCACTTGCCGCCGAAACGCTGTTGGTCTCTCGCGGCGGATCACTGGGCGATGCGACTCGGTATGAGACCAATCCGGACGAAACGATTGGCGTGCTGTATCAATCGATCGCTCGGCGTCGTGGTTTGGTCCCGGAACCATTGGTGCTTGGTTTAGCGGATCCGCAGTTGGAGGTTTCGCGGGTTGAGCTGTTGGAACAACCAGCAACGTTCATGAGCGGCGAAACGTTGGACCAAGCTAGGAACGAAGGCAACTTGGTCTCCGAGTCGACTTGGTCCGAAGCGGGTGAACCATTGGTGTTGGATTCGGAACGCTTGCGACGTGTCCGAGCTGCCGCGGCAATCGTCGGGTCCGAGAACGCCGTGATGGATTGGCTAGAACTCTCACGGCTTCAGAAAGACGAGGCTCAATCGACGGGAGCGTTGGTGGGCAGGTTGGTTCGGATCACAGGCAATGTGACTCGGGCGCGCGTCCGCCGATGGCAGAGCAACTTGGCGGCCAGCGTGGAGTCGCCGGATGTGAATGCGTGGTTGGTCGCGATTGATTCTCCCGGCGGCAGTTTGAGCCGCAGCGCATCGTTGGCGGCGACTTTGGCGGATCCGGGGCCTGAGATTCGAGTGGTGGGTGGCCTGGTTACGGGGGAAGCTCGCGGGGACGCGGCGTTGTTGGCACTCGCTTGTCGTCCGTTGTTGCTCATGCCGGATGCGAAACTTGGCGGCAGCGGGGCGGACGTGATGAGCCCCAACGATGTACGGCGTGAATCGGAGTTGATCGAATTGATCGCCGACGCGTCGGGACGCAGTGCGGCCTTGATCGAAGGGTTGTTGGATTCGTCGGTCTCAGTGCATCGCTATGTCAATCGACGATCCGGACGAGTCCGCTACGCGACATCGGAGCAAATTCAAAGCGAAGCGGATGAGGCCACCGCGGACGATTGGCAACGGATGGAAAAGATCGAGTTGGCGAACGGATTGACCGCAACACAAGCGATCGAATTGGGATTGGCAGAAGGCACTGTTGACTCGTTGCCGGAGGCGGCGACTTCGATCGGGTTGAGTGGCGTACCGCCGGAACTGTCCGATCGCGGCGTCGTGCGATGGGTGGAACGTCTGGGACGGCAATCGGGGTTGGCGTTTTCTTTGTTGGTGATCGGGTTCATGATGCTGTCGATCGAAGCCAGTGCACCCGGTTTGGGCGTGCCAGGTTTTGTCGCGATGGTCTGCTTCGCCTGCTTCTTTTGGATCAAGTATCTCGCGGGGACGGCGGAGTGGCTTGAACTGCTGGCGTTCGGTTTGGGGTTGGCGTGCATTGGGATCGAGATCTTTGTTTTGCCCGGATTTGGTGTCTTTGGGATTGGCGGACTGCTCCTGACCGCCTTGGGTGTACTGCTGATGAGCCAAACGTTCGTCGTTCCTCAGAACGCTTACCAAGTCGGTGAGCTGACGCGTGGTTTGTGGGTGACACTGGGCGGCTTAGGCGGATGTGTGATTGGAATGTTTTTGGTGCGTCTGTACCTGCCACAGGCGGCCGTGGCCACGGGATTGTCGATGGGGGTTCCGGAGGCCCAAATCAGCGAAACGGAACGCTTGGCTCACTACGACGACTTGATGGGACAAGAAGGTGTGGCCACGACACCGCTTCGTCCCAGCGGAAAAGGTCAGTTCGGCGAAACCATCGTCGCGGTGGTCAGCGATGGATCGGCGATCGAACGCGGTCAACCCATCCGTGTGATTCAAGTGTTGGGCAACCGAGTCACCGTTGAGGCGGTGGATTGATGCCGGTGCTGTACTCGGTTGGTTTGGTGGTGTTGTTTTTGACGCTGCTGATTGCGGAGATCATGGTGCCCAGCGGCGGCATTCTCGGGTTGCTGGCGTTTGCGTCCGCGATCACTGCGGTGCTGATCGCATTCACCGTCAGCCTAAACTTTGGTCTGTCGATCATGCTGGTGTTGATCGTGGCAACACCAATCTTGCTTCATGTCCTGCTGCGGTTCTGGCCGCAGACTTCTGCGGGACGAGCGATCCTGAACCGACGGCGGCGAGACGGTAACGAATCGGTACCCGTCACAACAACCTTGGACGGCGTCCCTCTGGACCAACTCGTGGGGGCCTTCGGCGTCGCCACGTCAAACTTGTTGCCATCGGGACGCGTAATTGTGGATGGTCACAAGGTCGACGCGGTCAGTACCGGGATGCCCATCGACGAAGGTCAACCGATCAAGGTCGTTCGAGTCGCGGCCAGAAAACTGCAGGTGCGTTTGGCAACGGAGGAAGAAGTCCGGCAAGCAAACGAAAGTTCCTCGGGAGCTTCGCAATCAACGCAAGAACAGGCGTCCGGTGATGACGTTGCCGACGCGAGCGTGACGACGTCGGCGTTGGAATCGTCCAAGACGCTTGAAGAGATGGACTTGGACGAACTGGAAGAATGACGCTGAAGCGATGCGTGCTCAACCAGCCGAGAGGACCGTGCAGGTGGATGAGGCCGTCGCCACCAATTTCCCGCGTTGGTCTTTGATTTGGCACTCCACAAATCCGATTCGCAATCCTCGCTGTATCACTTCAGCACTGGCTGACAAACGGCCTTCGCGAATCGGACGGATGAAGTTGACCTTCATCTCGATGGTGGAAAAATCTTCGGACGCCAGCAGTGTACGTCCGAACGCGATTCCCATCGCTGCATCGGCGAGTGCCGATACCAGGCCACCGTGCACGCGTCCCATCGGATTGTGATGCTGCGGCCCACAATCGATGTCCACGATTGCCTGACCGGCATCCGGTGCCCCGTTCTCAATCTCGCTGGGGCGAACCTGAAATCCGACCAGTCGTGAAATGGGGGCTTCGGAAAAACGTTCGGACATGGGAAATCGCGGTGGCGTTTCAGTGCGTGGGAAGTTGCAAACCAGGTGGCTCAGTCGATCTTGGTCATTAGTACCACCAAGTCAACATGCCGATGGTCGTTACTGCCACAATCAGGCTGAGAGGAAACCCGAATTGAATGTAATCTCTCAGGCGATAACCACCGACGCCGTAGACCATTGTGTTGGTTTGGTAACCAAACGGCGTCAAGAAACTGGCCGAAGCCGCGATCATGACGGCGACCACCATCGGCATCGGATCCATTCCAACTTTCGTCGCGGCGGTCCACGCAATCGGCAGCATCAACATCGCCGCGGCGTTGTTCGTGATCAATTCGGTGCAGATCACCGTCGCAACATAAACCGCGATCAATGTCCCCAGAGGGTTTCCACCCGCGATGCTGAGCAGTCCATTGGCAATTTCACCCGCCGCGCCGCTCTGTTCCATCGCGCGTCCGATTCCAATCGCGGATCCGATCACGATCAACACCGACCAATCGATGCTGCGTCGTGCTTCCGATGTAGTGCAGCAACGTGTCATCACCATGGCAACCGTCGCGAACATGGCCGCACTGAGAATCGACAACCAATCAAATGCGGCAGCGGTCACCATGACCACCATGATCGCGATCGCCAGCGGAGCACGTTCGTGACGACGGACTTCGCCTCGTTCGACACTGCTGACCAGGTAGAAATCGCTTCCGCCACGCTGTTGGTGCATGAAAGACTTGGACGCCTCAAGCAGCAACACGTCGCCGGGTTCAATGCGAACGTCGCCCAGCTTTCCTTCCAACCGTCGACCACCACGAGCCACCGCGACAACAGCTGCGTTGAAGTTCGATCGAAACCGTCCTTCGCGAATGGTTTTGCCGATCAGACTGCACCGGGGACTGACGACGGCTTCCACCAGAGTTCGACGCCAAGCCGGAATTTGCAACTTACGAGCCTGATCGCCGGGAGTGATCAACCCTCGGATCTTCCGCAAATCCACCACGCTGTCGACATCACCCACCAGGATCAAAATGTCCTCGCCGAAGAGACGTTGATCCGGTTTGGCGGGCTCGATGCGTCCATCTGCTCGTTGGATTTCAGCAACATACAATCCTGGCAGAGCACGCAGGCCCGCTTCTTGCAACGTTCGACCGACCAGCGGCCCGGTCATCTCGACTTGCATTTCGACAGTGTATTTTTGTGGGTCATCTCCGACGCTGACAGCTTGTTTGCGTTCGGGGATCAACCACTTCGACGTCAGGATGATGTAGAGCAGTCCCAAAATGGTCGCGGGAAGTCCTGCGATGGCTGGTGTGAAAAAACTCAATTCAGCCAATTCCGTCGCTGCGCCGTTTGCACGCATCTCCGCGATGTACTGGTTGTATTCATCTCGAACCAACAGGTTGGTGCTGGTTCCCATCAGCGTGCACATCCCGCCAAGAATCGCGGCGTAGGAAAGCGGCAGCAACAGACGGCTGGGGCTGATCGACAATCGTTTCCCAAGGTCGCCCACCACGGGCAACATGGCCGCCACAACGGGCGTGTTGTTTAGAAAACCGCTGAAGGCCGCCACGGGCAGCAACATTCGAACCTGCGTGTCTCGCAAATTTTTGGCTTTGGACAACAACCATCCGGTGGCCAGCTCCGTGCCTCCGGTCAATTCCAATCCTGCCACGACGGCAAATAGCAACGCGATCGTGATCAAACCCTTGTTGCCGAACCCTGCCACCGCGTCGGTCGGATCAGGCAGCAACGTCGTGCCCGTGAGGTCTTGGGCCACGACCAAAATGGACAACGCCGTGACCGCCAGCAGATCAGTCGCAGCGACTCGGAACGCCAGCCCCAGCAACAATGCGATGGCGACGCCGATGGTCAGCCACATCGGCCAAATCGTTGGCCACACTAGGGGGTCAAACACGGATTGCATAAAACACGAAAGGACGCAAGCACTCGCCGACCGCGATGCTTTGAAGCAAAGAAGCTGAATTCAGCGAAACCGCCGAAACATTTGTCCCTTACAGTAATTCAAACCATGGATATCGTCGCCCCCGCGATGCCATTAGACTACGGGGCAAACGATTGAATTCTGGTCGCTCGCGACGGATTCAGTCGCCGGAGGACCATTTCGCGATTTTCGCGTCAAGGTCTCTGCGACCCTCTCGATTTCCCACCTTCCTCCCTCCGCTCTCCTCAATCGCCCAACATGCCCAACTCGACTGACGCGTCCGCTCCGCCCAATCGGCCGGGGTTGTCACGCGGTGCTATGATCATCGCTGGCTTGGTTCTCTTGTTACTGATTTTGCATCAAGACAATTGGTTGTGGCACAACGACACGTTGTTGTTTGGTTTCATGCCGATTGGTTTGGCCTGGCATGCGGGAATCTCGATTGCCGCCTCTTGCACCTGGTTCCTGGCGACCCGAATTGCATGGCCATTGGATGAGGAGGGCGAACAATGATGTATCTTGCAGTCCAACCCGGTGTGCCCCAGTTCGTCATCATCCTGATCTACCTGGGGCTGCTTCTTTGTCTCGGTCTGTTCAGCAGCCGACTGTTCAAAGGCACCAAAGAGGATTACCAAGTCGCCAGCCATTCGATTGGTCCGTTCCTGTTGCTGATGAGCATGTTTGGAACGACGATGACCGCGTTCGCATTGGTGGGCAGCAGCGGCGAAGCGTTCCGGGAAGGGATCGGCGTTTATGGAATGCTGGCCAGCAGTAGCGGCATCATTCACTCGTTGTGTTTCTTCTTGATTGGTGTGAAGGTTTGGCGATTTGCTCGTGCCCATAACTACACGACTCAGATCGAGTTCTTTCGTGACCGACTGAACAACAACTTTGTCGGTTGGCTGCTGTTTCCAATCTTGGTTGGAATGATCATCCCATATTTGTTGGTCGGCGTGATCAGTGCCGGAGCCGTCGTGCAAGCTTTGACGGCTGGCTTGGCACCTGACAGGTTCCCAGTGCCATTGGAAGGTGGTCCCGGTGGCATCGACCCGGCGGTTCACGGCGGCATCCCCGCTTGGTTGGGATCGTTGGTGATTTGCTCGGTCGTGTTGATCTATGTGTTCTTCGGCGGAATGCGAGGAACCACATGGGCGAACACGTTCCAAACGTTGGTCTTCATGGTTTTGGGTGTGGTGACATTCTTTGTCATCGCCGACAAGCTTGGTAAGCAAGACGGCTTCTTTGAAAATCTCAAGGTGCTTGGCGAATCCATTCCCGAGGAAGGCAAAACGCGGGTGGAGATGAGCAAGACCAAGTTCTTCACTTACCTGATGATTCCATTGTCAGTTGGAATGTTCCCACACCTCTTTCAACACTGGATGACGGCTAAGAAAGCCAGCACGTTCAAATTGTCTGTAGTTTGCCATCCACTGTTCATCATGATCGTCTGGGTACCCTGTGTCTTGGTCGGCGTTTGGGCGACGGGTGAGTTGATGCCCGGCAAGCCACCGTTGCCTCGACTTCCCGGCAGTGACGTGGTTGACGCAAATAAGGTGTTGCCTTTCCTGGTGAAAACGCAAACCGCGCCCATTCTGGGTGGCTTCCTCGCCGCCGGGATTCTGGCCGCGATCATGTCCAGCTTGGACAGTCAATTCCTTTGCATTGGAACGATGTTCAACAACGACGTGGTCAACCATACTTTTGGCGCAGACCGTTTCTCAGACCGCCAACAGGTTCTGTTCACGCGTTTGTTCATCGTTGGGATTGTGGCAATCACGTATTTGCTCAGTCTCGGAAACGTCCGCAGTGTTTTCGCACTCGGGGTGTGGTGCTTCAGCGGTTTCAGTTCGCTGTTCCCACTCGTCGTTGCCGCTTTGTATTGGCGAGGATTGACGGCATCGGGAGCCATCGCGGGAGTGCTCGCGGCAATCACGAGTTGGTCCTACCTGTTCTATCAAGGCACGCAGGCCTCCGAAGGATTGAGCAAGTACGTTCTGCGTTTGCCACTTGGCGGCGAGTCGTACGAGGTCATGCCTGTTGTCGCGATGGTGCTAAGCACCCTCGTTGCGACGGTGGTTGTTTCGCTGGTTACACCCAAACCGCCGCGGGAAACGTTGGCGAAGTTCTTCCCGGAAGCCTAACCGCATCCGAGCGACGGAATGTGTTCACAAAACGGACGCCTCCACCGGGCGTCCGTTTTTCATGCGCGATGCTCGGATGTTGTCAGGATCACTGATCGATTGACTGCATAGTCGAAACGAACGCGTGCGACGTTTGAGCACGGCCTTCTCATCTCAAAAAATTGAACTCCCGCAGAATCGGAACAACCGGTTCATCTGCTTGGCTTTTGCGAGAATGCTCGCACCGAAGACACGCTAACTTGCTCGTCACTGGAATGAGACGCAAGTTTGGGTTGATGCATCGGCGTGACTGCGCGCTGATTGAACCAGAAACCAAGTCAAAAAGCGTCTGTCATGCAATCGGCACAATCCAACCTCAGTGAACTCGGCAACGGTTCAGGACAACCGATGGTCAGCGACTCACAACGTTGGCAGCAGTTGGAAAACCAGCTCGATGGGATGCAGCGTCAGCTCGACCAACTGAAAGAAGGAGCTTCCGATCCCAATCAGCTCAACCTTGTCGTGTTCGAAGGCTACAAGGACCGGCTGATGGCAGCCTTCGTGATTGCGACCGGCGCCGCGGCGTGCGGAATGGACGTTCGAATGTTCTTCACGTTTTGGGCCACACCCGCTCTGCGGAAAGAGGGCATTCGTGAAAGCAATAAATCTCTGGTCGAGCGTGCGTTTGGATGGATGCTGCCTTCGTCTGCGAATAAGACAAAGCTCTCACAAATGGATTTTGGCGGGCTCGGGCGCGTCATGATGCAGCGCGAAATGAATCGCAAAAACGTTTGTGATCTGGAAGGGTTGATCGAAACGGCCGCGGAACTGGATGTGAACATTCAAGTATGCGAAATGTCGATGCAGTTGATGGGCATTCGCCGTTCGGAGCTGATTGACTATCCCAATTTGGACTATTGCGGGGTCGCAACGTTTGTTGGCCAAGCCGCTCACGCGAACACAACGATGTTCATCTAAGCAGTTTTCACCTGAATGATGTTTCACTAGAGAGCTGGCCATCAAACCATTCGTGATCGACCATCGCGGAAACACACCCGACCATGCCAAGCGAGCCGACCATCGCTGATGAAGTCAAAAACGCGGAGTGCGACCCGAACGCACTGCTTGCGATGGTCGATCGTATGCTCGCGGAAGTGCAAGACAACGCGAGCGGTGTGTCAACTGAATTAAGCGTTGGACAAACGGTTGACGCTGAACGGGACGTACTGGCTTCTTTGAGCGGCATGCGTCGCTTGCTTGCGGAACGTGAGGCAGAACTGCAACAGATGAAGTTGCATTCCGAATCGATGGCGGCAGCTCAAGCGGAAGCCATTGTGCACTCGGCTGAGATCATCGACGAGCTGGAACAAACCAAGCTCGATTTGTCCGAGGCTCGCTCCGCGGCGGAGCAAGCCGCCTACGACACTCGCCGGTTGGCGGAAACCATCTTTGAACGCACCAGCGATGCTGTGTTGGTGCTCGAAAACAAGAAGTGCTTGGCGTGCAACGACAACGCGGTTGATCTCTTAAAAGTCTCCCGCCACGATTTGCTTCAATCTCGAAAGCCATGGCTCACGCGGGCTCGATTCGAAGACGGAACGAACGCGATGCCAATGATCGATGTGTGCGTGGAAGACATCAGCCGATCGGGATGTCAGCAATTGGAGTGTCAGGTGACTCGTCATGACGAGTCGACCTTTTGGGCGGAGCTCGCGTTCAGTTCTTTCGAATCGTCTGTCGGCAACCAAGTCATCGTGATGGTTCGAGACGTTTCAGCTCGCAAACGCTTTGAAGCTGAGTTGCGACGACACCGTGACTTCTTGAATAACATTGTCGGTGCAGTACCGGATCAGCTCAGTGTTCGCGCGTCGGATCAACGAATCGTTGTCGCCAACGAAGCATTTTTGAACGCTCATGGGGTGACCGAAGAACAGGTGGTTGGAAAGCTGCCGCAACAAATCAATGTGCCAAGCCTGAGAGACTTCGACCCGCAAATCGACGCCTGCTTCCAGGGCGAGGTGCCCAAATCCACGTTCGTCGATTCTTGGACAGACGAAAAGGGGCAAAAGCGATTCAGTGCCAACCGATACTCCGCCTTCACGGAACAATTCAGCGAGGATCGGTTCGTCATCGCGACGTCGCGTGACATCACGGAAGACCGCGATCGGGAGCGACGGTTGCAACTGCTGGCGAGCGTCTTTGAGGAAGCAACCGAAGGTGTGGCGATTCTTGATTGTCGTGGCAAAGTGTTGGAAGCCAATCCAGCCTTCGCCGCGATGACGTCCATTGATGCGAACTCCAAGATTGCGGGCGAGCGATTCCTGGACCTGATCCGAAGTGAAACCGACGACATTGGCGTCTACCTCGCCGGGGCCTCCAAAGGCAAATCGTGGGCGGGCAAGATTTCGTTGGCCAACGAATCTGCGTTTTCTCCGAATAAACGTCGCTCGTTTTGGATTTCGCTCAGCCCTGGCGAAGATGCCTCGGAACGTCGGATCATCGCGCTTATCACGGACATCACGGAACTCGAAAACAGCCAAGAACAACTCCGGCACCGTGCGATGCACGACACGCTGACCGGTTGTCCGAACCGAGCGTTCTTTCGTGAAACGATTTCCAGCTTGGTCCATCAAGATCAATTCAGTCAATCGAGCTGCGTCGCATTCTCTGTCTGTTTTTTGGATCTGGATGACTTCAAATTCGTCAACGATTCGGTGGGTCACGCCGGTGGTGATGAGCTGCTGAAATCAGTCGCGATGCGGATCGCGGACGTCGTCGGACCCGACGCATTCGTGGGGCGGTTTGGTGGCGACGAATTTGCCATTCTCATGTCGGACGAGCACACCGATCTGGAAACGCAACAGAGATTGCTGGATGAGTTGCTGAAAGAATTTCGTCGCCCGTTTGAATTGAGCGACTTTGAAGCTCACGTCGGTTTGAGCATTGGTGTCACGCGGTATCCTCAAGACGCGACTCAGACAGACACCTTGATGGGCTACGCCGACATCGCGATGTATGCGGCGAAGCAAGCGGGAAAGAACGCGGTCGCGTATTTCGACCCGTCCATGCAGGAAGAAGTCGTCATGCGGAATCAGGTGCAGACACAATTGCGCACCGCAATTGATGTTGGCGACGTGGAGCTGCACTATCAACCGAAGGTCAACGCGACGAGTCGCCAGTTGGTGTCTTGCGAAGCCTTGGTGCGATGGCGAGATAGCGACGGCAAATTTGTTTCTCCCCAGACGTTCATTCCAATCGCCGAGAATTCCGGTCTGATCTGCGCGTTGGGGGAACACGTTTTCGAAGTGGCCGTCAAACAAGCACTTCGATGGAATGCGGAGGGATGTTTGGTACCCATCGCGGTCAACGTTTCGCCCATTCAACTTCGCAGCATCGATTTTGTCGAAACGCTGAAACGCCAACTCGACAAACACAACGCCAAGCCAGAATGGTTTGAGCTCGAGATCACCGAAAACGCGATCATGAGCAACGTTGACCATTCGTCGGCTGTCATCGACGAACTGGCCCGGATGGGATTCAGAATCGCGATCGACGATTTTGGGACCGGGCACTCGTCTCTTGGATATCTGAAATCCTTTCAGGTCCACACGTTGAAAATCGATCTCTCGTTTGTGCGAGACGTGATGGTCGATCGATTCTCAAGATCGATTGTGCGGTCAATCACCTCGCTCGGACACGGGCTGGGCCTGACCGTGGTCGCGGAAGGCGTCGAAACCGAGGAACAAGCGAACCATTTGCAGAACCTGCACTGTGATGAGCTGCAAGGTTACTTCTTTGGTCGACCGATGCCGGAAACGGAATTCAACCAGTGGCGAAAACAATCGCTCGCCCAACCCGTGACTCAGCACATCAATGCGGTCCGCTGTTTCGAATGGTGACGCGAAGGTGTCGCGAAAGAGGCTGTCGTTCGATCAACAAACGATCAGCGTGTTTGGCAATCCGCAGTGGTTCGCGAAACGCGCAAACCTTCTCCTGAAGACAATCTTCGACCGAGGCAGCAGTGCCTAGAAAGATATCGTTGTGCCGCCAATCGCGCGGTCAACGACCGTGGTGAAGCCACCGATCACGATTCCGGGCAATTTCTTCACGGGAGGCCCGCCGCCGGGAGGTCCGACGCTGCAGGTCGTGTGACAAACGGAGCAGAGGATGACTTCGCCACCGGCTTCGAGGTACTGATCGATCAATTCGGACAAGGGCGGAAACCCCTGCACGGCGATTCCCTGCGCGGTTCCCTGGTAACCCCAAACCGCTCCATCACTGGTGAGAAAAATCGTGGTGGGTTTGCCAAGCGACAAAGATGCCAACCCGCATGAAAATGCCATGGTGGCGTTTTTGCCGTTGTCTTCTTTGCCGCTGGTCAAAGTGACCACCACGCGTTCATTGACCGAGGGCGTATCGACGTCGGCAGTTGGAATCGCAGGAACCATGGAACGACCTCGCCTCAATGCCCTTCGGACAGCACGATTTCAACCACTTGCTCGGTTTCGTGCTGTTCAAAACGTTCGATTTCATGTCCGGTGCGACGTGCCCACGCTTCCACATCGGGACGAAAGGCCAAGTCCGTCGCGGTAACCACAATGTGATCTCCGGGATCGGCCTTTCGAGCGGCCTTGGTTAGTTCGACGATTGGCATGGGACAGTTCAGTCCCCGGCAGTTCAATTCATGAGTATTCATACTCGAAGAATAGGACCTGCCATCGTCCGAACAGATCAGAAGCACGCAACCTTCACTTTTGAAGCGCCGAATTCTTTCCGCACGTGTCGGTTTGTTCACACAGTCGGATTGCGACGATTCTGCAGGTCATTTCAGAAGTTGTTCCACCAACGGAACGATGTCGCCTGCATAGGTGAAGCCAGCCGTCTCGCCGACGTCTGCGAACTGCTTCACAAGCTTGCCTTTGGCGTCGAAAACCAAAACGGCTGGAATGGAACCGATCCCGATCGCTTCAAAGACTTCGTCGCTTGGTGTTTGAACGATGTAGTTCTCGAACTCAGCATGACTGCTTTGCAGAAAAGCTCGGACCTTGGGTTCGTAGGACTCAGGCGGACGCGTCTTTCGCCCATCGAAATCGACGTTCGCTCCGATGGCCACCACCTTGTCGCCCAATCGCTTCTGCAACGAAACCAAGTTGGGGAATTCCTTCAAACACGGGCCGCACGCCAACGACCAAACATCAACCACCGTGACTTTGCCAGTTGATTCCGCCGTCTTGCGAACTTCCTTCCACGTCGCGTAGTCGATGTTGGTCGTGTCCTCTTCCGCGTCGGCGGTGATCAACTGGGTCGCGGTATCATCCGCTGAGTCTGTACGGGAACTCAGGTCGTCAGGCAGGCTAAGACCACCCTCCGTGGGTGACGAACGCTTCTTCGGAGCGTCTGGCAAATCACCCTCAGGAAGCGAAAAACCACCCACGTCACGCTTGGGGGAAGTCGCTTGAGTGTCTGGTGTTTCACTCGTTTCGGGTGGCAGGGAATTGATCGTCTCCGATTCGGCTTGGCCCGCAGGGGAATCACTTGGCGTTTGTGTGCCGGGTTCGCTACCGGAGGAACCACAACCACCCAGCGTCAAAACGGCGGGCAACAAAAGAAGGCGACCAATTCGCGAAAACGAGATTCGATCCATCGTTGAGCTCGATAGGGAGGGAAGGAACACAAACCACAACTACGTTAACACAATGTCTGTTCGTTAGCACTCATCGCCAGTCCGCCATCATCTCCGTTTCATACCGTGGTGGGTCGGGGTAGCGTCGAGAGGGTTTTCGGGCCAATCGTGTTTGGGGTAACGGCGACGCAGTTCCTTGCGAATTTCTGTGTAGGTGTTCGCCCAGAAACTCGCCAAATCGTTGGTGATCTGCTGCGGACGTCCGTTTGGCCCCAGCAAGTGCAATTGCAGCGGTACGCGGCCTCCCAAAATTCGCGGCGTGTCGCGCCAGCCAAAGCAAAGCTGAATCTTGACCTCGATCCACGGTGGTTTTCCATCCTCATAGCGAATGGGCACGCGGCGTCCTCCCGGCAAAGCGATCTCTTCCGGTGCTTCGCGTTCGACAATCTGCCAAACGTCGTAGCCGACAAGCCCAAGAAAGTGATCAAACCAAGCGGCACGCTGGAGTTCGGCCAAGCTCGACTTACCGTGACAAAGTTGCCGCAAAAGTTCCTCGTGCATGGCATCGTCAAACGGAGCGACTTCGTCCATCACGCTCGCAACCAACCCCATTCGCTGCAGACGCTTCTCAAACTTTGCTCCGCCAATTGGTAGAAGTGAACGAGCGTTCTCAAACAGCAGTTGTTCCGTCGTTTCGTCGCCAGGCACCTTGCCCGGAGTCTCTTTCAAAACGAGATCACCATACAGCGTTTGATGACGACACCGGACCGACTGTTTTTGCGTGTCCCATGTTTGTTGATCACGCTCCGTGATTTGGTTCGAATCGAGCCAGTCTTCTTCGATCGGAATCGCGGATCGGACTTTGGATTCGACTCCACCGCCGTCGACGTCCCAGCACAACACCAGCGGTGATTGATTTGCTTCGCCTAAAACGGACTGAAGCCCAACGACGCCACGTCCGCCAACCATGCGGCCTCGGTCGGGGGTATCGGCGCGTCGCAACACGACTCGATCGGGATAAGCGGCCAGCAATGCCTTTGCGATAGCGATTTCCGACGGAGTTTCGGATGTGATGGGCAGTGACTCGTTAGCGTTTGACTGCGGCAGCGATCGTCCAATGGACTCGATGATTCGTTGGAACGATTTCAACGCAGAAACGGAGACGTTCCTTGGAATTGTCTTGTGCGTGATCGCATGAACCATTTCCGACAAGCTCATCGAAGCACACGACTCAAACGGGTGTCGCTCGCTCAGCAGAGCAGCCAACGCGGCAACGGTTTCGCGGGACATTGACTGTGACGCTTCGATTGCCATCCGAGCAATTCGCGGATGCAGCGGCATCTCCGCCATTTGCGCACCGGTTTGGGTCA
This sequence comes from Rhodopirellula halodulae, assembly GCF_020966775.1. Classification (NCBI taxonomy): domain Bacteria; kingdom Pseudomonadati; phylum Planctomycetota; class Planctomycetia; order Pirellulales; family Pirellulaceae; genus Rhodopirellula; species Rhodopirellula halodulae. The sequence goes on along the minus strand of NZ_JAJKFV010000033.1, from coordinate 146,053 downwards.
GACGCCCACTGAAGTCCAACGCACCCAACATCTTGAGCAAGTCACCCGCGGAATCGGCGGCGTGCGGTGGAGGTTGCGTCAACCAGTGAATCGCCGACAGGTTCTTTTCACCATGGCTGGCCAGCATCAGCACCACCCCCGAGAGATCGGACCGGAGGATCTCGGGCACGTCGTATTCTTCTCTGGAACGTTGAGCAGCCATGCTCCAAATTCGATAGGCGTGGCCTTCGGATGTTCGTCCCGCACGACCGGACCTTTGATCGGCCGAAGCAATCGAAATCGCAGTCGTTTCAAGACGCGTCATCCCACGTCGTGAATCGAAACGTGGGACCTTGGCCAGTCCAGAATCCACCACGGCTGTCACACCGTCGACGGTGACCGATGTCTCCGCAATGTTGGTCGCGAGGATGAGCTTGCGATTCGCTGAGGTGCGAATGGCGGCGTCCTGTTCCTTCGGTGACAGCGAACCATGCAAGGAAACAATGTTAGGAATCTGCGTGGGCGTAGACGACTGAAAGGCTTGACTCGATTGCAATGCCCTCTGCACGCGGTGAATGTCGGCAACTCCGGGCAAGAACACGAGCACGTGACCATCGGTCGTCGACAGAGCATCGGAAATTGGTTCGATCAACCTCTGCTCAAGACGATCCTTGGGACGATCGTCACCATGATGAATGGTGACGGGGTAGGTGCGGCCTTCGCATTGCATCTCCAGCGCGTTCGCGGCATCGTCACGGTTCAGGTAGTCCGCAATCGGTGCGGTTTCCATCGTCGCGGACATCACGACCATCCGAAGGTCATCCCGCAGTTCGCTCCGCAAACGATGCGTCATCGCGATCGCAACGTCGAGTTCCAAGGTGCGTTCGTGAAATTCGTCCAAGACCACACAGGCGACTTGCTCCAGCAGCGGATCCGATTGCATCCGGCGAAGGAACATGCCAGTTGTCATCAAGACAATCTGCGTGCGTGCGGATTCGCGTCGGTCCAATCGCACGTGGTAGCCGACTGTTTCGCCGACGTTTTCCTCACGCGAATGAGCGATCCAGTTGGCAACCGATCGGGCAGCCAATCGACGTGGTTGGATGACCCAAATCTGTCCTGGAATCTGGCGTTCTTCGAGTGCGTCTAAAATTGCGATCGGCACTCGGGTTGTTTTCCCGGCACCCGGAGGCGCCTTCAACACCACTGCGTTTCCCGATCCGATCGCCTTCTTCAAGGAAGGGAGAATTTCATCGATCGGGAGTTGGGTCATGGAGTCGATTGCGAGAGGGTTCGATCAGCCAAATCGAGATAACATTCCCAATCATATTTGGCTAGATCATGTTTGCCTTCCCGTAGGTGATACTGCATCGGACCCGCGTTGATGACCCCTTGTTGTTTCAACATTTTCGCGGTCGAAACGGTATCGAATGCCTTCGCGTTCATGCCCAACACCCGGTAGGCAGGTGCCGCCAATTGCCACGACAGGAACTCACCTTTTGGGTCCGCCCACTCGTCTTGGGTTGCACTTCCAACGGCGATCGGACGCGGGGCTGCCAGCGCGATCAATTGGTGCTGATCAACGGGCATGGCCGATTCGTTTTCGTTGTATTGCGTGTATTGGTCGTTGAACCAGTGTGGGAAGGATCGATTGATTCGACCAACCGTTTCCCCGAACGCTCGACGACTGAGTGCCGCACCGCCGCACCCCGAATCATTGCTGATCACCATGGCGAATCGCGTGTCAGTCGCTCCTGCCCAAAGTGCGGTTTTTCCCAATCGTGAATGTCCCAAAACGCCAACACGTTTGGGATCGATGTTGAGTTCGCTGAGTTGTTCGATCGCGTCCAACACGCAAGACAGCCCATAGGACCAACCGGCAATGCTGCCGGGGCGTTTGTTGGCGGGCAGTTGTTGAATGAATGGACGCAACGTGCCGTGGATCCCGTTTTCGAACCCATCGTCATAGTCAGGATCGATATCGCCATAGTAGAGCGTCACGAGAGCGTAACCGCGTTGGGTAATCAGTTCGGACGGCCAACGACTGGACGCGACGCCTCGGCCGCCTTCGATTGCCCGATTGCCATCCGTGGACGAATTTCGACGATCACGGACCCAGCTTTCCGTGATCCGTGTTTGGGGATCGGAATCGATCGTGTGATTGCCCTGGAAGTTCAATCCGAGAATTGCCGGTGCGGGCTCGGTCGATTGCGGCACGTCCGCCAACACTTGCAAACGCAGTGGCTGGATGGATGTCTGTTCCCCGACGGTCGACTCCGCAATCGGATGAATGATCACATCGAATTCGAAACGAGTGACACCCGGTCGATAATCGTGGTCGGTTCTCACGACCTCAGCTTCCACCCGACGTTCGTCCGGGACAACTCCGAACACATGGTCTTCGAAGAGCGTCAGAATTTCTCGGCGGCGTTGCTGCCACTGCTGGGCGTTTTGAATCTTCGAACCATCACCGGACTCCAGCAAAGCGGGCAACTCGTAGGCTGGGATTTTCGACTCGTCGTAATTCGCAACGAATTTGAATGGTTCTTGTGAAACGGCAGAAGAAAGCAGCGTCGTGGCAGCAAAGAAGGCGAAGCTGATGGCGCGAAGTGGCATCGGTGAATCTCAAGTGGGGCGGAACGATTTCGGGAACGTCGAGGCGGCGTGCACTCTTTGGCGTCAATCCAACGAATAGATTTGCACGTCGTCGACCACGACATTGCGTTTGACCGCCAATCGCAACAATCGCTTGGTTGGGTGCGCGATGCCCTCGGACGCGAAGGAAGCGACTTCCTCGCCGTCGATGAAAACGGTGAGCGTGTCATCAATCACTTCGGCAGCGACGTGATACCACCGGTTCGTTTCCAGCTTGTTGGGGAAACGTTTGACTTTCGTTTTAAGTTTTTCCTGCAATTCCTTCGAGACCGTTCCGGCTTTTCGCAGCGTTCGCGTTTCAAGGTCCATGACCCCCGTTTTCAAATCCGCGATCTCAACGTTCTTGACACCGACATTGACGCGGAACAAATGGCCAGCCCAAACCTTTTTGTACTTCAGGTCGGCGAAGTTCAGACCGAGGACATCTTTGGGATCTTCCAATTTGAACTTCATCTCCACCCGACCATTTCGAAATTCCATCGGCTGGGTCACCGACACGCCATGGTCCGCGGTCTCGTGGATGAAAATTCGCATGGTGCCATCTTTCAGATCCACCTGTTTGTGTCGGTTGGCTCGTGAACGGCTGTTGGTGTTCCAGCCATTGCCGACTTCGTCCTTCAATTCTTGCGATTCGTTCCGTTCGAACTTGTCTTCAAAGATCAATTTGCCGGTCTTGGTTTCGGCGTTCACAGGGGACGAAATTCCAAGCAACAGAAAGCACAGTGTCCCGATGACTCGGACACGATTTCTAGCATCGGAACAGACGGCAAGGTTGGAGAACCGGGCGGGCATGGAAAATTCCAAGAGAGGTGGGATGTGGGGATGGGAAGCGAGTCTCGACCAAGCGGTCCAGCCATCGCCTCAGAGCGAAGTATAACCAAGATCAGTGCCGCTAATGCAGGTTCACGGGCGTTCGCTTTACCCTGGTGGCACAACGGTCGGCTAAGATACCGAACCGAATTGCGGACTGCTTTCAAAGACCTTTGCTCGCTCGGGTCCCCACGCCCCACGGCTTCGACAAAACTTCCCTGCCTTGTGTTTCCGCCAAATCTCCTCACCGAACCCACCCACCATGCGACATCCCCACCCAATTGTCATCGCACTGTTCGTCGCGACGAGCTTGGTCTTCTCGAGCGTCGGCACTGCACAGCCGCCCAACATTGTCTGGATCATTCCCGATGACATGTCGGCTCACTTCGGCTGTTACGGCGAAACGGCGATCGAAACGCCCAATGTGGACGCGTTGGCGGCGAGCGGAGTTCAGTTCAACAATGCCTATGTGACTGCGCCGGTCTGTTCAACCTGTCGCTCGGCTTTCATCACGGGGATGTATCAAACGTCCATTGGAGCTCACCACCATCGAAGCGGTCGCGGAACGGTCAAAATTGAACTGCCTGACGACGTCGCGATGGTTCCCAAACTGTTTCAAGATGCCGGCTACCACACCTCGATTTCGGGCTGGCCGATCAACGGAAAGCTTGGAAAGACGGACTACAACTTCGAGTGGGACAAGTCGATCTACGATTCCGCCGATTGGTCGGATCGAAAGCCTGGGCAGCCGTTTTTCGCGCAGATCCAAACTCAAGGTGGAAAGCTGCGAGGCAAGGATGCGAAGGGTTGGAACAATGTCGCCACGAAAGCACGCAAGCGTTTTGGCAGTGCAACCTCGATCGAATCGGTCACGCTCCCGCCGTACTATCCCAATCATCCGGACATCGTCCGTGACTGGGCAGCTTATCTGGATTCGGTGCGATTGACCGACGCGATGGTTGGCGAAGTCATCGCGAAACTGGAAGAACAAGGCGTTCGCGAAAACACGCTGGTGCTCTTCATGACGGATCATGGCATCAGCCACGGACGAGGCAAACAGTATCTCTATGACGAAGGCTTGCATGTGCCATTGATTCTGAGCGGCCCCGGAATCGAACCAGGGACCATTCGCGACGATTTGGTCGAGCACATTGACATCGCTGCGTTATCGCTCGCGGCGGCTGGTATTCCGATTCCGGAAACCATGCAGGCGAAGGACGTCCTTTCCGACGATTACCAGCCTCGCGAAGCGGCGTTCGCGGCGCGAGATCGTTGCGACGAAACCGTGGATCACATTCGGTCGGTGCGTACGCACCAATTCAAATACATTCGCAACTTTTTGCCCAACCGGCCCTACTTACAGCCTTGCGCGTACAAGGATGCGAAATCAATTCTGATCGCCCTTCGTCAATGGCACGACGAAGGCAAATTGGACGCGAATCAGGAGCTGATCTTTCGTCAGACGCGGCCCGCGGAGGAGCTCTTTGACCTGGAATCCGACCCGCACGAGTTGCAGAATCTGGCCAACGACCCGGCTCATGCGGCTGAGCTTCAATCGCTTCGCAACCGTTTGGACCATTGGATGGAAACGACTGGCGATCAAGGTCGACAGCCCGAGTCGGCCGAGCAGTTTGAAAGCGACATTGAGGTTTACCTGAATACTCTTCGCAAACGTGCGACACCGGAGCATCTGCAAACCGTTGAAAGCAACATCGAATTGATGAAGCGATGGGCTTCCGAAGGTAAGTGACGCTGGTCACTCAGCTTGTCTGATCTGGTGAACGGTGTTCTGGATAGAACCCCGAAACATCTCGCCGTGGAGGTCCTTCAGGCGATAAGAAATTTCCATGCACCAAGTGGGCTGGAGATCCGGCAGGTGCAACTCCAAAGTCAATCCGTCGTTTGATACCGAGGCAGTCTCAACCAACATGCTCTTCTCGTCATAACGGCGAGACCCATAATTCGCGGACCGTCGAAGCGCCCAGGTGTCGACAAGAAAGTTAGACGTGTCGCTCGCGAATTCTTTGTCGATGGGCTCTGTGAACTGAATGCGAACGCGATCGGAGAGGGCTTCGATCTTGGTTGGCAGGTGCTTGGGTTGATCGGTCGCTCGGACGCGATACAAACCACCGGTCGATTCGGTTTGGTCGCTTCCCCAGGCTTGCATCCCACACACGTAGAGGTGGCCGTCGCCGGGGCTAAACCGTCCACGCATCACACCGGTTTCGAACTGCGGGATCGGTAATTTGCAAATGCCGCCCTGCCAAGTTTCGCCGATCTGCTCGTGGGGAACCACAAAGATCTTGCCGTAGCCATAGGAAAGACTCAGCAGTGAATTGTTGAGGCTGCCCCACTTTTGACTGTCGACCCAAAGGAGTTCGGCGGGTGAACGATCCGTGGGTTTGTTTGGCCAGCACAGCGGTTGCTGCATTGCTTGGTCGCTGGTGTCGTCAGGTGCCCCGTAGGAATAGATGTTCCCATAAAAGCCGCCTTCCACGACGCGATTGATTCGGTTCATCGGCGTCCAGTGGCCTTCTTGGTCGGTCACGAAGAACGAACCATCCGGATTCAAGCAGACTCCGTTGGCGGCGCGAAATCCATTGGCAATGATTTGCGTTGTCTGACCATCGGCCGATACTTTCAACAACGTTCCATGGTGCGGGACCAAGGAATCGCGAGCGTGTCGAGCACTTTTGGCATAGTACAGATTGCCATCCTCGTCAGCCTGCAATCCCATCGCGAATTCGTGGAAGTGATCGGTGACTTGATGATCGTCGTTGAAACATTCGTAGAAGTCCGTCTCGCCATCGTCGTTCAGATCACGCAGGATGACAATTTGATCGCGGCAGGTGACATAGATTTCGCCGTCGACGACTTTGATCCCTAACGGATGAAACAGCCCGCTGGCAATGCGGCGCCACGACAGTTGTCCGGCATCATTCGCATGGCCGGTGATTTTCCAGACATCGCCATCTGCACAGCACACCACCATGCCCTCGTTGTTATCGAGAAAGTCCAAACCAGATAGACGAAGGCGACTGTTCCATGGGTTTTTGATCGGTCGCTGCAGTGTGTCGACATGGAAGGGGCCCCGCGAATGCGTGGCGTCCGTCGTGGTGCTGATCTTCTGTGTCCATTCGGCTTTGCCACCGTGAGTCAATGCATGCAGATCCTCCACTTCATATTCCGAGCCATCGGAGGTGCGATAAAGCAATGCCTCGACGGGCTCTGTTGCCAGACGAATTTCGATGCGAGACACCTGATCGCTCGGGAGGATTCGCGTGACACCGCCCGGCAGCTTCGGATCGTTCGACAAATCAATGTCATCGCCGAACATTCCGCACTTCGTGTTGTTGGGTTGGGTCCGCAACAGCAACTCGTGTGAACGAGGGCCGATGTTCAACACTCTTTGCCAAACGGTTGGGCCTTCGTCGGACCTGATGAGGCCGTGGGTTTCGAGAATCTCAGCTTCACCGATTTGGTAAGCGATGATCACGCGGTCAGCATGTTTGTAAATGCCTTTGTACTCAGCCCATTCCTTTGGCAAAGGTCCGTAGTGACGTCCGTCTTTGCCGACCAAACGCGAATCTTCGAACATTCCGGTCTGGGGGTTTGCCCAACCTGGTTCGGCGGGCGATTGAAAAACGAGGTCATCGACGGTGCGCGGCGTGATGGCATGGTGACCGTTGAACAGGATTCCTTCCCAATCGATGAAGCCTTCGCCAGACCATGCTGCTGCAACACGCATGGTGTCGTGATCGAAGATGATCCAATCAGAACCTTGCGAGATTCCGCCCGGGCCATCGTCCAACCGGACCGCGATTCCTTTGTAAGCGAAGTTTGTGTTGTCGGGCCACGTTTCCCGCGGGGCTCGTCCTTCGCGAGCGGCGGCCTGCAATTCTTCGCGAGGAATACGTCGACGCGGCTCCGTGTCGGGGCCGTTGATTTCGTAAGTGCTAATGAGAAACGGGCCGTAGTCCATCTCTCGCCAGGGTTCCGATCGTGTTGCACGTGCACCGCGCGATGTTCCGCGTGGTAGACCGGCAAGATACTCCGGAGTGATCTCGACGTAGGCGTCTGGGTTGTGTTCCTTCAGATAACTTTCGCGGATGAAGTGAATCACATCGTATTTTTGACGCGGCACCAGTTGATGCTGAGGCAACATCATGCGGTAACCATGCGTCAAGGTCCGGTACATTGAGAACGGATCGCTGCCCGAGTTGAATTGACCGCTGGCGAAACGCAATGCATTGGGAAGCGACCCCGCTTCGTCATGGTCGCCGTGACAATTCTGACAAACTTGTTGGTAGACCTTCGCACCACGATCGAACGCACGTGGGTCCCATTCGGTGATGAAGCCCGCGTGATCTAAATTGGATTCGTACTCAGGCAATGGAGGAACCGCGATTTCTGCTTCGCTGGGTTGCAGCCGTCGAAACGCGTCTTGCCCGCCGCGTCCAATTTCGACGACGTAACTGACCAGATCATAAAAGTCCGATGTTCTGGTCAGCCGGTTGGCAAGCTGCGCTGGCATGGTGGAGACCAAACGCTTGCGGCTGACGACTTCGTCGGGATCCACTGTCGTGGTGGCTGCGCCGCTCGACAATTGCACGGAGATCACGGTGTCAGTCTCGCTGAGGATTTTGCCCTGAATCACTTGTCCAGAATCCGTCAGCAACATCCAATTTTCAAACCCTTCGGCGATGATCTCGGAAGGATCGAGAATGGACTGGATGATGTGATCGTAGGTCGCACGCTCGCCAAGGGTCGTCAGGTCAGGTCCCAGACGTTCGCCTTGCGGGCTAGGCAGGTGGCATTGAACGCAACCCAGGCTCGGTTGATGAAACAGAACCGCTCCCCGCTCCGGATCACCCAAGACACTGGCTTCCGCGAGCAAACGGTTTGGAGCTTTGGAACGAAGCGTTGCCTCCATGTCGTCGGCCGCCATCGCCATTTGATACGTGAGGCATGAAAGCAACGTCAACGTAAGCGTGCGCAACCAAGGACCGTTGCTTCGTGGGTGAGACATGTCAATATTCATTGGCGGAAGGTGGTCGGTCGATCGAACAACATGCTATGGATGCAAATTGCTACGGATGCATGTCACTCGAGTGAGATTCATTGGGGCGGCCACGGCGGTCTTTTCGTGTCGTGGTTTCCCATTGATTGAAACGATCTCGAAGCTGCGTCGCGGTTTCACGATGTTGGTCCAGCAAGTTGTTCTCTTCCGAGAGGTCGCGAGCCAGGTCAAAAAGATACTCGGTTTCGCGGTCGCCGTTTTGGTGTGCGACATACTTCCAATTTGCGTTGCGAACACCCCGCCAGATTTGTTGGCCGCGTGGTTTCCGCCAGAATAGTGTGCGGGACGGTTCAGCCCCGTTCAAAACATCGAGGACGTTGACGCCCTCTAAAAAATGCGATTCCGGGAACGAGGCTCCAGCCGCCTCAGCAAACGTCTTGGTCCAATCAAAGGTCAGGGTGGGAGTATCGCAGATGGAACCTTTTTCGATTTGTTCCGGCCACCAAAGAATCGCGGGAACGCGGATGCCGCCTTCGAACGTGCCACCTTTGATGCCGCGAAGTGGTTCGTTGCGGGCGCTCTTGGTGCCGCCATTGTCGCTGGCGAACACGACCAACGTGTTGGGTGGAACCGCCTCCATCATTCGGCCAATGCAAGCGTCCATGCGCTCAATCATGGCCCGGTAGACGTCTGGCGGAGCGTTGCCTTGTTTCCGCCTTGGTGAATCCAGTGGCAACGGGTGCGGGCGTCTCTCGTCGGGGGCTTGGAACGGCGAATGCGGGCAGGTGAACGGGACATAGAGAAAGAAAGGTTGCTCGCGTTTGGTTTGCAGAAATTCGATCGAGTGCTCCGTGATCAAATCGGTGAAGTAGCCTTCGTCACGAATGGGTCGACCGTTGCGAAAAAGGTTGTAGCCAGCGACCAGGTCGATGTAATGGAAGTAGTCCATCTCACCGCCGATGCAGTAGTAGGTTTCGTCGAAGCCATGCAGGTGCGGAGCGAATTTGGGTTCGTAGCCCAGGTGCCACTTTCCAAAGATCGCGGTTTCGTAGCCGGCTTGCTTGAGAACGCGAGGCAGAGTTGGAATGTCCACCGGAAGTCCCAAGTCGTTCGAGGCACGCAGTCGAATCGCATCGTCGTAGCGTCCCTGGTTGCCGGTGCCGATGGCGCATTCCAAACCGCCCACCCATTGTTGATAGCGGCCCGTCAGGAAGGCGGCTCGCGTGGGAGAACATTCCGGTCCGTTGGCATAATGCGACGTGAATCGCACGCCTTGTTCAGCCATCGCGTCCAGGTTCGGTGTGCGAATGTCTTGGCGACCGTAGCAACCCAAGTCCCCATACCCCAGATCGTCAGCCAGCAAGAAAAGGATGTTCGGCCGCGATGGCGTGGTGGCGAACGAAGCCGACAAAGTGACCAGACAAACGATCGCGGCGACAAGAATTCGATTCATGGGGTGGGCTGGCCGAAGGTGGGAACAGGCGGGTGAGCGGTTGTTGCCGTGCGTCGCAGGCTGATGCCATGTGCCGCGATGGATCGACAGGGTGGTTCGTCGTTCTGGCCATGCGCGAGGCGATGACTGGCAGGCCAACCGTAGGCTGACCGAAGCGAAGCGGCGCTCCGGCAGTCGCCCATCCTAGCGGAATGGACGGGCGTCCTTTGGCTTCGTAAGCCGGTCTGCGGACCGACTCTCTCGTACCGGATTTCGCTCCAAAACGGTGTTTTGCCCAATCCGACCGATCATTGGATCTTCGGTGATCCGCAAACTTGTAAAAACAGTGAAAGTGCGGGGGCTGTACAGAACGCCATGCGCAAATTCTGTTAAAAATATCTTCGCATGGTAATTTTGCGCTGTTACGGTTACCAAACACCGCTAGCATGGGGGGCAATGGAGGAACACTATGAGTCAAACGATTAACACATCCGCAAAGTCTGCCGCTCGTGACACCATCGATAACTTGCCCGATGGCGCAAGTTGGGATGAGGTCTTGTATCGGCTTTACATCCGTCAGAAAATTGAATCAGGCCTGGCGGATGCTGAATCCTCTCGGCTGGTCTCCACCGATATGATTCGCGAACGATGGAAGCAGAATGCTGATGCAAGTTAGTTGGACAGAATGTGCGGCCGAGGACCTGATCGCGATCCGTGAATACATCGGACGCGATTCGATGCAATTCGCCGAGTTGATTTTCGATCGAATCATCGAACAAACCGAATTGCTGCTTCAGTACCCAGACGCCGGATCAATTGTGTCCGAGTTTGGACGGGAGGACGTTTCGGAAATTCAGGTCTACTCCTATCGCATCGTCCATCAAATCTTGCCTCACGAAGTTCGGGTGCTGACCGTCGCTCATTCGGCGGCTCCTTCAGGACCTTCCATTGCTGAAGGCGAAACGGTGGAAGCCTTTCGCAACGGCGTGGCCGTCTGATCGACGTCAAGGCTCTTTGGTTCACGCGGCTCTCTGTTTGGTTGTGAAGGCAAATGCCTTCGCCGCAGTGGCCGTGACCTGCTTCAACCTAGTCGGCGATAACGTCGCGAGAACACCAGCATGGTGACCATCCACCAACCGCCCAGGAATAACGGGGCCACGGTGGGGATCGCCACGCTGGCGAATGCCATTCCGATGAAGCCAAGTCCCAACAACGCGCTGCCGCCCCACATGTGACCGGCAACCGCGATGAATGCGAATCCGCTCATCACGCACGCCAGCACCATCACGGTGGGGTGATCCAGGTTGCCACTCATCCAAAGAAGATTGATGCTGGTCAGTGCCACCAGGTAGCCGAGCCAAACGGACCAAACCGGTCGTTCAGCAGAAATCTGTGGCATCCACAAACCGTCTCGTGCGTTGCCGATCACCCAAGCGATCCCGCCAAGCATACAGATTCGCGGGACAAAGTAGCCCCAGAATGCGGGCTTGCTCAGCGCCGCGATGTCGCTGGGCGAATCAACATAGATGTATTGCATGATGACGAACATCGCCACGTGGGCAGCCAACACCACGTACCCGATTCGGCGAAGTGCGCGCCCCCAATCTTTGAACGCATGCAAATGTTGGTCGCGAGACAATTCGCGAGACATCCGATGCACGATGCCATCGGGCGCCGCGATGGGGGACTCGCCCGCCAGGATCCGGCTGAGGTCATCCGCCATGTCATCCGCGGATCGATATCGTTCCGAAGCGTTCTTAGCCATCGCACGTTGAATCACGTGATCCAATTCAACGAGCTCAGGCAAACGCGGCATTCCGCCTGGCCAAATCAAACGCAGCGACGGCGGGTCGTCCGAAAGCACTTGCGACAGTACCTCCGCGGTCGAATTGCCAGCGTGAGGCGGCGTGCCGGTTAACAACGCAAACAGAATTCCACCCAACGCATACACATCCACGGCATCGGTCAAGTCACCGGACCCGCGTGCTTGCTCGGGGCTCATGAAGTGCGGTGTGCCCAGGACTTGTCCGTTCCTCGTCAACTCCGGTGCATCGCGGTGCAATTTTGCCAAACCGAAGTCCACGATTTTGGGAACTCCGTCATCCATCAACACATTCTCAGGTTTCAAATCCCGATGGATGATGCCTCGTGAGTGAGCGTAGGCGACTCCGCGTGCAAGATCGCGAACCAATTCGACCGTTTCCTGGACGCAAGTTTTTAGTTCCGACTTTGAAAGGCTGTTTTGCTGCAAGCAAGCGTGCCGTTGCTCGACCTGCGTCTGCAAGGACTCGCCATCGATCAATGGCATGACGAAGTAATCGATGCCCCGCCAACAACCGATGCTGTGGATCGGAACGATGTTGGTATGGGAAAGCGACGCAACGGCTTCGGCTTCCATGCGAAACCGCATCCGCAATTCTTCGTTGGCCAGGACTCCATCGCCGATCAGCTTGATTGCGACGGTTCGACGCAACGATTGTTGACGAGCCTCATAAACGACGCCCATGCCTCCACGAGCGATTTCGCGAACGAGCTCGAATTCATCGATCGTTTGACCGATCAGCGTGGTGTTTGGTGGCTCCTCTTGCCCCAGCCATTGATGATTGCGAAAGAAGTCTTTGAGTTCGTCCGCGTGCTCGGGATACCGTTCCAGAAACTCATGCGGAATTGGCGGTTCGCCCCGTTCTTCCAATGTCAGAATTTCCGCGAGAACGGAGTCTAGCGACGAACGATCCGGTTCACTCACGAGCCACTCCAAAGCGGTTCAAGGCGTCTGATGAAACGCCTGATTGTAACCACTTCGACAGTCTGGGCGGACCGGGGCGGCATCGGCTCGGCGATTCAAAGGGATTGCCGAGCTCACGTATGCCAGCACGCATCCATGACGTCAGGCAATCAGCTCTTGAATGACCTCGCCGCCAAATTGCGACAACTGTTTGTAGCGGCCGCCGTGGAAGTAAGTCAGCTTGTTATCGTCCAGACCAAGCAGGTGCAGCAGCGTGACGTGCACGTCGCGAATTGGGTGAACGCATTCCACCGCTTTGGCACCGATCTCGTCGGTCGCACCAACGATCGCTCCGCGTTTGGTTCCACCGCCCGCGAACCACATGGTCATCGCGTCGATGTTGTGGTCGCGTCCGAGTGCCGTGACGCCTCCGCGATAGTTGTTGTCAGGAGTCCGTCCGAATTCGCCGGTCCACACGACCAAGGTGTCGTCCAGCATCCCGCGTTGCTTCAAGTCTTTGATCAACGCCGCGATCGGTTTATCGACGCTCTTGATCCGGGCCGAGTGGCCGCGTTCGAGGTAGTCGTGACTGTCCCAACCACCCGAGAAGATCTGAACGAAACGAACGCCCTCTTCGACCATCCGGCGTGCCATCAAGCATTGCTTGCCAAACGCGGCGGTTTCCGGATCGTCGACGCCGTAGGAATCAAGAACGTGTTGCGGTTCGGTTTTCAAGTCAATCAGATTGGGAACCGAAGTCTGCATGCGGAACGCCAATTCGTAGCTCTCCATTCGAGCCGCCAATTCGCCGGCGTTTGGATGTTGGTCCAAACCGCTGGATCGCAGATGGTCTTGATTGAGCGACGCGATTTCATCGAGCATTCGCCGTTGATGCTGACGGGTGCGATACTCGCCGGGCTTCAAATCCAAAATGGGCGAACCCTGGGCCCGAAGCGTGGTGCCTTGGTAGTAAGCGGGCAAGAAACCGTTGGACCAGTTTGCACTGCCGGCTTGCGGCATCGCCAATTCCGTCATGACGACGAAACCGGGCAGGTTTTGATTTTCGCTGCCCAGTCCATAAGTCGCCCAAGCACCCACCGCGGGGTCACCGCCCAGGCGGCTGCCGGTGTTCATGTGCAGGAGCGCTTCGGGGTGGTTCAGCGATTCCGCTTGGCAACCACGGTAGACGCACAATTCGTCTGCGACTTCTGGATCGGCGAGGTGAGTGAATTGGTCACACATGTCCAATCCCGATTGCCCGACCTTGCGAGACTTGAACGGGCTGCCAACATAGAATCGTTTGCCGGTTGCCAAACCTTCTGTGCGTTTTGATTCGGTTACGTGCAAACGATCCAGTTCGGGCTTGGGATCGAACGTGTCCATTTGACCGGGCCCGCCCTCCATGAACAGCATGATGACCGCCTTGGCTTTGGGCGGATGCATCGCTGGTTTGGGCGCGAGCGGCGAAGCGGCTTTCGACTGGTTGGCGGCAACTGAATTGTCAGCCGCAAGCTGCGACGTCAGCGCAAGCGAACCAAGAGACGCACCGAGACCACAGAAAAAATTACGACGCTGCAGCGTCTGCCATGAAGATTGCATGGAAGCTCATTTCAATCGGGGGAGGCGGGGTTTCTGCGGGCGGGTCTGGTATTCTATCAGGTGCCCAGCTTAAGTCGAATCTATAGGGTGTTTTTGCGTCGCGTTTGGAGCAGATTCGCGACGAAACGATGGTCCGGATTCGCCGTCTCAGGGTTTGGCTTCGAAGGAGTGGTTGATCACTCGGTTGCCATCTTGCTCGATCGCTCGCAGCCACATTCGAGTGCCGAGCAACTTTTCTCCCGCGGGCCAGTCAATATTGCGTTCCACGGTGTCTCGTGGAGGCAATACCAAGACGCGTCGTTCGTATTGACGATCGCGTCCAGCGAACAACAGACAGTCAAAGTTTGTCAACCGATTGGTGTGATTGACCATCTCGATTTTCACCCGCAATCGTCCGCCTTGCCCGTCATCGATCAAACGCGTGGTCACGTGGATGTCAAATCCATCGGGGCCAATGCTGATCTCTCGGTAAACTCGGATGAGCGTTGGCGGAATGGTTTCAAAACGGAAGTCCAGTGGTAGTTGATACGTTCCGATCGTGGCGTTGTTCTCCAGCGTCACTCCAAAATCGACTTGGTTGGATTCTTTCGGAAGCAGACTCCAAGGTTTGGTGGGTTCATCCAGTCGCCACGAGTTCGGCTGGATGATCGCCATGTCGCCAGACAGTGACTGCGCGATCGGGTTTTGAAATTGAACGCCCAGCAATTGCTTCTGACCTAGCAACGAATCAATGCGTTTGCGATCCAGTCGCACGGACATCCGAAAATCAACGAGCGATTGGTCAATCCCAACCAGAAACTTGGGAACGCGATTGACTTCGACTCGATGAACGCGACGACCTTCGTGCTGGATTGTCTCCAGTGGACGGCGTCGTCCCCACACGTCCACCTCGTAGACATTCTCACCCAGGTACAAATGTTCGACCTTGGGTGAGTCCGACCAGATCAAAAGAACGGACTCATCGTCACCGCGGAAAATGATGTTTTCGCTGCCGTGCTGCAGTCGCAGCGATCCCGAGTTGTAGCGATGACCAAGAAGCAGGCTGGTGGTTCGAAATGGCAGCAGCAACTCGTCTGGACGACCGTCATCGGTCAGGATCGCAGATTCGTGTTTCATCGGATCGCTGATGAATGCCGCAGCGACCTTGTGACCTCGCGTCGCCGCCATGCGTAGAACCAAATCCGTGATCCGCGAATCCAGGTCGTACTTCTTTCGTGAAATGGGATCGATAGTCAGCCACGTTTCGGGAGCTCGTCCGGGCGCCACGGATCCTGCCAAGATTGCTTCCTCGCGTGCTTTCACTTCTCGGTCCAACATGGCATCCAACTCATTCGCCGTCAGCGACGAATCCGAATCGCGATGAAGACCTCGCCAGCTATCACCCGCCGACACCGGAGCAGTGTCGAACCACGACCAAGCGATCACGGTTTGGATGGGTTGGCCGAAACCTTGCAGCCCGCTGGAAATGGTTTCCAGCAAGTCCGGCAAGTTGGATTGCCCCATGAAGCTGTAATCTTTGTCCGATCCGAGTTGCCACAAACGGATTCGCATGGTCATGCGATTCATCAGAGGTTCCAACTCGGGTCCCCACGCCGTTTGGTCACGCAACAGATTGGCAACTCGCGTGTCGCGTTTGTCTCGCAATTGGTATTCCGGCAAACGTTCTTCGGGCGGCTGATCCAGCAAACCGATGGGTTGGATCCCGAGGTCACGCATTCGGAAAGCAAGCATTGCTGCCGCGTCGGCATGGTCGCTCTGATCCGGTGCGAACCAAACGGGAAGCTTCGCCCATCCAATGCCGATCAATTGCATCCACTTCGCGAGTTCTCGCTCATGCAGTTTGCGTTGTCGATGGCGGCTCATCAACGATTCCGGCAGCGTCCATCCAAACGGTGTCGGATCAATGACATCGGATTCGGATTGAAAGGTGGCCAGCGATGGCAAACCCATGATGGATTCGTTGGTTTGTTCCGGGGCGCCGAATTCGCTCAGGTCGTTGGTGATTTTCCCCAACACAACAAACGAAGTTTGGTTGGCCAACGAGGTGCCACGATCGTTTTCCATCGAAGCCGCAACGCGATAGAAGCCGGGACGGAGATCCGTGAGTTCCCAGCGATAACGCAACGAACTGGAATCGTCCAATCCGGCGATTCGCGATTCCATTGGCGTTTGTTCGATTGCGTCCGCGACCGGCGTTGCTTTTTCGGACGAATTGCTTTCATTCGAATTGGCTTTCTGAGCTTCCGCCCGCAGTCGCGCAGCCTCATCAGCCGGGTCAATTGCACGCGAAAAGGTGCCCAGCACTTTGCCCTGATGGTTGCTGAGCCTCAAAAGCAAACGTGTGTGCTCGTTGGACAGCCCCAACATTTCGCTGGTGATGACCACGGTGTCTGTGGGCAGGTACACACCCAACGTGCGGTCGGTCGCGACTTTCAGTTGTGGGAACTGACGGAACATCACGTTGTCGAACGAGATGGTGCCGTTGATGTCCTCCAGTCCGTCTTCGCTGCCGGAAACCATTAAACGCACATACATGCGGTCGGCGGTCTTGGGTGGCAGCAGATCGTCCAGCGTCAACGTCGTCCATTCTTGAGACTTGACGACGTGGTCCGTTTCTCGGATCCCCAGTTCGTTTCCTTCGGCGTCTTCGAAAACGATCTGCGCGTAGACATGGTCGTGGGTCAGCCCGGTTGTTCGCACGTCAACGCTGAACTGATATTGGAACGTTGGGTTGGCCGGGAGCGCTGGCGATTCGACTCGAGCCAAACCGCCATCCAAACGAATGGTGAGGCAGCGATCGACCAGGATGTCGGCCAGCGAGGGTGGCAGCGGCGACAGTTGTGGGTAGAAGCGTCGCAATTTTTGCCACGGTCCCAACGCGGCGGTGTCCAAAGGCTGAACGGCTTCGGCCAATTTCGGATCGCGGGCTTCGATTTGAATGCTGACGTAATTCGGATAGCCAGAACCGTCGTAGCGAATCCAGTTGTCGGGCCAACCGCCAAAGTCTTTGTCGGACTTTCGCGAAAAATCCCAACGGAATCGTCGCAGTCCAGCGGGGCCGCGTCGGGATTCAACGCTGCTGAATGGAATCAGTTGCTCACGCGGGATTCGATCGCGACGCAATCGCTCGTAACGACTGCTGCCTTGACCCCACGTGACCGCGGCTGCGTCGGCGATTAGCAGACAAGTGATGCAGGCGATGAATGCTCGGACCGCGAGTGAATTCCGTGCCGCCATACGAAACGATCTGCCCCCGCTCGAAGTTCGCGACCGGAAGGCGTATCGTGATGGGTCGAGTTGGATCAAACAGTCCAGCATGACCAGTTTGCCTGCATCGGAGAACGAAACGATTGGCTGAATTGAAACTTGCCGTCCGCATGGACGCGATCCCGGGAGCCGGTTCGTCGGCCACCGCACTTCGTAAAGCATTGACCATGGCAGCGGCGATGGGCGTGCGAAGTGTTGAATTATGCGGCCGAACCCATGTCCCCGTATCTGAATTGTCGGACACCGGGGTGCGGACCTTGCGGAAAATCCTGGATGATTTGAATTTGCGGCTTACATCGATTCGTTTCCAAACCCGAATGGGGTACGACGTCACGGAGAATCTGGACGAACGAGTCGATGCGACCAAAAAGGCTCTCAAGACGGCTTACCGTTTGGGCGCTCCGCTGATCATCAACCAGATTGGCACCGTTCCGCCAGCACCGAAATCCGATGCGAAGGACGATCGCTCGCGAGCGAGTTCGCTGTTGTTGGATCCGTCGGCCTCCGGATCGGGCAAATTCATGGAGGATATCCCAGCGGATTTGGCAGCCGAGTTGGCGGATTCGATCGCCAATTCGCGGATTGGCAAATCGATCGCGGGCGGATCCGCAAAGGGCAGCGACAACGCTCGTTGGCACACGCTAAAAGAAGTGATGGACGATCTCGGACGTTACGGGGCAAAGGTCGGTTGCTTTCTAGCCGCCGAAACGGGGACGGAGTCCGGGCAAGACTTGGCGGCGCTCTTGGATTCGTTGCCGGACACATTCGTCCCCGTGGCGCTGAATCCCGGTCAGCTAATCGTGAATCGATTTGATGTTCATGAGGCGATCGACGCACTGAATTCGCGAATTTCGATCGTGCACGCAGTCGATGGCGTGGTGGACTTGGCCGCCGGTCGTGGCGTCAATGTGCCATTGGGAGAAGGCACGGCAGATTTCCCATCGTTGTTGGGGCATCTGGAGGACATCCCTTTCCGCGGCCCAATCGTCGTCGGTCGAAATGACATGCGAGCGGATTCAGCAGTGCAGGAGCTGCGGCAGGGTTTGGAATATTTGCGAAATTTATGAGCGGTGGTGGAACGTTTTCTCGCGGGAGTGACGTTTTATTCAACGCAGAGTCGCGAAGACGCTGGGACGCGGAGTGGTGTTTGGGAAGTTTCTTCTTTCGAACTTCCGTACTGCCTCCCACCATCGTTCGACGCGACACGCCGATGGACTTCATAGCCGCAGAGCGTTAGCTCCGGTTGTTGGGTGTTAACCGCGGCTAACGCCGTTCGGCTGTTTGGGGCTGCGGAGCGTTGGGGGGGGTCGCGGGAGTGACGTTTTATTTAACGCAGAGTCGCGAAGACGCTGGGACGCGAAGCGGTGTTTGGGAAGTTTCTGATTTCGAACTTCCGTACTGCCTCCCACCATCGTTCGACGCGACACGCCAATGGACTTCACAGCCGCAGAGCGTTCGCTCCGGTTGTTGAGTGTTAACCGCGGCTAAGGCCGTTCGGCTGTTTGGGGCTGCGGAGCGTTGGATTTGTTTGCGGAGCGTTGGGTTGGTTGGCGAGATTTGGGGATGCATCCTGTTGAGGCTGCCTTTGTTGTCTGTCTGTTGATCAACGTTCGCCGATCGCATTGGCGTTCCTACAGGCCGAGTTGTTCGGACGCTTCTCGTTCGGATTCGGTGCGGTGATACATGGCGTGGATCAGATCCATGTCGCACTGGCGTTGTTCGACTTTGCGTCGTGCGAACATGCGGGCTTGCGTGTTGATCATCACATCGGGCGGGAGCAGCGACGTTTGCCCAAACAATCGTGCGTAGTTGACATAGCTGGGGACGTTGCTGGTCACAAAACCATACAGCATGCTGCATACGCCGATCACTTTGCCAGTGAAGATGCCGGTGTTGATCGCGGACTTCGAGTAGTCGCCCATGATGCATCCCAGGAACTGCATTCCCGTTGCCATCTTGCGATCGCCATACTCAATGTTGATCTTGCCGTAAGTGTTCTTGAGGTCGCTGTTGCAAGTTCCCGCACCCAGGTTGATCCAACTGCCGAGGTAACTGTGCCCCAAAAAACCGTGGTGTTGCTTGTTCGTGAAAGCCTCGATCACAGACGCCTCGACTTCACCACCGATTTTGACCGTATGGCCGAGCGACACGCCGTCTTTGATCGCTGAGTGTTCGATCACACGAGTCTTGCGGCCCGCGTGCAAGGGACCTTCCAAGAAACAGAACGGACCGACTTGAACGTCTTCTTCCAAAACGATGGCCCCACCGGATGTGCGGATGGAACCGTACTCGCCAATCGAGACTCCGTCGCGAACGAAAACGCCGTCTTCGCGTTGTTGGTAATTGCCGTGTTCAATGCGGTACTCGACCGAGTCGTTCATGGCCGTCATGTGTTCCGAGACGACTTCGTGCGGCCACTGGAACGCCGAGAGCGATTCATCCATCTTGACGGACTGCGACGCCAGTTCGAGTAGTTGTTCCAGAGCGGACGAGGATGTTTCGCCAGTTTGCGCATTGGCTTGGGTGGCGGCTTGGATGTCTTGCGCGGAAACTCGTGCAGCCAGGATCACCGATGCGCCGTCAGCGGACTTCGACTCGATGGTTACGGAACGATCGTTGTTGGCGAGCGATTTCAAAATTCGATAGGTCGCCACCGAGGGCACCAGTCGCGCGTTGATCAACAACACATCCCCGTCAGGCAGGCGATCGATCGGCGGTTGCAAACCATGGTCAGCGGATTGGATGGGCAAAAGGTAGTCACGAACGTGCCCATGGATCGAAGAGCCCTTCGATTCAAAATCGCTTCCCAACGTCCGAAGCCAATCGACCAATCGAAAACTAGCGCAGGTGATCGCGTAGGCCGGTCTTGCGTGAACGATGGGACAAAGCTGGTCGACCAGCGAGTCTTCGAAGCAAAGGATGTGCATAGCAAGAAAAGAGGAGGGCGAATCGGTTGGCGGCGGAACAGATGAGCCGGTTGCAACGGTCGTGCAGTTTAACGGGCTGAGTCAGATCGGTCGCGGGGACGTGCTGATGCGAAATCATTGGTCATGGGGAGCGGACAGACCTAAGATTTCGATGGCAGTTCGATGGAAAAAGACGAAGCGAATTGCTGGACGTGTTTGATCGCTGCAACCGGTTGTGGCAGCGACAGAATTGCGTTCATTAAGCGTCATGAATCGTTTCTGGACCAAGGCGGGCTCTCCAACAAACTCACGAGACTTGGTTTGCCTACTCGCCTGTCGTTTCAAACCACCGCACGCTCACGATGGAGTTCGCACCGGGGGGCACCTCTGCACCTCAAATGCTGCCTTGGGATGGGGATGGTCGTCGGCACTGCGTCGTCGGTAACCTCCGATGACAATTGGGTGATGGATTATGAAGCGAAAGTCACATGGGATTCGGATGACGTTCACCAAGCCATGTTCCAAAACGCGAACGAGCGTGTTCGTCGTTGGTGCGAGGAGATCGAATCAGAATCTTCCTTCTCGCGGCGTTCCGCGTCAGAAAATCTGGTTCAGTACGCGCTGTTGCCTCATGATGAAGTCAGCGTGAGTGAGTCACGCCGATTGGTGCTCGGGCATCTGCGTGGTTTGCGCACGTCGATGTCGCTCGAAACGCGAACGATGGCCGTTCGAGCAACCCAGCGCATTCTGATTGAAAGTCATCGGCAAGAGGTTGCCGCGTTTGAGCCCAGGGACGATCTGGCGAGGAACTGGCGCGAGCACGAACTGGTCGATCATTGGGATCGGTTCTCGAAACGAGCTGGAGAAGATCGAGAGGCGTTGGCGTGTTTTCGATCGTTGGCGATGTCGGCTGGCCCGGAGTGGAATTGGGCGCAAGTTCGTCATCGTCGCGGGACCGAAGAAGCTTGGTTGTGTCGATTGGGAATCGAAACATCGGATTGCGAGATCCGGCACAGCAAGTTGTCACAATCCATTCGCGGTGAACTGCGTCGTTCACCTGTTTCGATCGGCGATGGTTGCACCCCAATCGAGCGTTTGGTGGGCCGGGTGATTGACGCGACGTTGTTGCAAAACCCTTACGGCTGGTCCGTGGAAACTCGCTTGGAGATCGCTTTGATTCACGGGCGACGGTCCACCGTGCGTTCGTTGTGTGAATCGTCGTTGCGATTGGGACATGCGACGGCACGAGAAACATCGCTGTGTTTGCTGGCGATGGATCGAGTGAATGACCACGAACTGGATGTGCGGCTTGAACGATCCTTGGACGATCGGCGAGTGATCACGGTTCGGGCGGGTGAAGCGCACTTTGGTGTCCGCGACCGCCATTGGCCTCAGTCCATCGTCGTGCCTCGCGTGCAGAATGTGGCTCAGTATTTGATTTGGAAACGCGAAGGAATCGACGCTCGTAAGCACGGGATTACAGCGATTCAAGCGGATCCGGTTTGGGGAGCCAAAGTGGAATCCATCGGACGTTGCGACGTTGCAACGCGGTGAGCGTGAAGACAGAACGTGTTGCGATGCCGCGTGTCGTAGGCCGGACCGTAGCGATGCGGAGCTCCGGCATTCAAACTCATCGTTTGGGTTGATCGAGGGCCAGCAAAGCTCGGCGGCTGTCGCAATAGTCGAGGGCGATGACTCGCAGATCCGCGGGAAGTTTTCGAATCACCGGGTCAACGTATGGGTCCGCGGTCCCGGCGATCAAACGTTCTGCCCAATCGCCGTGGATGTCCACCGAGTCCACATCGATTTTGGCGGCAACGTGACGGATCAAAGTTGGCAAAGAACGAATCGAAGTGTCGGCCCGATGACCGGATGCGGCTTGTCGGAGTCGAACTTCTGCGGCGGCCAATTGACGGGCCAACTGCCAAGCCGCATCGTCACCGTTGCGATGCACAGCGACGGTGAAGTTGGCTTTGCCCAGCAGGGTTGAGTTCGAGCTGGTTTCCAACAACGGCATGTCCGACCAGACTCCCGTGATCGGATTGGACTTGGCTGGTTTGCCATACGCCATCACCACCACGTCCAACATGGCAGCGCGGAATCCCGGCGGCACGTCGAAAGACACTTGAAAGTTCTTTTCACCTTCCAGAACCTGTTGCGACGTCCAACGAAGTTTGTAGTACACGCCACGTCCGCGTTGGATTGTTCCTGCAGCCGACACTGCGTGCAAAGGAGCGTGCTTGTCAAACTGAATGGCTTCGGATTGTTTGCCGCCGTGATCCGCACCCAGGTGAGCGGATGCGAGGTGACCGTAGCCACCGTCGGCGGCCATCCCGAACGAAGAAGTCGTTTCGTCGGAACGTTTGACTTGGATGGGCGACGCGTAGTCGGAACCTGTTTCGGTGCGTGGTGAGTAATCCAAAACTCGCCACGACGCAGCTCGCGGAACGACTTGGACCATCCAGCGATCGATGGTTGGCACCTTGCTGCCGGAAACCATCGATGACAGACGAAGATTGACCTGGACCGATTCACCCGCCTGAGCCGTTGGTGTCATGCGATCAGACAGATCCACGGGAACCGCCACCGCGGTGGGCGGCAGATCAAATGAGAGAGCCGGAACGTGATCACCGGCCAGGACGTTGGTGGACATCCAAGCCAATGCAATTGTCAACGCGTAAGCCGTGACTCGGGGGTGCAAGTGGTTCATCCGTGTGTCTCCGCGACCGTAAGATTCATTGACGGGGCAGCCAGATCTTCTGACTCAATTCCGTTCCATCTTGGATGCGGGCTGACTCACGCCAGCGAAAACATTTTTTCGCTTTGCCCGCGGCGGACAACGGATGCAAACACGGTGCCGGAAACTCGACTCACGTGAGTCCGGGGACGACTCGCTGTCGTGAAACATGAGCCGCGGCTTGCACGCCTCAGTGACGACGGTCAACACAACGTGTGGGCCGCGTGAAACAATCGTGTCAGGAGTGCATGCGGGGCATGTCACTGCCCTCTGCGATGATCTCACTTTCCAACTTGGACAGTTCCGCGAGACGTTGTCGGACCGTTTCTCGATCGACGAAATGCTCGGCCAAGCGAACGTAAGTTGTGTGGTGTCGAGCCTCGCTTTCAAACAACCCTGCGTAGAACTCGGACAGTTCCGGTTCTCGATCTTTGACATGCTCGGCGAGCAATCGGAACCGTTCGCAACTGCGAGCCTCGATCAACGAAGCGACCAGCATCCGGTCAACGGCTCGATCGGGATGGTTTTGACGAATCAGTCCGGTCAAATTGCGACCGTAGGGGCCGGGAGCGATTCGACGAAACGGAATGCCTCGTTTCTTCAAGATCTCGACGACCATAAAAAAATGCTCGAGCTCCTCTTCGACGATCCGAGCCATCTCCTCGCAGATGTCGAGATTTTCGGTGTAGGCATTCATCAGGTTCATCGCGGTGGACGCGGCTTTGCGTTCGCAGTGCGCGTGATCCAAGAGCAACTCATCCAGATGGTTGTCGACTTGATGCAGCCAACGTTTGGTTGATTCAGAATGCAAATGCAGCATCGATCAAGCCTCCAACAACGCCGAGGCGAAGGTGTCGGGATCGAACGCTGTCATGTCTTCCATGCCTTCGCCCAAGCCCACGAATTTCACAGGCAGTTGGAATTGTTCGCGAATGGGCAGCACGACGCCGCCTTTGGCTGAACCGTCCAACTTCGAAAGGATGATGCCTGTGCAACCGGCGGCGCTGCTGAATCCTTTGGCTTGGCTAATCGCGTTTTGGCCGGCGGTGGCATCCAGCACCAGCAGGACTTCGTGGGGAGCACCCGGCAGTTTCTTGTCGATGACCCGACGGATCTTTTCCAACTCCTGCATCAACTTGCCTTGCGTTTGCAATCGCCCGGCGGTGTCGATGATGGCGTAGTCGGCTCCGATCTCAATCGCCTTTTCGGTCGTTTGATAGGCAACGCTTGCGGGATCGGCACCACTGGCTCCGGTCACAATTTCGCAACCGATTCGACCGGCCCAAATGGTCAACTGCTCCACCGCCGCCGCCCGGAATGTGTCACCGGCACCGAGAACCAGCTTGTGCCCTTGCGAGGC
This sequence comes from Rhodopirellula halodulae, assembly GCF_020966775.1. Classification (NCBI taxonomy): domain Bacteria; kingdom Pseudomonadati; phylum Planctomycetota; class Planctomycetia; order Pirellulales; family Pirellulaceae; genus Rhodopirellula; species Rhodopirellula halodulae. Next base: position 121,563 of record NZ_JAJKFV010000033.1, on the reverse strand, counting down.
AAGGTGATGCGATAGTTTTCCAATCGATGTGGTCTTGCCGCTGCCGTTGACGCCGACGACCAAGATCACGGTCGGGGGCGAGTCGGCTTTGGCCAAATCGCCCTGGTCTTGTTTGAGCTGTTCGCGAATGTCTTCGGTGATGGTCTGCACGACCTCTTCCAACTGAACTACGCGACCACGATAGTCCTTGGCAACTCGATCACGAATTCGGCCAGCGGGGCCGGCGCCCATGTCGGTGCGGATCAAACGTGCGTACAGCTCGCCCAAAAATTCTTCGTCAACCAAACGCCCTTCGGCTTTGAACAAGTCACGAATGTCCGTGCCTAGTACACGTCGGGTCTTCTGCAGACCGCTTTTCATCTTTCCAAAGAGGCCACCGGCGGCTTGAGGGTCCGAATCCGAGGAGGCTTGGTCGGGGGCCGCTGCACCGGATGAGTCGGCCGGCGTCGAGGATGGTTCGTCAGAATCGTTCTTTTTGGAGCGCCAAAAAGCCATCTATACAGTCTTTCAATGCGAGGGGACGCGGGCTCTGGATGCGACGAAACACGGGCGTTCTTCGCGAGGTCTTCCGAGCGTTCGATGCAGGTTGGCCGGATGCGACGTGCGTTGCAAACGATTGGCGGCCGGCGATCGGCAGCCAAGAAGTTTGTGCAGTGAGCACGTTGGTGCAATCCAAATTGTGTCGCACGGCGAAAGAATCCACCACCCGGGGAAGTCCACAGAGTGATCGGGTGCAGCAGGGCTTCGGTTAAGATGTTGCGACGGCGATTCCGCCGGCTTCTTTTCGATCTGTTTGATAGGCGGTGCGTCCAGTGCGGACTCTTTTCTTGGCATGGCTGTGCGTGGTTAGTTTCATTCCCGTCGTCAAAGCTCAGCGCCCGGCGTGGACAGAGTCCCGATTGAAGGGAACTCCCGAAGCACCACTTCCGCTTCGATCCGTTCGATTGCATTCGGAGCTGACGCTGCGGTCGCCCATCACCGCAATGGATTTGCCCGGTACCAATCGTCGAATGGTGCTCCAGCAAAATGGACAAGTGCTGACGTTCCCCAATCAAGCCTCGGTGACTCAGGCCGATCTGGCTCTCGACATCAATGCCGTGAACCGATCAACGACGGACGAACAATTTGCCGCGGCGAGAGACATGACGCTGCACCCAAACTTTCTTGACAACGGGTATCTCTACGTCGTGTGGTCGATCCGCCCGCACGATGTCGAAGGCGGCACAAGAATTTCGCGTTTTCGAATGAGCGAAGCCTGGTTGAATCGCGAGCGGGCGGTCCATAACACGATCGTTCCGACGGTCGATCCAACGTCACGGTTGGACTTGATCACTTATCCATCCGGCGATCACATCGGAGCCTCATTGAACTTTGGTCCGGATGGGATGCTGTATATCACCACGGGTGATGGCTCGTTGCCCTATCCGCCAGACGTCAACAAAGCCGCTCAAGACATCAGCGATCTTCGCGGGAGTGTTCTGCGAATCGATGTCGATGCGACGACTCAGCTTTCGGATGGATCGACATTGCCGTATGCGATCCCAAAAGACAATCCGTTTGTCAATCAGGAGAACGCTCGCGGTGAGATCTACGCGTTTGGATTGCGGAACGGATTCCGAGCCGCATTTGATCCCGCGGATGACGCACTTTGGGTTGCTGATGTGGGTTGGGAGCGATGTGAGATGGTCCATCGGATCGTGCCAGGCGGAAATCATGGATGGAGTCTGTACGAAGGACCGTATCCGGTTGATCTGGAACAGCCATCCGGACCGGGTGAGGTCATCTCACCCGCGGTGGTCTTTCCGCGAAGTGAATCTCAGTCGATCACGGGTGGTGTGTTCGTTCCTCCGAACGCGTGGTCAGGTGCGTCAAAGACTGAGACGACCTTGGTCACATCGCAACATGCTCTGGATGCAGGGCGTTATCTCTGCGGTTGCTTCATGAACGGCAACGTTTGGTCGATCGATACGCAATCCAACACGGTCTCGAGGAAACCTCCGGTGCCCGAAAAGATCGCTCGCACAGGATTGAAGATCATCGACTTCTTCGTGAGTCGTATTCCGGGCGACGAAGATGCGGCAAACAGAGAGCAAGTCGCTCCGCAGATCATCTTGGTGGACTACAGCGGCGGCCTGTACCGTTTGGAGCCCAATCCAAACCAAGCGGAATCCGCCACGTTCCCGCAGAAACTGAGTGAAACCGGATTGTTCGCCGACACGGCGGAGTTGATTCCCAACGCTGGAGTCACGGAGTATGCACCGGCGGCAACCATGTATCGCGATGGCATCTTCACCGTGCGTCACATGGCGATTCCGGGGACGGATTCGATCCATCCGATGCGGAAAAAGTATGTCGAAGGAACCGTCTTCGCGAACACTCTGTTGCGGGAAGTGCTGGACGAGGCGGGGAAGCAAGTGATTGTGCGTTTGGAAACTCAGGTGCTTTTATTTGACGGGTTGAATTGGAACCCAACGACGTTCCGGTGGAATCAGCAGCAAACCGATGCGACTTTGGTGCCAGCAGTCGGCGCGACTGCGAATTATCGGGTGAGCGATCCGTTTTGGGGCGTTCGTGAATGGGAGCATCGCTATCACGCTCGCGATGTTTGCACCTCCTGTCACAACGTGGCCAATCCGGGGGCAGCTTCTTTGGTGCCAGAAAACCTTCGGGCGGATTCGGGGGCAGGGTCTTGGAAGGAATTCGCCGAAGCAGGCTGGGTGGTTGATGCCAAGGCAAAGGCGGGGCATGAGATGGTTGATCCCTATGACGAGGACCAACCGCTCGAACAACGCGCGCGTTCTTATCTGCACGCCAACTGTGCCCATTGCCATCGTCCGGCTGGTGGTGCCGCTTCACGCATGGATCTGCGACACATCCGACCGTTGGATCAAACGGAAACCGTCAACATCAACGCGGCGCAGGGTGATTTCGGCTTGGGAAAAGATGCGAAGGTGATCGATCCGGGGCGTCCCGAGAACTCCGTTCTCGTTTACCGTGCCGCGACATCTGGGCCCGGCAAGATGCCGCGATTGGGATGCACAACGGTGGACCTTCGAGGCGCGAGATTGTTGTGGGATTGGATCGAAGAAATGCCGCTCACTGATGCGACTTCGACCCATGGTGGGCCTTTGGGCAATGATGCGTCTTCGGGCAGCAAGGACTCAATGAGCGAAACCCTTCCGACGGTGGCGTCGATGAGGGTTTGGCGAAAACTCGTGGAGATGAACTCCGACGCTGCCATTTCCGAGGTGAAGGAACTCACGACCGATTCGCGTGTTGTGACTGACCCAATTGCGATGGGATTGTTCCAGGCTTGGATACCACCGGACCAGCGAACGATCACGGTGGGGGATGATCCCGACAAGGCCGCGTTGCTGGAATTGACGGGTGATCCCAAGCGAGGATTGCAGTGGTACTACGAGTCAGCAGTTTCGCAGTGTCGGCAGTGCCACCAAATTGGCGGAGTCGGTAAAGATGTCGGGCCTTCGCTCGCAGGGATTTCGAAGAAGAGAACGCGGGCGGAGGTTTTGCAATCGATCATCGATCCGAGCGAAACGATCGAGCCGGAATGGGCCAGCCACACGTTCTTGACCGTGGACGGTGAACTGGTGACTGGACGGATCAACCAGGAAACGGATGACGCGGTGGTCGTCCAGCAAGCCGATGGCTCGCTAGTCAAATTGAATTCGGAGGACATCGAGCTTCGAAAGCAGAATCCGCAATCGTTGATGCCGTCAGGATTGTTGTCGACGATGACGCCGCAAGAAGTGGCTGATCTGTTGGCGTTTCTCATGAGCACCGACGAGTCCGGCCAACTCCCGTAGCCCATGCGGCAAGCATGTCTGTCGCGTTGTCTGAATTGCCAGCCCGCTGTCCGTCGTCATGCGGGCTGCCAGTCTGCAACGAACATGGTTCGATGCAAGCTCGTGCCATCGCCAGTGCGTGGCAATCCCATTCGCATGAAGCCTAAAACATGCCACCCATTCCGCCTCCCATACCACCACCCATGCCTCCCATTCCGCCGCCCATACCACCTCCGAACATCTGAGACTGGCGTAATTGACGTTGCTTTTGCTCTTGGAGGAATTCGGCGTCGCTGAGTCGTGGGTCGTCGCCGGTGTGGGTTTCCCTCAAAACTCGCATCAGATCTTCAATCTCTTCGTGGACCTGATCCGTGGTGCTCACCAGGATGGCAGGGCGTCCATCTCGAGATTGGCTGACCGGGGTGATGGTGGAGGAGCCACCCAAAACGTCCCAGGTATCAGGTTGGATGGAGTTCGTGATCAACATGCTGGTTTCCGCCAGTCCACCGCGAGGTTGTCCGGTGCCTTCCAAGAAGTACAGACGTTGACGCAGCGATGACTCGGCTGCGTCCCGTGTGGTGATTTGCAGCACTTCGTCTTTGTAGTGATAGGTCAGGTCAAGCGGACGAAGCATCAGCCGCAACATGGATCGTAGCGACACGTCTTTCAGTGAAAGGTTGACGGGATTGTCAACGCTCAGCCCCATCTCTTCCAAAGCGACAGTATCGATCAAAATTGGTTGTTCGGTATCAGACGTGATCACCTGAATCGCATCTGCAAGCGGTGTGGTAATGAACTGATAGGTGACCTTTTGATCCAAAAACGCTTCTAGGTTGGCTTCTTCTTCTGGAGTCACATCCAACCAACGGTCCGTTGCAATGCCACGACGCGTCAGGGTGGTCATGTCAGCGGTGATCATCAAACCATCATTATCGACGATGGCTTTCAGTCCCGCGGGCTCCAGTGCTCTGCGAAGAGACGAGCGAATCGGTTGTTCGCCTTTGGAGGTGAATGAGACTTGGACCTTGGATGGTTCAATCTTGCCGATCGTCAACGCGTGTTCATCCATCAAGACAGGCACGGACAACTGGTCTTGCAGCGATTCTGCGAGTGAGTTGACGGTGGTATTCACTGAGAATGGCATCGATCGGTCGAGCGTTTCGGCAACCTGTTTCGCGACGGCCGAAGAAGGCTCATTCCGCTGCGTCGATAGGTTCTGGGCTAGGTCACTGAGTACGTTTTGCGCAATGTCCTCCGTTGGAACCTTTGCAATCGGCGGTTGCGGAGGAGTTGGTGGTTCCGGCGGTGCGGATACATCGGATGGTGGGGAAGGTCGTACGCTGCCAAACTGACTGAGACGGGCATCGGGTTGGATTTCCTCGTGATCAAACACCAACACGGACCTTTCCGATTTTGCGTTTCCCTCCCCCACCGGAAGTTGAAACGCGGCCAGTAGCATCACGCCGGCGACGGCGGAGGTTCCAAGGATGGTTAAGGTTGGCATCGAGAAGGCTCCTTGAGAGAGAAGAGATTCCAGGGCAGAGAAGTTGCACGCATCGGTTTGCTGGCCGGAGTCGGGATTCTTTTCAGATGGGCCCGATTCGACCGAGGGATTCGTTCCCTGAATGCTGGTATCGGAAAGCAGACGCTGCGTCGCCTCCATCGCACTCGCGTGATCCGCGGACCAGGCTTGGGCGGCGGCCCATGCGGCAACCGGAGCAACACCCCGCAATCGCAGTCGCTTGGCCAAACGCTGTTTGCCTCGCGCCAGCCAACCACGAACGGAACCCTCGGACGTGTTCAAACGCTTGGCGGTGTCGGCGATCGTGATTCCCTGCTGCAAATGCAAGACAATCGCGGATCGATACTTTGTCGGCAAATCGCTGAGTTCTTCGTCCAGCACAATCGATTGATGACGTAGAGTCAATCGTTCCAACGGGTCCGCCGGTTTGGCGGGGACGTCGTCCAGTTCATTGTGCGAACGTTCGTGTGACATCATGGTTGCGATGCAGGCTCGTTGAGCCACTCGGTGTAGCCATCCCGCCAAATGATTTGGGTTGCGAATCTTCTTCGCGGTTTGTGCCAGGTACAGAAACGTGGTTTGCATGGCGTCATCCGCATCGGCACGGTCATGGCAACGCCGAATACAAACGCTCAGTACCATGCCCGCATAACGCCGAATCAGCGTGTCCAAGGATTCAATGCATTGATCGGTGACCCATGCATCGAGCAAATCCGCATCGGTCGAATCAAGTTGATCCCATCGGTCCGCCGCGGACGTTGCCGATTCGATTGTCAACGATTGGGGCATCGACGATCTTGGTTCGCTGACTCGTTCGCTTTCGACGTCGTGATCCGATGAAAGTGTCTTCGTCGGAGGAAAACGCCGAACCGTAACTTCGGTGGTGGAATGGCCGTGCGGCATGACGGGAGACGTTCCTTTCCTGCGGATGAGCCGATTGCCAGACGTGAAAGAGCTTCGCGTCAAGCAGCGAACATCGGGGAGAGCGATCTTCGCCACCCCTGATCATTGCGTGTTCAGGAGGTAAGTGCGACGAAGACGCGAAACGGCGCGCTGATTTTCGAAAAAAATCAGGAAGTCGTCGATTTCGCCGCGCGTTTCAACTTGCGATCCAGCGTGCTGCGTTCGATCCCCAGCATCGTTGCGGCGCGGCTTTTGTTGCCGTCGGTGTGCTTGAGAACCCGTTGGATATGCCGCATTTCTAGCTCGGCCAGCGACAGTTCGACATCGTCCGTCGCCGATGCGGATGGCCCGTCGCTCGCTTTTTTGCTGGTCCCGGCCGACGCGGTGATCAGTAAATCGTCGGCATCGATCTCGACCCAATCGTCGTGTTGGTCCATCGGTGACATCACCACGGCTCGTTCAACTACATTTCGCAATTCGCGAACATTGCCGGGCCAGCGATGACGCAACAACTTCTTGTGGGCCAGCGGTGTGAAGCGAAGTTTTCCACGCGCCATGGACTCGGCGAACGTTTTCAGAAAGTGATCCGCCAGCAAGACCACATCGCGTCCGCGTTCACGCAGCGAAGGAACGACAATCTCGACGACGTTCAAACGGTAGAACAAATCCTCTCGGAATTGGTTCTGCTCGACCATCGCCTTCAAATCGCGATGCGTTGCGGCGACGACTCGCACGTCCGCACGGATGGGCTCATGACCGCCAACGCGTTCAAACGGGTGCCCTTCCAAGACGCGGAGCAGTTTGGCTTGCAGGTCCAAACTCATCTCACCGATCTCGTCCAGCATCAGCGTGCCACCGGATGCAGCTTCGAACTTGCCTCGCTTCTGCTGAGTGGCGCCGGTGAAGGCACCTTGTTCATGACCGAACAATTCAGATTCCAACAAGTCCTTCGAAAGCGCGGCGCAGTTCAAACAGATCAGTGGCCCGTCGCGACGAGCACTGGCGTGATGGATCGCCGACGCCACCAATTCCTTGCCAACACCGGATTCGCCTCGCACCAGAACCACCGCAGGTGTCGGAGCGACTTGTGCGATTTGACGCTGCACGGTTCGGATCGGCTCACTGTTGCCCAGGATCTGAATTCGCCCCGCGAGCTGGCGTCTCAGTCGTGACACGATCGCTTCTGATTGACGCAGTGACTGAGTCAACGTGGATCGCTGCACGATGGAACGGATTGCTTGACAGAAGATTTCGCTTGCGGCGACAACATGCCGAAGCTGCTCCGGTGCAAGAGATGGTTGACCCGATGGTGTGGTCACATGCAGCATGCCTGTCGGCAGATCGCCGGGCTGCAGGATGTTTTCAGGTTTGGAAGCCGTCGATGGTTTCGCGACCGATTCGTTGTTGCGAAGCGGAGCCAGTATGATCGACTCCACATCAATCTCGCCGGCGGTGTTTTCGGTCGCCAATCGTCGGTCGCCCAAAATGTTTCGCGCCAACACGGCGGAGGATCCCGGTCGCAGCATCGATTCCACCAAGGCGTGCGGCGGGCGGCGATACCGGGTTCCTTGCGGTTGCCGCACGAATCGAGGCGGTGCCAATCCAGATCCGCGAAGCAAAGAATCTTTTTGGCCCGCGTCGAAGAGGTACAACCCCAGCGTCGCATGGGGCAGTGCATCCTCCAGTGCTTGCATCAGTGTTTCGCCGCACTCGTCCACGGACTCGGCTCGTCCCATGGCAAACGCCAGCGACAACAGTGTGCTGGTGGATTCGCCCGTAGAGTCATCTTTGGTTTGGGAACGGCGGTCCATTCCGCTGGTGGTCAATCGCCCGACGATATCGATTTCGCTGTGGTCGGTCGTCTGCTGAGCGGAATTGGTGCGGCCTGGAAGTGACGATCCGGCGGAACCATCGTCCGGACCCGCAGATCCGTTTTGATCCACAGAGTCCCACCCCAAGTGGTCTTGGGTAAGGCCCTCATCCGATCCGGCAGCCAGACTGGAACGAGTTGCGTGAGCCGGCTGAGTCAGCGAGGCAGGATTCCGCGTGAAGGTCATCTCGAATCCGGCGATCCGAATTCGATCCATCTCACGCAGGATGGTTGGCGAACGAATCGCGTGGTCGTTCACTCGAACACCGTTGCGAGAATTCAGGTCCGCGATCGCCCAAACAGGGCCTTCCGGGGTTTCCGCTGGTCGAATCTCTGCATGTTGCCGACTGGCCAGCGAGGTCTGAAGCACGATGGGATTCGACGACGAACGGCCGATCGTCCACCGGGTCTCGCCCGCCAAACGAATCACATCTGTCCAGCGCACGCCGTGATGCACCACCAAATACGCGTCTTGGGGGGCTTTCGAGGCGGTGTTCGAGCGGTCGGATGTTGTAGATTTGCTTGTCACTGGAATGGCCTGCAACTATTCTAATCATAGACTGTGGCCGGGCCCCACCACGGCTCCGCTTTCTCACTCCCTTCTCTTTGCCACCCGGATACACGTTTCCATGCGTTCTTCTCTTCTTGGTCGTTCTGTCCAAAACGGACTTGGGCTTTGGATGCCCGCGTTGTTGTTGACAGCGATCTGCGTCGGTTCGATGGCCTCGTCGGTTCAGGCCGGGATTGGATTGGGCAACCAAAACGCCGTCGGTGGTGTGATGATTGCTCCGGACGGCAGCGTTCGAGCGGCGACGCCGGATGAACAGAAAGTCATGGCCCAAGTCGTACGCAACGCAATCGACGCACCCACCGGCGATTTGGCCAAAGCGACCGACTTCCGAGTCATCTCGCTGAAGAAATTGCAAGCGAAGTTGAAGGAAGCTGATCAAGCCGGAAAGCATCTCGATGCCGAGACCGCTTTCCTGGCCGGATTGCAACGCATCGAATACGTGATCGTCGACCAAGAGAACAACGATCTGTTGCTGGCCGGTCCCGCGGAACCGTGGATGGTTCGTGCCGATGGAAACGTGGTCGGAACAAAGAGTGGCGGCAGCGTGCTACGACTGGATGATTTGGTCACCGCATTCCGCAGTGTTGAGTCCGCTCGCAATGATGGCGGCATCCGATGCTCGATCGAACCCACCGCCGAAGGTCGCCTTCGATTGCAGAACTTTTTGAAGAACGTGACGCTGCGTCCGGGACAAAACCCCGCCTACCTGGAAGCCGGGATGCGTCAAGCGTTCGGGCCTCAACAGATCTTGCTTGCCGGCGTTCCCACCGACAGCCGTTTCGCTCGCACGCTGGTCGCAGCCGACTTTGAAATGAAACGTCTTGGCATGGGCCTGGCTGAATCGCCGGTTGCCGGTTTGCCGAGTTACTTGGAAATTGCGAAGAACCAAGTCCAATCGCGTAACAGCAGCCCACGTTGGTGGATGGCTTGTGACTACGAGCCAATCGCTCACGACGAAGCCGGCCGAGTTTGGAAGATCAGCGGTCAAGGCGTGAAGACCCTGACCGAAGAGGATTCGTTCAATCAAGACGGCACGGTTCGCGGCAACGGTCGCAAGAACGCGTTGGCGAGCAAGTGGGCCGATATGATGACCGCAAAGTACGAAGAGCTTTCGATCGAACGTCCGATCTTCCGCGACCTTCGCAACGTGATGGATATGTCCGTCGTGGCGACTTTGATCACGCAGCAACAATTGGATCTGAAATCGCAAATCGATCTCGGCGTTCTTCGCGGTTCAGAATCCAACGTTGAGCTGGCCAGCTATGAAATGCCAAAGTCACTGGAGCCACAATGCAGCTTCATCAAGGGACGTTCAGGTTGGACCGTGACCGCATCCGGCGGCGTCAATTTGAATGCCTTCGGTGTCTCGGATAATTTGGCAACCGACCAAACCCTCGGCAAAGTCGCCGTGGCGGAAACCGCCGCTGACCGCTGGTGGTGGGACGGAAAGTAGTCGCCGGTCGCAGCGAATTCTCTGGTCGGCGTTCAACGAGACGTAGGATGGGCACTCTTGCCCGTCCGCATTGCAAACGTCGGCCAAGGGTGCCAACCTACAGTCGAATCGATCGTTGATGATGGAAGCTCGACCGTGAGTGAGGTTCATCACAGCCGACTACGAAGCGACGAAAGATCGAACTCCAAAAGCCTGGCTCGCGTGAGAGTCAGGCTTCTTTTTTGGGTCGATCCAAACCGCGATAGAGGCGGGCGAAGCGTACCGGGTCGGAGATGTCTTGGCTCAGCAGAAACTCTTCCAGTGCAGACGGAGCAGACGGATTATCGAGCCAATTCAGTTCATCGCGAGCCGCCAAGCTGAACGGTTGAAGTTTCAAGTCATCGGCTGAGTACTCGGCGTTGGTCAGTTTTTGCTTCGCGATGTTCGCGTATTCTGCACCGGCAAATCGGGCAAGGTAGATGCCTTCGAAGAAGTCGGCTTTCATCTGTGAGAACGGTGTTTTCTCGCGTCGCAGTTGCTTGACATGCAGCAACAACGAGGCCTTTCCTTGCTTCGGATGAACCAACATCGATTGCAGCGACAGTCCGGCCAGCAATTCATGGAAGATCACTCGCACCATTTGAACACGACGGACACTGGATCGACGAAGTTGGCGGGGGAACCACTCGAGCTTCGCTTGGCTGCTGCCGACTTCGTTCAGATACAGATCCGACAATGCTTCTTTGATCGAATTGACAAAGACAAACGAGTCGGGGCCAATTTGTTTCAAACTGTCTTGGACTCGTTTGGACGCCGTTTCCAGTCGACGCAAATCATCATCGGCCAAGAACGCCAACGCCCCATAGCCAAGCGTCGCCATGATCAACAGGAACTGATCGTTAGTCGATCGACCTTCGACCTGAAGTTCGGTGACGGTTGCTTTGAGGTCATTGATGCGCCCGCATTGGAAGTAAGCTGCGAATTCCAGGTAGGACATGTGAGCGATTTCGAAGCTCTTCGAATGTTCGCTCTGTCCGTAGTACCGTTTGGCTTCCAAACAAGGTTCAAGCGAACTCGCATAACGTCCTGACATCGCTTCGTGCCACGCCATGCCACAGTGCACATCGCCGTGCCAGATCGGGTCATCGTTGGGCGTGAGCGAATCGTGCAAGCGTCGTAGCGACTCGCCGGCTGCGAGACGGTCCCGGCCGAGCGAGTACGATCGAAAAACGGCTTCGCCCACACCGAAATAGATGCGTTCACCTTTGGTTCCGTGCAGTCGGACTTGTCGAGCCGCATACAGCGACCATTCAACCGCGGTGTTGTTGTCAAGAATTGTCAATGGCCGAATCAATCGCATGCAGACTTCCACCTGACTCGACTGAATCATGCTTCGCGAAACTGGGTCCTTGGAGAGTGTTTGCGAGAGATCTTTCTCATGAGGCAGCAATCGCAGGACTTGCCAGGCCACCGAAAGGTGAAACTTCCAATTGGATTTTGGACTGGGAAGCTGCAGGCATTCGTTGAGCGGTTCCAGTAACTTTCGAACGCTGTTGAAATCGCCCGAACGCAGTAAACACTCCGTTCGGCGAAGTTGTTGCTCGACTGCCGACGGTCCCTCCAGCAATTCCGCGAGCGCCGCATGCGCGTTGGCGGCCTTGGTCAGTCGACCGCTTCGTTGCCACGCCAACGCCGATTCGCGAAGGAAGTCGATTTTGCGTTCCGGATCCGCGTGACGCGCCGCGATGTCGTACCAAGTCCCAACCTCACGATGTGCGTACATCTGCTGGGCTTGTTTGGCGGCCAATTCGGCCCAATGCGAAAGCTCGGTGAATCGTTCCGCTCGTTGAAAGTGGGAAGCGATCAAGTTGGCCGAATCGGGGCGAACCCGAACCAGTGCATCGCCCCAATCGGAATGCAATTGACGGATGTCTGCTTCGGAAAGTTCTTGCAGAATCTTTTCGCCCAAGCGGGAGTGCCACACCTGCACCGTTGGTTCTGTCGACTCCCCGAGGACGATCAATCGACGTCGTTGAAGCTCTTCCAAGACGGATTCCAAGACCGCGGATGATTCGTGCCAGGTTTGCAAATCGGTGATCGGCAACTGACGCCCCGCGGCGGCAATTCGCTGCAAGCACAGCATTGCTTCGGGAGACAGATCCTCGCAGCGACTCTGCCACATCGATTCCATCGACAGGACTTTCAGATCCGACGACGAAGGATCAGCCGTTTGAATCGCGTTGGACAACCAGCCGCCAGGACGCAGCTCTTCCAAACAAGCGTCCAATCGGTACGGCAATCCGTCGATCTGATCGGCCAGATTGGTCAATTGATCGTCGGTGATATCCAGTCCAAACGCTTCGGACTGTGTCGCCAACATTTCGATGGTCGTTTCTGTCGGAAGAGGACCCAGGTGCACCGTCGCGTCCGGCAAGGTGATCTGTTGATCGCCATCAGGACGCGAAACGGTGATGAATCCAAGGCCTTGCAACTCGGGAGCCTGTGGTCGGTTCATGCTGGCGGATTGCAAGTAATCCAGAACCGAAACCGTATCGCGGTCCGCCCATTGAACGTCGTCGATGACGAAGAATACCGGTCCATATTCGCGAAGACGTTCGCAAACTCGGAGGGCCGCTTCCAAGCCACCGGGACGCGTTGACGACGTTTGCAAACGTGGTTGCGACTGATCGACCTCCAGCACATCGCCGAGGCTGGGCAGAATGTCAGACAGCAGCGAGACGGTCACACTATCGACCAACAACCGTTCGCGGTCGTCGCGTCGGTAACGCATGTTGATCTCGTCCGCGATTTGACTGAATGCCTGCAGAGCGTTTTGGTCTCGCTGTTGACACCGAGCCACAAAAACCTGGGCCCAAGGTTGTGACCGCAGACTGGTCAGCGCCACGTCCAGTAGCGTTGATTTACCAATGCCTGAATCACCGCTGATGTGCAGTCGTTGAATTTGGCCACCGAGTACCAGGTGACTCCAACGGTGGATCTTCGCCAGTTCGTCGTGACGAATTTTTTGCGTGGCTTCTCGAAGTCGATCGGAATCAAAATCCGTCAGTTTGGTCTGCTGAGTCCGCTCCGGTGGAAGCCCCAAACGCGACAGTGCAATGGCCATCGGGCGATCGGCTTCGTTCGACGCCAGCATCTCATCCAGCTTGTCGACCAACTCTTCCGGAATTTCCGCGTGCAATCCTCGAAGTGCTTCGTGAATCAGCAGCCGGTCTTTCGCTTCGTCGGATTCGTGGCGAGGAATTCCACCGGACTCGTCGGTTCCGTCGGTCGGTCGACTCGGATTGTTCAACGCTCCTTCGCGGCGAAATTGCGCCGCGCTGAAAACCCGCAGGGCTTCCAGAATCACCATTCCCAGACTGAAAATGTCGCTGGAGGGAGTGTGACGCTGCCGTACCAAGACTTCCGGCGGCACGTACATCGGCGTCCAGATCAGATAGCCGCTCATGGACTCCGCGTCGAGATCCTGAAAGATCCCTGTCGAGTCATAGTCGACCACGACGAACCGCTTGAAGTCATCAGTGACCATGATGTTGCTGGGTTTCAAGTCGCGGTGCACCAATTGACGAGCGTGCATGCAACCAATCGCAGCCCCGACCTGCCGGATCATCTCCATCACGTGTTCGCAGGCTTCCGCTAGCGGCAAATCTCGCCAGCGCCGGATGGCCGCCGTCAGGTTCATGCCGCGAATGCGTTCCATGCTGAATGCGGTGGTTCCGTCGTACTCGTGGATGCCGTGCAACCGCATCAAATTGCTGTGGTGCAGCTTGGACATCCGTCGGAACCCGGTCTTGGCCAACGTTGCCTTCGGGTCGTCCTCCATCGCCAAGATTTTCAGCGCGACATGCTTGCCCGTCGATTGTTCCGTCGCGGCGAAGACCCAACCGTGGGTTCCCGAACCGATCCATTCCTCCAGGACAAAATCACCCCAGTGGTCGCCCGTTTTGTAAGGTGGATCTTGCAGTCGAGGCCGTGGTTTTATCCCTCGCGTTTCCCGATCCAGCGTGTGCCGGGTTTTGGTGTCCTTGCTTGCCAGAGGACGCATCCAATCATCGCCCGTATAGTCATCCCATTGCGACATCGGTTTCTTGGCCAGCTTTGAAGGAAGAGCTCTTTCGAAGTTCGACTTATGTTACCACTGCACGGCTCGCGCTTCAAAAAGAACTCCGTTCTCCTGAACGGGGGGATGGAGTCCTGTCCGCGGGAATCTCCTGAGTTTAGAAGGGAGCGGCTGGCTGCGAAGAGAGAAAATGCCTCGGTCATGCAGGTTTTGACGACAAACCCGCTCATTTCTATACGATCATTCAAAATCCAACGTGTTGCCGGCATTGACCACCTGAGGTCACGTCGATAAATTCCCTGCTCCCAACACGGTGGTTGTAGTTCAGTTGGTTAGAACGTCGGATTGTGATTCCGAAGGTCGAGGGTTCGAGTCCCTTCAGCCACCCTTCTTTGCCGTGTCGCACGGAAGCATCTCGGACCTGAGTGCAGGCGAAACGGATCTTTGCGTCGAGCGATTGCTATTCCGCGGAATTTGCTCGGTCGAACTGGGGTTCTGCTACCGTGACCACGATGGGCTCTTCAATTGTAGCTCCTCGACGTTGGAGCTTTTGGATCGTGTCGTGGGTGAGCGTGCGGCCGCGTGGGACGAGTAGCGATCCGTGTTGATCGGATAAATCGCTCTTGAGTTCCATCCCATCTCGCAATTCCCAGACGCCAAGCTCTTTGATTGTCTTGGTGCTGATTACGATGGTTGCCAGAGCTTCGACCATTCGGCCCTGAAATTGTTTCGGCGACCGTTGCATTTCTTCTATTGCATCTTCGGGCGAATCACCCGACATGACCTTTCGATCGTAGGCCAAGCAAGCCGACAAAATTGACGCTGCCGTCAGGTCCCTTTCGGATGTGGCTAGTAGACGTAGCTCGTCGAAGTGTTTTCGCTGCCAACTAACCAATCGGCGAATCGCTTCCATCCGAGGAATATTCTCGATCAAGGACTCTCCGAAAGTAACGTGTTGGTTGAACTGCATCTCTTTCGTCGCTCCGACGTTCTTTCCGGCGAAGATTGATTTTAAAAGATCTTCAGGCAATGAAAGACAGCCGATCTGCGACAGCATGGCGGCGGCCTGAAGGTCCCACCGGTCGGGAACACCGAGCTCTGCACACACAGCGGACACGAGTCGCTTGATTCTTCGTGAGCGATCAAACGCGAGCGGTCGCAGTTTCTTTAGCAGGTCAACGAGAAGTTGAATGCTGCCTTCAAGCGTTTCTTCCAAAACGTTTGTCTCGACATCCAAACTGCGATGATGTGCGAGTCCTGCGTGCATTACGGCTCGCAAGCCATCAATTGAAACGGGCTTCTGCAGGAAACGAAAGACTTCACCTTCGTTGACCGCATTGACCGCAGCGTCTTGATCGCCATCGGCTGTCATGATGATCCGCGTGATGGATGGATAGCGATTCTTCACAGTCGCTAGAAATTTCACACCGTCCACTAGCGGCATGTGAAGATCGGACACGATCACGGCGTAATCGGGATCTTCCGTCAAACAAGCCCAAGCTTTCGCGGGACCATCAACCAAATCGATCTCGAATTCACTCTGAAGGCTTTTTTGAATTAACTCGAATGATCTCGGTTGATCATCAACAACGAGGATCTTGCTACCTGTCATGTTGGCTCTCGACAATCCAAGGGGAACCTGAAAACGTCAAAGACGTCGCGTTACGGAGCTCCCGAGAGTACGCCGATCAATTATCGCTTGTATTGACTCGCTTACACCTACTCGTGTGCCCCACACGTGTGTCTGACCCGCAAGTCGGAGCAGCCGTTGTGCCAGTCGCTCCTTGATGCGTGTACTGATCATCCGCGGGTGGAATTTGATCAGCGATTAAGTCGGCGCGTATTAGTCGTAGCGATTATCAGGCAGGTTAAGGCCTCGAAATGGATGGGCAAACCACAGAAAGCGGATGCTTGACTTAGGCTTGGCGTTGTCGCTTTATAGCCTTTTGACCAAGTTGGTGTGATTTCGACCGGGCATGTGACGGAAGATTCGTCTCAGCAAATTCGTCTCGAATTGCAAGTTGAAGGTCATCGTTTTGGCTGACACGATCCGTCGTTCAGTCACCCCTTCAACGGATCTCCGCCACAGATTTCTCCCCAAAACGAAATCAGGATGTCTTTGGCCAAGGCTTCTCGTTCGGGGACCGTCAGTTCGCTATAGCGTCTCAAACGCGACTGGTAACGAGAGACCAACGGAATCAAATCCGCGGGCGTGTTTTCTGGTTGGAGCTGATCGAAGAGACGTTGGCATTGCCAAAGCCGGTCCACCAACGGTGCATCGCGACTGATTGCACAACAGCACTGGTAGGCGATTTTCCGCGGGTGTCGCATGGGATCGGGAGGCGATAGATGGAACTGGGCAACCATCAAGTCGTTGCCCTCGCGACTTGAAAAACACACTGCATGCTCGAAACGCCACAAGTTACGCTGATAATGTGCGTGTGTTCAAGTTGGTTGCGCATGAACGTATGGTCTTGGGGCAACAACCGACTTTTGGTTGGTTTCAAAGGCGCGTTCGAACGCTTTCCTGTGCTTGATAATTTGGCGAAGATCAATCGGGCACTGAGCCAGCGAAGACGGATGCATTGGCAACCCCGTTCATTCGGCTCATGATGAATGCGGCTCGGCGGCCGACCATTTGGCTCGCGCAGCGATTCCCGAACCCCTGCTGTTCGTCGCGTCAGGTGGTAGCGATCACGAAACGCGGGCGGCTCCGATGCCGACTACCGGGCTCGTGTTGATGCATTCCAACGTTTCGAGAGACCCAGCATGTGCAATCGTTTCAACTTGAAAACGGATTTGGCTCAGGTCGCCAAACAGCTTGATGCGACGATGCCGCGGCAATTAGAGTTGGCTGAGGACATTTTTCCAGGCAAACCGGCCGCTGCCGTGGCTATGAATCGTAATGGGCAGCGAGAAGTGTTGCCGATGGCGTTTGGTTTGGTGCCGTTTGGAAAGACTCCGCAATCGCAACGACGTCCGCTGACCAATGCGCGAGTCGAAAATCTATCGAAGTGGCCGTGGAAATCGGCAATCAAGTCCCATCGTTGCATCGTTCCCATGAACAGTTTTCGCGAACCATGCTATTGGGGCGAGACCGCGGGATCGGAAGTTGACTTTCATGCTCCGGCCAATTCGGTGATGTTGGCGGCGGCCATGTTCACTTGGTACGAGGAATCCAGTCCCGACGATCAGAACCAAGAAACGAATCCCGCCGTCTTCACGATGTCGCTGATCATGCGGCCGGCCCTGCCGACGGTGATGGAACACGGTCATCACCGGTCTCCGTTTTTTCTCTCGGAGGAAGGCGTGCAGGCATGGATTCAGCGCGAACCTCGTGAACTGGATGAGTCGTTGACGATTCTGAAGCATCACGCGACCGAACCGACTTTGTCGATGACGGTCGCTCGCGAGATGGCACCCGCATGGAAAAAACGTCAGTCGACAAACGTGGCCAAACGGGATGAACAGTTGGCCGCGATTTCAGTGAGCGGTCCGCTCGGGATTCCGGATTCGATCGGGTCGGGATCGAACGAAACGCCTTCGAACGAAACAAATGAGTCCGCATGATTCTTCACGTCGACATGGATGCGTTTTATGCCTCCATCGAACAGCGTGATCGACCGGAGTTGCGTGGAACGCCGGTGGTGGTGGGGGGGTCGGAAGGTCGAGGCGTCGTGACGGCCGCGTCCTACGAAGCTCGCGAATACGGAATTCATTCAGCGATGCCCGGCAGTCGCGCGGTCAAGCTTTGTCCTCATGCAACGTTTATTCGCGGACGCTTGGACTACTACGCGGCAGTCGGTCGCGCTGTCCGAGAGATCTTTCATCGCTTCACACCGGTCGTTCAACCACTGTCTCTCGATGAAGCCTTCTTGGATGTCTCGGGAACGATTCGGTTGCATGGATCCCCACGCGAAATTGGGATGTCGATCCGCGAAACGATTCGTCGTGAATTGAATTTACCCGCCAGCGTTGGGATTGCGCCGCTGAAGTTTGTTGCCAAGATCGCCAGTGACATTGGAAAGCCCAACGGCTTTGTCGAAGTCCCGGAGAACGGTGTGCGTGAGTTCCTGGATCCGTTACCGGTGGCGAGGTTGTGGGGAGTCGGCAAAGTTGGTCAGGCCAAACTGCAACGGATGGGATACCGAACCATCTCCGAACTGCGGGTCGCGGATCGAGACCGTTTGGAGTCTCAGTTGGGACGATGGGGACTGCATCTTTGGAACTTGGCCAACGGAATCGATGCTCGTCGCGTTGTGGTCGACCGGCAAGCGAAAGGCATTGGGCACGAGCGAACTTTTTCAGAAGACCTCTCGGACATGGAATCGCTGAACTCCGTGGTCAGCTATCTGTGTGAACAGACTTGCCGGCGTCTGCGGAGGGCTCGTCGGCTGACGTCCACGGTGACTTTGAAATACCGACGCGAAGATTTTCAAACCTTCAGTCGTGCTCGCAAGTTATCGGATCCGACCGACAGCACGCTGGAAATCCTGAAGGTCGCTGAGACGTTGCTTGCGGAGATGCGTCAGCGGCAACCCCGAAGCGTGAGGTTGCTGGGAGTGTCACTAGGCGGATTGAGTGAGGCGGACGCGCCGAAGCAGATGAATTTGTTTGCGGAGGAATCCGGAGACGAAGCATCCAGCAAAGTCGATTCACTCAGCGACGAAATCGCGAGCAAGTTGGGCAAGCACAGCGTTTACCGAGCCTCGAGCCACCAATGGGTCGACCGCAAGAACCAGCCTCGAACATAAAACATCCGTAGGTCAGGCCCCGCCTGACGCCACAATCAACCATCGAGCCCCTGACCTGCCCCGCCCTTACATGACAATCGCCGAATCACAACTCGCCGAGTCAGCCAGGCAACGCACAAAACCATTTCATCCAAACCAACGGGTGACCGGATCCGCTAAAGATCCTTCGCCAAACGAATTCCGCTGAATTGCCAGCGGGTTTCAGGCGGGAAAAAATTTCGATACGTCAATCGAGCGTGCCAATCCGGTGTGGCGATGGAACTGCCACGCAGCACCTTTTGGCCGCACATGAACTTGCCGTTGTATTCACCAATGGCACCTTCCGGCGGGTTGTATTTCGGGTAGGCAGCGTAGTCCGACGACGTCCATTGCCAACGGGAGCCAAACGCATCGTGTAGCTGGCTGCCCGAATCACGCACCGCCACTTCCCACTCGAATTCGGTTGGCAAACGTCCGCCTGCCCAGCGAGCGTACGCATCCGCCTCGAAATAGCTGATATGACAAACGGGGGCGTCGACATCGACCGGGATCAAACCTGCCAAAGTGAACTGGTACCAGCCTTCGTCTCGCTTCTGCCAGTAGAGAGGCGCGTTCCAGCCTTCGGCTTGAACCGTTGCCCATCCGGCCGAGAGCCAATGTTTGGGATTGCGGTACCCACCGTCCTCGATGAATTCCAAATATGCACCATTGGTGACCAGTCGATCGGCGATGGCGTGAGTCGGCAGCAGGACTCGATGCTGTGGCAGCTCATTGTCGAAACAAAACGGACCGTGCAAATTGGGATCGTATCCGATCGTTTGAATTTGCTCCTTGGTCGCCTCCACCCACTGCAATGCATCGGCCGCCGAGCTCTGCGGCAAAGCGTCCTGGCGGTAAACGGGATGCAACGGGTTGCAAGAGAACAAGTGCAACAGATCCGTCAGCATCAATTCCTGGTGCTGTTGTTCGTGATTCAGTCCCGTCCGCAACACGTCATCCGAAACAATCGTTTCGCGGTCCGGTCGAGCCAACAAACGCAGCATGGCTTGATCAACCTGCTCGCGGTAATCCCAAACTTCTCGAACGGTCGGTCGGGTCAACAATCCGCGGCGATGGCGTGGGAACTGTTCGCCGACGGTGTTGTAGTAAGAGTTGAACAGCACCTCGAACGCGGGATGCACCGGTTCGTAGTCAGGCAACTGCTTCAGACAAAACGTTTCAAAGAACCAGGTCGTGTGTGCCAGGTGCCAGCGTATTGGCGAGGCATCGGGCATCGACTGAACGACGTAGTCTTCCGTCTGCAGTGACTCACAGATTGTCTGTGAGTGCTGCCGAACGCGTTTGTAAAGATCCAACATGGAATTCGCGTTCATGATCGAAACATCGCGACCGCGAAATACTCATTCGGATCCGTCCAGACACTTTCTCGACGCCAACCGCTGTCCGCTGCCATTCGTGTGAAGCCATCCACCGAGTACTTATGCGAATACTCGGTCAGGATGCGTTCTCCCTTCCGAATTGTACGCGAACAACCAGCGAGTTGGACTCGTTGCTCTCGCGTGCTTTCCAAATGCATTTCAATTCGATGATCGATGTCATTGTAAAACGCGACGTGTCGATACTGTTCCATCTGGAAGTTGGCACCTGCAACACGATTCAAGTGGCGCAGCAAATTAAGATTGAACAGGGCGGTGACTCCTCGGCGGTCATCGTAGGCCGCTTCCAATACCGCCGGTGCCTTTTGCTGGTCAAACCCAATCAGCAAACCGCCTCCGCGACCCACTTGGTTTCGCATTTGTGACAGCAGACTGGATGCCGCGGCGGGGCGAAAGTTGCCAATCGTGGATCCGGGAAAATAAACCACGTCTCGCGATTGGGCGTGCTGTTGCTTTGGAAGTTGAAAGGGACGCGTGAAATCGGCCGTGATGGGGTCAATTCGTCGATCGGGAAATTCGTCTCGCAGTTGATCCGCGACTTGTTGAAGATAGTCGCCGGAGATATCCACCGGAACGTAGGCGACCTCTGGGTGCATGTTGTCGAGCAGCAACCGCGTCTTCAAGCTGCTTCCGCTGCCGTACTCGATCAGACGGCCCGCCGTGCCAATCGCATCGACCATTTCGTCGATGTTGTCCTGCATGATCGAGGCTTCCGTGCGAGTCGGGTAGTACTCGTCCAATTCGCAAATCGCGTCAAACAGTTCGGAACCGGTTTGATCGTAAAAATATTTGGATGGCAGCGAGGGTTGAGGCTGAAGGAATTCTCGGCGGAGCTCTTCCGCCTCGTTGGCGTCAATCAATAGATTGCGTGAAGCCGAATCAGCCGGTGGGAAAGGCGAAGTCGCTGGAGAATCAATTCCGAGAGTTGATGACACGCTGCAAATCCATCAGGAGGAGTCCGTTGCTAACCGCACGCTCGGCCGGCTTTCTGTTTCTCAAAGATTAGGAGGGAGTCCAGTGCTTTGAGCGTAAGATGGCCGGGTATGAAGACTCATCCGCCACCGAACAGCGAGGTGCAACGGTAGCACACCGCGTTCCAATTCAACCGCAAATTCGGGAGCGAGTTGGTTGTTGGAAGTTCTGGGACGAAATTGATCCCTCCCGAGACGGCGGCATGTCAGGTTGGTGGATCGCGGTCACTCGCGAGGTCGAGACGTCGTTTTTACGTTGGGCAAATCGTCTGGTGCGCGGTTGTCAGGTGGGACCTGACCTACGGGAGGATTATGTTGGGCGCGAGGCCGCCGGTGTCGCCATTGGGTGTTTGGCACCGACTCGTGTAGGCCGAATGAAGGAGGCTTTGCGACGCACATCCGGCATCGCGTCGCTCGCTTGAGACAGGCTGATTCGGCGGAACCGCTGAAACGGTTTGTTCCCGACCAGGATGGGAGTGGGAAGGTGGGGCAACATCGCAGTGGTAGTGAGGAGAGGTGCGCGGTTGTCAGGTGAGACCTGACCTACTAGTTGCTCTATCTCTAATTGTCATGCTTTTGTATGCTCTCGGCATCTCGTACAGGAGGATCAGAGATGCCAGGTACATCAAGGAAGTATGTCGTAGAATTGTCCGACCAGGAA
>NZ_JAJKFV010000033.1:0-99435 GCF_020966775.1 Rhodopirellula halodulae | reverse complement strand
ACGGATTCCAACATCGCCGAGTTGGTCGGACTTTCATCTCGACAAGTCGTTCGAATTCGCCAGCGTTTTGTTCGAGAACGCGAAGACATCTGTTCGGTCGAAGAGGCTTGTGAGCGAAAACCACGACCAGAAGCGCCTCATCGGCGACGACTTGATGGACTGGGGGAAGCTCAGTTGGCGGTCATCGCTTGTAGTGAGCCTCCTGAGGGACGAGGTGCCTGGACTCTTCAACTGATCTGCGACGAATTGCAACGACTGAAGATCGTCGATTCCATCTCGCCAGAAACGGTCAGGCAATACTTAAAAAAACGAAACTCAGCCCTGGAAGCAGGAACGTTTCTGCATCGCCGACTCAAATAGGGCTCGTTTTGTCGCTCAAATGGAAACCGTTCTTGACACGTATCAGCAAGCCTATGACGAGAAAAGGGTGCTGATCTGCATGGACGAGGCGTCGCGTCAAATTCTACGCGATGTTTCCGAACCGCTACCGGCGAAACCTCGCCAAGGAACCAAGCCAGGCCGTAACAAACGGGTCGACGATAAATACGAACGACGCGGCGTGCGATCACTGTTGATGTTTTACAACCCAATTGATGGTTGGCGGCGCGTCGGATGCCGCGAGAGTCGAACTCGCGTCGATTGGGCCCAAGAGATACGGACGCTATTGGAGGTCGACTATCCCGATGCGGAAACCGTGACGCTCGTGTGCGATAACCTCAACACGCATAGCATTGCGAGTCTCTACCATACATTTGATGCGGAACTAGCGGGACGTCTCCGTCGGCGTCTTAACTTAGTGTTCACTCCTAAGAACGGCTCGTGGTTGAACATGGCGGAAATGGAACTGAGCCTTCTAAGTCGCCTATGTCTGGGCAGCATTCGATTTGAAACAGCCGAAGCCATGGACTGTCACATTGAGCGTTGGCAATCCGATCGCAACGCAAAAAAGCGTGGCACAAATTGGAGATTCACCACCGAAGATGCGCGAGTCAAACTCAAGTCGCTTTATCCGCAGCATGACACATAGAGCCGGAACGACCACTACGGGTGGACTATGTTCGCGGTTGGGCGCGAGCCCGCCGGTGTCGTCGGTGGAAATTTGGCACCGAAACCATGTCGGCCGAATGAAGGAGGCTTTGCGACGCACATCCGGCATCACGTCGCTCGCTTGAGACGGGCTCCTCCGGCGGAACCGAGTTGAAACGGATCGTTCCGGAACAATGATGGGTTTGGGAAGATAGGGGCAGCAGCGGAAAGGTTGTGGGGAGCGGTGCGCGGTTGTCAGGTGGGACCTGACCTACATGGAAACGGTTTAGGGGTGGTGTGCAAGTCTGTGAGGCCCGACCCGCAGAAAAAATTTGGGACTCATTCCTTGTACACCACCCCATGTTCACCGTTTGAGACGTTGGCGTTTCAACGTGGGCGGTCGTTGATCGTTCGGATCAATCCACAAACACAAACTCATTCGTGTTGAACAGCACCAAGCACATGTCGGCCAACGCTCGCGTCTTGCCGTCGACTTCCCATGGCTTCAAGTCACTTTGGTAGTCCTCAAACGTGGGCAGCCATTCGGTGTATTCGAACGGACGACCGGAGAATTCTTCGACCAATGATCGTGTGATCTCCTTGGGATACGTCTTGGGCTTCGGTGTGACTTGGTTGTGATAAGCCGTCATGTCTTTGACGTACTGCTTCATGCGTTGCAGTTGGCTCTCGGTGGGAACGCGTCCAATGGACAGCTCAAACGCACGTTGAATTTGGTCCGC
This sequence comes from Rhodopirellula halodulae, assembly GCF_020966775.1. Lineage (NCBI taxonomy): Bacteria > Pseudomonadati > Planctomycetota > Planctomycetia > Pirellulales > Pirellulaceae > Rhodopirellula > Rhodopirellula halodulae. The sequence continues at coordinate 97,669 of NZ_JAJKFV010000033.1, read as the reverse complement.
CAATTGGTCGGCTTCCCGCTGCAGTCGCACGGACATCGCGATGGCTCGGTCGGTCATCAAATCGCTGTTCAGCAACGTGAAGGCTTGTGGCGAGACCGATGCCGCGTCACGCACGTCTGCCGAGTCGTTCGGATTCGGCTTGTTCAACACTTCCAAGAACGGATCGGCTTGCCCACGCACGCGGTAAGCGTAGATCGAACGGCGGTTGCGTTGCTCGGGCGTTCGCGAAGGCTGGTAAGCCGGTGCAATCGAGAACTGAATCATACGAGGTTCGAGTGCAACTTCCATGTTGATCTCTGGTCGAGCAGGCAATCCGCCCACCGTTGGATTCAATTCTCCGGTAACAGCCAGCAAACTGTCTCGGATTTCTTCGGCGGTCAAACGACGTGGCGAAAAACGAGCGAGCCAAGTGTTGTCTGGATCGGCTTCCGAGTTCGGATGTTCGATGCTTCGTCGGTACGCGTCCGAATGAAGGATCATGCGATGGATCGATTTGATCGACCAATCGTTGGCCAGGAACTCGCCGGTCAACCAGTCCAACAATTCAGGATGCGTGGGAGCCGCACCCTTGACGCCAAAGTTGTTCGGCGTGGCGACTATGCCTTGATTGAAGTGGTGTTGCCAGATCCGGTTGACGATCGAACGCGTGCTCATTGGGTTCTCGGGGTTGGCGATCCATTTCGCCAGCTCCAAACGACGACCGGTCAATGTGTTCGGCAACGCGAATGGATCGTCTTCGGGGGCACCTTCGACCGGCAGCCCACACCCGCTGAGAACGCCGGGGGTGACGGCTTCGCCTTTGGCGGCAAGTGAACCGCCGTTGAAGATGAAGTTTTCAGGGATCCAATCTTCTTTGATCGTTTTCGGTGCACGCAGTTTGCGTGCGTTCATCCAGGAATCCTGTGCATTGATCACCGTTTGAGCCATCGGCTTGTAGCGTTCCAAACGCCGGTTCCAAATCCAAACGTCCTGTTCACGCACCTTCAAGCGACCTTGTTCGGTTTCCCTCAACCCAACCGCGCGAGGTGGCTTTTCGTCGTCGGGATCACCCTTGCGAGCGTTCAGGTCTTTGTAGGGTTTGTCGTGTTCCTCGTACCACGCCTTGGCAGCGGCTTCGCGTTTGCGGACCAATCGGTCGACTCGCGTTTTCGCATAGTCGTACAAGGCTTGCGTTTGTTGCTTGCCTTCTTGGAAGCCATCCGTGTTTTCGTCTTCGATGAATGGCACTTCCATTTCAACTGGCTGTGCAGTCGAGACGGCGGAATACATGCGGTAGTAGTCACGAGTCGGCACGGGATCAAACTTGTGATCGTGACACTTGCAGCATCGCATCGGCATCGACAGGAACGACTGACCGATGCTGTGCACCATGTCATCGCGAAGGATTTGACGGGCTTCTTCTTGAGGCACCATGGCGGTGTCCCACGGTCCCATGCGCAGGAAACCGGTGGCGATCATCGCTTCCACCCGAGCCGGATCGTTGGCCGGTTTGTCGGCATGCAATTCATCGCCGGCAATTTGTTCCATCACAAACTGATCGTATGGCTTGTCCTCGTTCAGACTGCGGATTACGTAATCGCGATATCGCCAAGCGTTCGAGCGTTCGTAATCGTTCGAGAAACCACCGGTGTCGGCGTAGCGAACGACATCCAACCAGTGTTGACCCCAGCGTTCACCATAGTGAGGGCTGGCCAGCAATTCTTCGATCAATGCGTCCCATGCCGCATCGGCGTCTTTTTCAAAAGCCGTCAAAAACTCACGGGTTTGCGTGGGAGTCGGGGGCAGGCCGATCAGATCGAAATAGACGCGTCGGACCAAGGTTTCCGGCGACGCGGTGGGGCCGGGCTCGATCCCTTCTTCGTCCAACTTTGCATTGATGAACTCATCAATGCTGTCGTGTTCGAATTCGGTTTGGCGAGGCAAAAATGCCCACACTTCTTCGCGTTGGTAACGTCGGTACGTCCACTCGTCGGCTTGCCCGCCGCTCGTCGCGACCAAGACACCGTCTTCGTTCTCCGCGACCAAGGATTCTTCGTCGCGAATTTCTTTTTGCCGTTCGTCGCTGGGCCATGGTGCACCGGCATCGATCCACATCCGAACGATTTCGGTTTGGGCTTCGGTCAACCGGTCGTTTTCCTTGGGCGGCATTTCCAAGCCGTCCCAGGTCACCGCCCAATAGAACGGGCTGTCTTCGGCGTTGCCAGGAATGATCGCGGCTTCTTCGGACTCACCACCACGCAGCAAGGCGTCGCGTGTTCGGACGTCGTAGTCGCCTTTCATGTCATCCGCGTCGTTGCCGTGACACCCCAAGCATTTCTCTTTCAGCAACGGCATGACTTTCAACGTGAACAGACGGTCCATGTCGTCAGCCGAGTGACCCGCGTCATCGGTCCACGCTTGTGCTTGCGTTTCCGCGTCGGCAGCGTCATTTGCAAACAACAACGTGTTGCCATTCAAACCCAGCAACGCTCCGCCTAGCAGCGCAGCCTCCGCCAACCGTTGTGTGAATCGTCGATGCAATGAATCACGGTTTTCCATGTTCAACCATTTCCTTGATTTCGGTGGGGGAGAGAGCCGCGGCGAAGATCGCCAATTCGTCCATGCTGCCGTTCAGATTGCGAATGGCATAATGTTCGTCGGGCTCGAGGGGAGTGGACCAGTTCCCGATCGACGCCATCCCAATGCGGGTGGTGCGAACGAGTTGATGAGCAGGGATGTGATCCACGCTGAGGACATCCCCGTTCAAGTAATGAGTGGTGGTTGCCGCGTCGACGTCATAGACCACCGCCAAGTGCAACCACTGGCCGCTGAGCGAAGGGTTCCAAAACGACGGCGACAACGCGATGTAATGCGGCGGTCCAACGCTGGGTTCACCGTCCGCGCCATCCGTCGATGGACGCACGGAAAAGTGAATTTGTCCGGTGTCCAGAATCTGCCAGTGAGGTTCACCCCGTTGGTAGCTGTCGGTCAAAAACAAAGAGTTGTACCAACGGTCCAAACTGTCGATTCGCACCCAAGTCGCCATGGTCAGCGAACCAAACTCGCCGGGCACATTGACACGCACGCGATCGCCCGGGCGTTTGAATTGCAAGGCTGACTTGGTGGCCCAGCGGCCTTCGGTCACGGTTGCTCCCACGATCGCGCCATCCAAATCGGATTCGCGCGGGACCGTGTCGTTCTTCAGGAATCGTTCTCCCCGAAGCGGTGTGTCCATCGCGAAATAGGCGATCAAGCGTGGATCGTTTCGCAAGGATTCGCTGTGTTGTTGCCAACGGCGATAACGTGCCAGTTGTTGGGTTTCCGCCAATTGCTGAAGCTTGGCCGCATCGACGAAGCGATCCGGTGTCATGTCCGAGGGTTGCAAACCCGATTCAACGGATTTGCCTTTTCGCAACGAGTTGCCGGCTTGCACCAGTTGAGGTTGCTTTGACTGAGTGTGCAGTTCGACTTCGCCATCGAACACTTGAACGTTGGCGCCTTCGTCGGAGACTTCCAATCCGAACTCGGTTCCCAGGTCCACGACCTTCATGTCGTTGGTGCGAACCACAAACCCACGAGCGGCGGGCGGGACTTCCGCACGGATGCGACCGCGATGCATGATGGCTTCGGCAGAGGAAACCAGTTCCATTTCCGCGGGGCCATGCAACACGACGGTGGCGCCACTGAGAAATTCGATTTGTGCCCAACCGGAATCCAAGGCAATGGAACCAGGTTGCAAGGCGGCGTTCACGGCCAAGCTTTTGCGGATCGTGTTGGCTCCGTTGTGCGATGGCAGCAAAACCGCCTCGTTCGCATCAACCAACTGCGTCACCACCGCGATCCCGGATGAAGTGGGCTCTTCCGTCGCCACGCGATCCGCCGGCAGGTTCACGCCCGCACCGGACTGCGTCGCGACTTGGGTGGCTCGTGTCTCCAATTGAACCCAGCGAACCGACACTGCAACCAACACCGCTGCTGCCGCGGCGAAGGCCCAACGCAACACCGAGCGGTCGTTCCAAATTCGCGAAAAGGGTTCGGTCGCACTTGGGTTGAGACCAACGCTTTGGTCGAGGGACGAATCGGTTTGGGGGGTGAACGCAGACGAGCTGGACGGTCCGGGTGAACGCCCGGATTCCTCTTGCAATGCGATCGACAACATCTGCAAACGAGCGAACTCGGTTCTCGCAGCCGGATCGGTTCGCAAGCGTTCATTCAACGCCTGGCGATCCGCCTCACTCAGTGTGCCTTCTTCAAAGGCCAGCAACAGTTCGTCCAAACGAAACTCATCGCCAGCTTCTGACGGCTGGTTGGGTTGGTCGTTCACGCCAGACCTCCCGCGGCCATGCGTCGCTCAATGCACTCGGCCAACTGACGACGGATTCGCATCAAGGTGACTCGCACGTTGGAGCTGCCTTGGTCGGTGCTGCTGGCGATCTGATCGATGGACTTGGAATTGAAATAGCGATGCTCGATCAACTGGCGACGCTTTTGCGGCAAGCTTGCTAAACACTCTTTCAAGGCCGATTGAATGTCGTCGAAGTTCTCTGCTTGCGATTCAACGTCGCTGGAAACCAATTCAGCAACATCGGCATCGAGCAAAGACGGAGCACGTCGTTTGTCTCGCAGATTCGACAGCACTTGCAATCGCGCGACGCCAAACGCCCATGGCAAGAACGGTTTGCCGTCCTGAAAATCAGCCTTGCGTCGCCACAGGACCAAATTCGTTTCCTGCAAGACATCGGCGGCGCGGTTGGCATCACCGACCAGCGACAGGATGTACGCGTTCAGTCGAGCCTGATGCTCCGTCACCAACTGCACGAATCGCTCTTCCGCCGATTCGGCGGCGATGCGAGGTGCGGGGTGGTTTTGGGGATCGTTCATGCTCGAATTTTAATGGCGGAGAATGCGGTCTCAGTAGCATTTGCGGCGAGATCGCGTTTCGTTACAGAAAAAGCACAAATTTGTTGCGGTTATTCTGGAAAGGCCCGGTAATCGCCTCAAATGGGGCAAAATCGCCCTCCGGTCACCAAATTCGCCGGTGCTGCTAAACTGCCCGCATGAAAAATGCGTCCCCCATCGTTTTCCCGTCCGCCGTTGATCGGTGGCTGGTTTTTGTGCTGCTCGCACCGATCTTTTTGGCCGTTGGAATTGCTGCGTACCTGTTGAATGAGGGCCGGGCTGATGAGGCCGGCACCATGGTTTTGATGGCGGCCGCGATTGCCGCGGTGACGGCGGTTTTCACCATTCCGTGCCGTTACACGCTGCTCCAGGACACTCTATCGATTCGGTGTGGGCTGCTTTGCTACCAAGTCGACTACGCGGACATCACTGAAGCAGTGCCTTCGTCCACTCTGGTCAGCGGTCCCGCTTTGTCGCTCCGGCGGGTCATTGTGCGAACCTCGAAACGTGAATTCATTGTCTCGCCCGATGACCGGGAACGTTTCATCGAAGAGCTGATGAGGCGTGTCGCTGCGACGAAGGAAACCGACTTGACGGAACAAGCAACCACCGAAACGACGTGAATCAAAAATCCAACCCACTGCAGAAACCTCACAGCCCATCGCTTTCGCCCGACGTTGAGCTGCCGCCCGTTGATTTGGACGCCGCGTCGCGATCCGGTGCCCCGGACAAATCCAGGGCTTCGACTGAGCCCGATACTCCGATCAAGATCGAGTACCCGGCGGAGTTGCCGATCACGGCGCATCGCGATTCGATCCTGGATCTGCTCGCTGAGCATCAGGTGTTGGTGATTTGCGGCGAAACGGGCAGCGGGAAAAGCACGCAACTGCCCAAGATGTTGCTCGACGCCGGATTGGGCGAACAGGGCATGATTGGACACACCCAGCCCCGACGTTTGGCGGCACGCAGCATCGCGACTCGTTTGGCGGAGGAGACTCAAACGCGGTTGGGCGATGCCGTCGGTTACCAAGTTCGCTTTGGTGATCAAACCAGCGATCGCACCAAAATCAAGCTAATGACCGACGGGATTCTGCTGGCGGAAACCCGCAGTGACCGAGACTTGCGTGCCTACAGCGCGATCATCATTGACGAAGCCCACGAACGATCGCTCAACATTGATTTCTTGTTGGGCTATTTGCGTCAATTGATCAATCGTCGGCCGGAGTTGAAAGTCATCATCACCTCGGCAACGATCGACGCGGAACGCTTCGCGGAACACTTTGGAACGTTGGACCCCAGCCAGAACGTGGATTCCGACGACGCGATCGTGCCCGCGCCGATCTTGCAAGTCGAAGGGCGCGGTTACCCGGTCGAGCTGCGATATCTGCCTTGGGAAGATGTCGCCGGAGAAGACGCCGAGGTGGATGGACGGCATTACGATTTGTCGCGGCACGTGATCGGAGGGCTGGATGCTCTGTCTCGCGACGGCAGTGGCGACACGTTGGTCTTTCTGCCGACGGAACGTGACATTCGCGAAGTCAGTCATCGTGTGGCTGGGCACTACAAGCGGATGGGGCTGACCAACCGAGTGGAACTGTTGCCCTTGTACGCTCGACTGCCGCAGTCGCAGCAACAAGCGATCTTTCATCCCAGTGGCAACAAGCGCCGGATCATCTTCGCGACGAACGTTGCGGAATCCTCGCTCACGGTGCCAGGAATCCGCTACGTCATCGATTCCGGAACGGCTCGGATCAGCCGGTACAGCGCGCGGACCAAGGTGCAGCGTTTGCCGGTGGAACCGATCAGTCGCGCCAGTGCGAACCAGCGATCGGGGCGTTGCGGACGGGTGGGCCCGGGGATCTGCGTGCGTCTTTACAGCGTCGAAGATTTTGAGTCACGCGACGCGTTTACAACACCAGAAATCCGGCGAACCAACTTGGCCAGCGTCGTCTTGCAAAGCAAAACGCTCCGCTTGGGACGCTTGGACCAGTTCCCGATGATCGACCCGCCGCGTCCGGAAGCCATTCGCGAAGGGATGCGGACGCTGCAGGAATTGGGGGCTCTCGATGAAGAACAGGAACTGAACGACGTTGGTTGGCAACTCGGACGATTGCCCGTGGATCCTCGCGTCGGTCGCATTCTGATTGCAGCGAAAGATTTGGGGGTGTTGCCAGAAGTCTTGCCGATTGCGGCCGCGATGGAGAACCCTGATCCGAGAGACCGTCCACCGGAAAAGAAGGCGGCGGCGGATGAAGCTCACGCCGCATTCAAGGATCCGGAAAGCGATTTCCTTTCGTTGCTTCGACTGTGGCGCTTTTATGACGCCATGCGAAGCGAACACAGTCGCGGCAAGTTGACGCGAATTCTACGTAAGAACTTTTTGTCGCCCGCTCGGATGCGCGAATGGGCTGACGTATATCGACAGTTGAAGGAAATGGCGTCGTCGATTGGCGAAGGCAAACGTCGGCGACGAAGGAAGCCAAAGTCGAGCGACGACCGTGGCCAAGCGACGGATCCGAAGGCGGGGGCAAATTCGACCGGACGCGGTCGTTCCGTCGGCAAAATTCGTTACGCGCCACTGGATCCTGCGAAGCAAGCCAACGAACAGCCCATCGTCGATGCGGATCGCTATGTCTTGGTACATCAAGCCTTGATGACGGGGTTGTTGTCCGGGATTGCGATGGCGGGCGATAAGAACGAGTACACCGGCGCGGGCGGATTGAAGCTGTACTTGTGGCCGGGAAGCGGCATCTTCGAATCGAAGCCGAAGTGGATTGTCGCGGCGGAGTTGGTTGAGACCGCCAAGCAGTACGCTCGCACCTGCGCGAAGATTCAACCCGGTTGGATCGAATCGGTGGGCGGGCATTTGCTGAAGTCGTCCTACAGCGATCCACATTGGAGTCGTAAAAGTGGCGGAGCGTTTTGCTACCAGCGGCAGTCGCTGTTTGGATTGCCGGTGGTGGTGCGTCGGCGAGTTCCGCTTGCACCGATCGATCCCGCGACGGCGCGTGACCTGTTGATCCGTCATGGATTGGTGGAGAACGAGTTGCCGACCACGGCAAAGTCGATCCGCCACAACCGACGCTTGATCGAATCCATCGAAAAGCTGGCCGCGAAGACGCGGCGACGTGACTTGGTCGTGGACGACTATTCTTTGTTGTCGTTCTACGCGTCGCGTTTGCCCGAAGACGTTTGTGACCGGCCTCGTTTGGAAAAGTTTGATCGCCAACATGCCACGCCGGATTGGGCGGCCAAGTTGAAAGACGACGTTGGACTGTCCGCGTGGTTGGCGGAACCTCCGCTCGTCGAGTCGACGGAACAGGTTGATCTCGACAAAACGCCTTACCTTCGTCCGGAAGACATCCTGTCGGTGGCGTCGGTTGCCATCGCCGCGGATGCCTACCCGGACGAATTGGCCGCCGGATCTTCCCGATTGCCTCTGCAGTATCACTTTCGACCCGGGGCCGAAGACGACGGGGTTCATCTGACGATCCACGAGGCCGCACTCCCTCAAGTCAGCGACGATGCGCTGGGATGGTTGGTGCCAGGATTGTTGGAGCCAAAGGTCATCGCGATGATCAAATCGTTGCCCAAACGTTTGCGACGCAACTTGGTTCCGGCTGCTGATGTCGCGGCCAAAGTTGTTGCGGAAATCTCCGAGCAACGCGGGAAGGTCCCGTTCCTGCCGACGTTGTGCGAAGCGTTGACGCGTCACGCGGAAGTTCGGGTGGTGGCGTCGGATTTCCAGGCTGAGAAGTTGGAGCCGCACCTGGAATTCTTGGTCAACGTGGTCGACGACTCGGGCAAGGTGATCGAAAGCACGCGAGGGGTCGATCAGGTCAAGGCGAGGCTCGGATCTCGAGTCGTCGACGACGCGGACGTTGCCGCGGCGGCGGACGGTCCCGAAGAAGACTGGTCACGCGAAAAGATGACGACGTTTGACGTTGACGTGCTGCCTCGCGAGGTCATCCGCAAACGTGGCGGAGTTCAGGTCGCTCAGTATCCCGGTTTGGTCGACCAAGGCGACTTTGTATCGACCAAATTGTTCTCAGAAGAAGCTTCCGCCGAAAGTTCAACGCAGTTGGGACTGATGCGGCTGTACGCGATGGCGTGCAAGAAAGACTTGCGGTCCCAAGTCCGGCACCTGCCTGCCTTGGCGGAGGCCAAAATCAAACTGGCACCGGTTCTGCCTTCGTCCATCATGGAATCCGCGCTGGCGGATCTGATCATTCGCGTCGCGCTGGTCGAAAGTCAGCCAGGACGCCGGGTGCCGTTGGTGCGAAAACGGTCGGAGTTTGAGGAGCAAGTGAAAATGGCTCCTCAGCGAATCGGCGAAGCGACCCAAGACATCGCCGGATGGTTGACCAAGCTGACCGAGTCGTACCACGCGATGCGATGCCAGTGGGAAGAGGTGACCTCTTCCAAATTGGACGATGTCCGCGGTGAAGTGATGAACCAAATGGAATGGTTGGTGGCGGAGGACTTCGTCGCGTGGGTGCCGTGGCAACACCTTCAACACTACCCACGTTACATGAAAGCCATCGCATATCGGTTGGAAAAAGCGAGCAGTTCCGCGTCTCGAGACGCTGAGTCGCGGCAAATGATCGGCACGCTGTGGCAACGGTGGCTGGCCGGATTGCCTGAGGATCGTCGCGATCCGAAATCACAACGCTGGAGCGAGTTCCGGTGGTTGATCGAGGAACTACGAGTCAGCCAATTTGCACAGCCACTGGGCACCGCCGTGAAGGTGTCTGAGAAACGCTGCGAGAAGCTTCTGGCAACATAGAATTGCTGTGGATGAACCAACGCCCAATCCGCCTCTTTGGAAACGCAGTCTTCGGATTGTGTTGCCGCTGGCGTTGTTGTTGGGATGCTGGGCCGCGTTTCAATTCGGTGGCGATGATCTTCGCCAAATGCATCAGCGATTGGGCTGGGTGGCTCCCGTTGTCACGGTTCCATTGCACGCGTTGATCGCCGCCGCGCCGGTGCCATCGGATGTGATCGTGATCGCCAACGGCGCTTTGTATTCTTATCCGGTGGCGGTGTTCTTGGGTTGGTTGGGTTGGCTGTTGGGGTCGATCCTGGAGTTCACCACGATCCGTTTGTGGACCGGAGTCAACAGCGAAGAAGAAGCTCGCAAGAAAATGCCGCGTTGGATATCGCGATGGCCGGCTGGCAGTCCTTGGTTTCTGTTCTTTGGACGGCAAATACCGGGAGTTGGGGCTCACCTGTGCGCTGGCGTGGCTGCGGCGGGCGGGGTCTCCTATCGGCGCTACATCACGTGGACAGCAATCGCCATCGTTCCGGGGGCGTTGCTGCTTTCAGCGATCGGCGCACGGCTGTTGGGGGAGGGAATTTAGCGTCCTAGCGACTAGCAACGAGTCACTGTGAGGCCGCTGAGTTGATTCGCTCAGTCTCGCGTTCGGGCGACGGAAATTTGGATCGAGATCCTCGTTTGGGTATGCAGCTTGCAATTGCATGGGGCTCAACAAGAGTCCCCCGGGCATGGAAGAGCAACGGTTGATAATCGTCAGCCGAACCTCCTCATCACGCTCTTTCGCCCCATCCCCACAACAAGGAATTCAACATGAAGAAGTTGCTCAGCTCCGCTGCCATTCTCAGCTTTGTCGCCTCCGGCTCAATTGCCAGTGCTCAAGGCGTTTTGAACAACACGGCTTCGCAAGTCGGCAACGCAGTTCGCGGAACCGCCGGCCAAGTGCAGAACGCGGCTCGCAACACCGTCGGAAGTCTCCGCAATCGGGTGGACGATGCCGCGGCTAGTTCGAGCCCTCAATCGCACGGTCCAACGGGGCAACTGAACGACGGCGAGTACTATGCCGCTCCCGGTACGACTTATGGGCAATCCACGATCGGCAATCGAGTCTACAGCGATTTGCAAACGGTCACTCCGACTGACTACCAGTACGACGGCAACTCACAACACGTGAACCACTCGGGACATCACGGACAAGTCAGCTACCACGCGGTGCCGATGCAAACGCATTACGGTGCTCACGTTGGCAATCATGCAAACGCCGTTTACACACTGCGTCACGACAGCAATGGACGCGAATTCATTTGTGTTGCTGGACAACGTGTGTATTTCGATAACAGCACGTCGAATGACATGCAGCAAAACGGCGCCGAGCAAAACGGCACTGAGCAAAGCGGCACTGAGCAAAGCGATTGGAAGTCTGCTGAAGGCCAGGCCAATAACGAGATGCAAGACGAACGCTATGAGGCTGCTTACGGCAACCAAGACAACGATTCCACGAACTCGGATGACTTGGAAAATCGCGAAGAACAAATGCGTGAGACGCTGAGCGAGTCGGACGAAGCCAGCGCCGACGTTCAAACGCAGAACAACGTCGATGCGGATTTGGAGAACGATGTGGCTGGCGTGCAAGCGGACGCTAACGCCGATACGAACCTGGATGCCGGTTTGACGCCGGACGAGAACAGTACTCGTACTCGTACAAATGCCAATGCGGACACGGAGTTGGATTCCAACATCAACGGCGACAACGCGACGACCAACGTGAACGCTGGATTGGACGCTGCGGTCGAAGACAGCTCCAACGCTGCTGCAAAGGCCGCCGCTGATGCAGCCGGCTCAATCGAATAATTTGCCACGCCGCGATAGCGGCTCACCAAATTTTGACCCAACCACGCTCGGTTTTCCCTCGGGAGCCGAGCGTTTTTCGTACGCCTGCGGCATGCCGCGCTGCAACCGATCACCTCCGTCTCGACGGTCGGCGATCCACCCGCACAAGCTCGCTGTATGTGTAGCACCGTGTCCCGTAGTGCAGCCTGCCACCCCTTCCCCAAACCGAGAGACTCTCCGCCCCCGTTCCCCGGTGCCCCACGCAACGCGGCGGGCGACTGTTGCAGGGATATTTCCGCGTGTTTGCATGAAGGATTGGTGTATCTGGGCTCGATTGCCAGGTACGGAAACCCGAACGCCCGGCGATGGAGTATCATCGTGTTCCCGGCGTCTGATGAGCAGACGCGACGCTTGCTGATTAGCTGGTTTTCGCGGTGGTTCACCGCGGCCGATCGTATGGGAAAGGTCTCCGATGAAGTTGAAGTGCCCCGGTTGTTCGAAGTTGTTGCAGATTCCCGACACGGCGGCTGGAAAGACGGTCAAGTGTCCCTGCGGGAAGCAACTCCGCGTGCCCATGCCGAAATCGGCGACCGGACAAGCACCGGTCAAACGCCCCGTCGCCGCGGGAGCCACCGCGACTCCGCGGCCGGCGGCTCCCGCATCCGCCAGTCCACTCGGTGCGGACGCCGGATTGTTCGACGAACTGACCGAAACAGATTTGGCACCGGTCGCCGTGGCACCACGTCCCGGAACAGCTCCCGCTGCATCGTCCGGCGGCGGGCACAATCCATACGCTTCATCGATGACGGAGGCAGACGCAGCGGGTGGAGCAGCCGGGAATTATGCGTCGCAGAACAAACGTCTCGGGAACTACTTTCTGGACGGAATTTTCGTCCAAATGATCTCTTTTGGAATCGGTCTCGTTGTTGGGATTGCGATGATCGCGATGTACGGCGTGGAGATGACTGAGCAACAAGAGGCAACGATGAACCTGGTGTCGTCCGGATTGGGATTCGGAAGCTTTCTCTTCTACTACGTGGCGATGGAAGCCATCTTCGGTGCCACACTCGGGAAATTCATCACCGGGACACGCGTGATCGCCGCGGATGGTGGCAAGGCGGGATTCGGAAAGATCATTGGTCGCAATCTGGCTCGGATGATCCCCTTCGATCCATTGTCGTTCCTCTTCGGCGACAAAACGACCGGTTGGCACGATTCCATCTCCGGCACTCGCGTGATCGACATTCGCAAGGGTTGAGCTGTTCAACGAAAGATCGGTTGCGATCAGCGATTGACCTCGTCGCGGGTTGTTCGTTTGCTTGGACCAGATTGGAAAACAATCAGGTAGTATAGAGCGAATTGAATCGGACATAGGCTTCGGTCAGATCGCTGGCCCAGAACGATGCTTTGCCCGGGCCGTCGCCGACACGCAGATCGGCCAGGACCTCGGAGTTCGCTTTCATCGCGGTGCTGAGCTTTGCCGCATCGATCTTTTGAGGGGTCCCGTTTTCGAACACGGTGACGCCGTCGATCACCAACGTCGTTCGATCGGGAGTGATCTTTGGCCCGGCGTATCCAGCGGCTGAGACGATGCGACCCCAGTTCGGATCACCGCCTGTGATCGCTGTTTTGACGAGAGGGCTGGCGGCTACCGTTTTGGCGATGTGTAACGCATCCGAATCCGACGCGGCGCCACTGACTCGAACCTCAAAAAAACGAGCGGCACCCTCACCGTCGGCGACCAAAAGCTTGGCCAAACGCAAGGCAACCTGGGTGGCGGCTTCTTGCCACAACGCCAAACCATCGGAGGAAAGCTCCGACGCGCCTTCCGAATCGGTCAACCCGGTCGCGACCAGCATCACCGTGTCATTGGTACTGGTGTGCCCGTCGACGCTGACGCGATTGAACGTCGAATCCGCAATCGATTTCAAACTGGCGTGTGCAGCATCGGGGCCGATGGGTGCATCCGTCGTGATCACGCCCAACATGGTTGCCATGTTCGGAGCGATCATCCCGGCTCCCTTACACATGGCCGTGATTTGATAGTCGTGACCGTCGATCGTCACGGTGGAACTGGCGGTTTTGCGGAATTGGTCCGTGGTGCAGATCGCGTCGGCGGATGCCAAGTAGGCTTCCTCGTCGTCACTTAAGTTGTCAAACGCGGATTGGATTCCGGATTGCACCTTTTCCATCGGCAATGGATGTCCAATCACGCCGGTGCTCATCACCATCACGTCGGACGGATCGCAACCGACCAAGTCGGCCGCCTGTTGGCACATTGCCTGGGCGTTTTGCATGCCTTCTTCGCCCGTGCATGCGTTTGCATTGCCGCTGTTGGTCAAGACAACGCGACCGGAAGCCGTTGGTGTTTTCGATCGAGTCAAGACGACTGGTGCCGCGACAATTTGGTTCGTCGTGTAGACCCCCGCGATCACGGCGGGACGATCCGTCACGATCATCGAAACATCGCGTTTGCCGCTGGCCTTGATCCCGCAGGACACCCCAGCGAAGCGAATGCCGCGTGGCAAAACGTGAGGCTGGTCCGATGTTTTCGTCGAGGCGTTGTCCGTCATAGTGGATGAGATCGTTGTCGGGAGGGAAGTTGGTGACGCGTTCGTTTGACAGATGGCAACAATGAGTCGTGCTCGGTGCGAATCCGTCGCTGCCGTCCGGGTGTGCTTGAGCGTTGTCGCGACGGTGGTTCCAATGGGTGAAAGCCCCAAAATTCGCGACCGTCGTTGGTCGATCAAGTTACGTCGCCTCGAACCTATTCCACAAGTCGTCTGAGAGAAGCAATTTGAGAACGTTGGAGGAACAGGACGGCGACCCGTCACCGGATGCCCTCGTTTGCTGTGAAGGGCTGACCAAACGTTATGGCGACTTCACGGCGCTGTCCGGTTGTACGATAAGCGTCGCACGCGGCGAAGTGTTCGGTTTGTTAGGGCCCAACGGTGCCGGAAAAACGACCTTGATCCGCACCATGTTGGGTTATCTGCATCCGTCCGACGGACGTTGCACCATCGCCGGTCTGGATCCGGTTTTGGACCCGGTGGCGGTGCGACGACAGGTGTCCTATCTGCCAGGCGACGCGCGGTTGCCGCGACACATGCGTGGACGAGGCCTGCTCGACTTTTTCGCGGAAATGCATCCATTTGGGGACCGGCAACGATCGTTTGCCGTCGCGGAACAACTGGAGTTGGATCTGTCTCGACGGGTCGCATTCATGTCGACGGGCATGCGTCAGAAGCTCGCCTTGGCGGTCGTGCTGGGGCCGCGAACGCCTTTGTTGATTTTGGACGAGCCGACCGCCAATTTGGATCCGACGGTCCGGGCCGCTGTGTTGGACTTGGTGATGCAAGAACGCGATGCGGGGCGAACTGTGATGTTCTCTTCGCACGTGCTGAGTGAAATCGAGCAAACTTGCAATCGAGTCGCCTTCCTTCGCAAAGGGCATCTTGCTCATGAGTTGACGATGGATGAGCTGTTCCAACGTCACCGTGTGACCGCGGTCTGTTCCGATCCAGACATGCAGTCGATCGAAATCCCTGGTCAATTGCGAGAATTCGTCACAGATGTCTCGTTGGAACAACGGAAAGTGCGAATCAATACAGCGGGTGACTTGGCACCGGTTTTGGGGTGGCTGGGATCGTTGCCCTTGCGCCAGGTTCGTATCGAACCACTTGGATTGCAGGCGATCTACCAAAGCGTGCATTTGGGGGAAGAGATCCTGCAATTGCAACCGAGGCGGGCACCACAAGACGTCGCGTTGGCGGAAGGAGTCGAATAGTGCGTGCGAGTGACATTGGTGTGGATCGCATGTTGATCCGCAAATTCATCGGTCAGTCTTCGTTGCTGTTCATCGCACTCGCAATCGCGTTATTCGCGTTTGGTTGGGTACGAGTTTGGGTGGTGAAGCTGCTGAACATGGGGCAGTTCCAAACCATCTTGGAACAATTTCGTGACTACGAAAAATTCGCGCCGATCGAGTTTGATGCTCTGTTCACGTACTCCGGCCGAGTCGGGATGACGTTTGACGAACCGATCGTGATTCTTTGCACCGTCGTTTGGTGCATCGCTCGCGGAAGCGATGTGGTCAGCGGGGAACTGGGACGCGGAACGCTGGAGATGCTGTTGAGTCAGCCCATCAGCCGCCTTCGATTCATGCTGTCGCACGCGGTGGTCAGCATCGGTGGTTTGATTGCATTGTGCTTGGTGCTTTGGGCGGGGGTGGGCGTCGGCGTCCAAACCACCATGTTGAAAGAGACCGTGCCGCCGCCGTCGGTTCGTGTTCCGTTTCTCAACATGGAATTGCCGTTGACCAACGATCCACCCGTCGAACGCACGTTTCCAATGAGTGAACAAGTCGACGTGTTGACCTACACGGCGTCCGTGTTTCACTTGTTCTCGTTTGGTTTCTTTCTGCTGGGACTGAGTGCCTGCTTCAGCAGCATGGATCGGTATCGATGGCGGACGATCGGTGCCGTGATGACGGTCTATGTGATTCAGTTGATCATGTACGGGCTTGGGAAAGCCGCTGAATCGTTGTCATTTCTGCAAGCGATGTCATTTTTCAATTGCTACAAACCTCAGAAGATGACGTCGTTGGTCCGCGATGGGGATCTGTGGTCGCCGTGGAGTTTGTCCATGACGATGGAGGAAGGCCTGTTGCCACCGCTGGCGTACCCGCTGTTGTTGCTAACGCTCGGCGCGGTGTTTTATGCGATCGCGCTGATTGTGTTCAATCGACGAGATTTGCCCGCGCCGTTGTAAGGCGGTTTGGTCGGGGTGTTTGGGTGCGGGCGAGGACGTGAGTAGGCGTTGGTTTGTGGTGGGAATCCTTAGCCGTTTTGGCATTAGCCACGGTTACGCGTGAGAACCGCGGCTAACGCCGGGCGGCTGTTTGGTTGGTTTGGGCGGGGAACTGGTTGGAGAGTTGTGTGTATAGGTGGGTGCTTGCTTGACACTCACTCGGCGATCCATTCACGGTGGATGGTCGCTTGGGCGTCATCCGGGTGCAGCGGTTCGGAAAAATGGAACCCTTGAACGAAATGGCATCCCAGTTCACGCAATCGTTGTAACTGCGGTTCCGTCTCGACGCCCTCCGCCACGACGTTCAATTCCAAACTGCTGGCCAGAGCCAGGATGGAACGAATCAGCGCGGCATTCTTGTCCGAATCAAACATCGATTCCACGAACGAACGATCCACCTTCAGGATGTCCATTGGCATGCGGTGCAGGTACGACAGCGAGGAATACCCGGTGCCGAAATCATCGATGCCGATGGTCAATCCGATGTCTCGCAATTGATGCAATAGATCGATGGTGTGCTCGGGATCTTGCATCAGCAGACTTTCGGTCACCTCCAGCTTGAGAAATTCCGGCGGCAAACCGGTTTCGTCCAAGACCTCCGTGACCGCTTCCACAAATCCCGTCGCGGACAATTGTCGAACGGAGACGTTGACGCTGATCATGAACGGACGACCAAAGTCTTCCTTCCACTGGATCGCTTGCTGGCATGCTTTGCGAAGCACCCACAATCCGATCTCAACAATCAATCCATTGGATTCTGCAATCGGGATGAAGGTGCTTGGTGACACGGGACCGTGTTCCGGATGTTCCCAACGCAGCAAGGCTTCGAAGCCGGCCGTTTGTCCGTTGGCCAAGTTGACCATGGGCTGGTACATCAGAGACAGTTCGTCTCGTTCGAGCGAATGCCGTAGTTCCGACCCCAGTTCCAATCGCAAACGGTTTTCCGCCAGCATCTCTTCGTTGAAGATTGCGTAGGGCAGTTCGGATTGGTTCTTCGCGTAATACATCGCGGTATCGGCGCGGACCAACAAGTCCTCGGACGTGGGCTGCGGTTGATCCGAATCAGAGTTCCATTCCGACACCACAATGCCCATGCTCGCTCGTGTCAAAATTTCGCGGTCGCCGACTGGGAACGGCGCCCGCATTTTGTCGTGCAAACGCATCGCGACGGCGACGGCTTCATCGACGTGGCGAATGTTTTCGAGCAAGACCGCAAATTCGTCGCCGCCCATCCGTGCGATGATTGCGTCGGACTTTCGCAATGAGGTGTCCAGGCGTGACGCAATGCTGACGAGAAAGTCGTCGCCCGCATCGTGTCCAAAATGGTCGTTGATCAGTTTGAAATCATCGACGTCCATGAAGATGACGGCAAACCGATTATGTGGATTGCGAGCTTGATAGTCCACGCAACGCTGCACCCGGTCGTTGAATAACATCCGGTTGGGCAGCCCCGTCAACGCGTCCGCAACCTTGCCTTCGGTGATATCGGTCAATGATCCCGCGATTCGATAGGCTGTTCCGCGGCCATCGCGAACAGCGAGTCCGCGACAGAGCATCCAACGATACGTCTGGTGCCCGTCCTGCATTCGCAGTTCGGTCTCGAAGTGATCCGTGTCGCCGCAGAGATGAGCCTCCAAATCAGACTCGACGCGTCGGCGGTCTTCGGCGTGGATCAAATCCATCCAAGTCGCACCATTGGGTTGCCAATCGGTTCCGTCCAATCCAACCATGCTTCGCCATCGTGGCGAGAGATACAGCTCGCCGGTGATCAGGTTCCAGTCCCACATTCCGTCGTTGGTTCCGCGAGCCGTCAACGCATAGCGTTCTTCGCTTTGACGTAGGCGATGCAGAGCCGACTTCAATTGCAATTGCGTCGCGATGCGAGCGAGTGTGACAGCGGCGTCGATTGGTTTGGTCACGTGGTCGCTGGCGCCGCTATCAAAAGCCTGAATCACATCGTTGGGCGATGCGGCGGAAGTCACCATGATGATGGGCAACGCGCTCAGGTCCATCCATTGCCGCAGCAATCGTGTGGTGCGGAACCCGTCCAGATCCGGTAGGTCCATGTCCATCAACACAAGATCGAGATGTTGTTGCTGCACCGCCACAATCGCATCACGACCGGTGGCGGCGGTCAGGACTTTGTAGTTGCGATAACGCAGCATTTTGGCGAGGGTTTCTCGCGTCGTTTCATCGCTTTCCGCGACCAGGATGGTACTGGTGTCTGGGTTGGCAACACGTCGATCAATGCTTCCCGTGGATCGAGGCGACTCCGTCACCGGCGGGACCGACGTTTCGGATGTGCCGACATGCGGCCAACTCAAGGCTTCGGCTGATTGCAATTGATGCAAGGTGTGCAGCGAGCTGGAATCAAACGAACTCATTTCGCTTCCTCCAACAGGGCTTGGATTCGATCGACCGTTTGGTCAATTCGCTGGGTGAGTTCCTGAATGCATTCGTTGACACGAGGGACGTCTTGCGACGTTGCGTGAGCTTTCAGTTCCAACGTCAAACTCGCCACGGCGCTCAGTGAATGGTCTTGGGCCGCGCCACCGATTTGGTGAGCCAAACGCCGGACCGCCGGGTAGTCACCCCGATGGGCAGCGGATTGAATTTCTCGGATTCTCGCCGGGAGCGACTGACAAAGAATTCCCATCACGACACCGGAAAGTTCGTCGTCACCGCCGCATTCGTTTCGCAGCGATTCCATGTTGAACAGATCCGATTCGTCCAGCGTTGGCTCGGACTCGACCAAATCGTCGGGTGCGACGGTGTCCGCATTCGCGGACAAAAATGGCAAAGCCAATCCCGAGTCAGGGACCACCGAGTGCGATGTGGCCGGCGGGCACATGCCGCAATCGTCGTCGTCTGGATTAGCGGCCGACAACGCTCCCAATAACGCGGTGCGAAGGCAGCTTTGCCGAATCGGTTCTTCGACAGTCCACACCCAGTCGGGCATCCGGTGACGTTGCTTGAAGTTGGAGCTTGCCGCATCATCTCGTGACTGAATGCGTATGTTGGTGCAGGTCGCCAAGCATTCCAATGTCTCGGTGGAAAGCGATTGACGGTTGGCGAAGATGGCCTCGTCGATCAGGATCGCGTCAAACGGACGTTGCATCTGCTGACTCACGCGAATGCGTTGCAGAGCGACATCAAGCTCGTCGCAATTGGTGACTTGGATTTTCCAAGAGCTCAGAATTTGAGTCAGCGTGTCTCTGGTGGCCGCATGCGAGGTCAGAACCAAGACTCGGTTGTGCGAATCAAGTCGATTTTCGAGGTGCAGATCGGACTCGGTTTCCTTGTCTTCCACCAAAGTCGTTTCAAAACTGACTTCACAGTGTCCGTTGGCCAGAAAGCGAGTTAGCAATTGCGTCGAAAGACGTTCGGCGTAGCGAGCCGCGATTTGCCATTCCGATGGTTGTTGGTCCGGGTGCAGCCACAACTGCGGGAAGGTTCCGTCTTCGGAGGTGACCGTCGGAATGCGAACGATGAATTTGGTGTGACGATTTTGCCGATGAGCAATCAATTGCACATCACCAAACTCTTTTTGCTCCGCCGCGTGATGCAACAAGTTGGCCAGTACACAGTGAATGGTTTGCAAATTGCCGCGAACCACAGGCGGCAGGGCGGGATCGACGTGAACCGTGATTCGGCGGCCGGCCCGGTGGATTTCGGGGGCGACTGATTCGGCCAAGTCTTCGAGCAGTTCGCAAAGACGGAAGCCGCGACGACGATCTTGGCGATAGCTTGGTTCGGGCTGTGATCGCGTGGGAACGACCTTTTTCAGTAACTCTCGCGAAAGCGGTTCGGTCTCAGTCTCTTTGTCGTCGCGAAAGCTTTTGCGGCGATCAGTCGGGGCGTTGTCGATTTCCAGGTGCAACAAATGGTCAACGCTGTCGAGCAGCGAATGCATCGTGCATGCCGAAGCGTTCTCCCGCACTGATTCTCGAACACGATCGATGGCCCACCGCAATTGTTTGCAGAGGTCATTCAACTGTGTGGCTCGCAGATCCGCAGTCGAAAGAGCAGTGCGGACGACGGTTTCGTTGCGTGACTGGATCGCGGTCAGATCAAAGATCGAACCGAGCCATTGTTCGAGGTGGCCGGTGAGGTTGCGAATCGGAACCAGCGTTTCCAACACCCAACGTTCACGACCTTTGAGCTTGATTTTGTGCTGCAGCGGCGGCGGGGCCAAATTCCGGCGGAAGTAGCCTTGGATTTGGTTCAACAGCGTTGGGTCGTCTTCGAGCCATGGCAAACAAACCATGTTCTCGCTGCTGACGGTTGCGGGACGCACGGATTCAGCGGTGTCAGCGTGTTTGAGTAGCTCGCGAAGGTGTTGGACACCAAAGAAACGCAACAGGGCGTCGTCAGCATCAATCAGCTGACCTTTGTCGTTCAACCGGTAGGTACCGACGGACCCGTGAAGCGTTGTCGGAAAGTCGGTGGGCTCGTCAGCGAACATCGAAAATCTGTTTGACAGAGAATGCAGACCGGCTCCTGACGAACGCGTGTTTCGTAGGAGCCGATCCGCTCTTGGGGCACGTTTCAAACATGGCCTTCGTTTGCGGGGGGTGTGGTCCGCGGATGTGTTCAAATTGAATCAGGGATTTTCTCAGCGGTCGCACATTTGTTGCAATCGATTCAACCGTTCGCTTTTGTGGTGGCGTATCGCTTCAGTCGAGTTGAGAACTGAAGTGATTGCGAAGAATTGACCACGACGAGCGAGCGAATCGACGTCACCGCGGTTCGGCAGCGAGGTGCAGGGCCGCTTAGACGTGCGTGAAGTCGCACCGAGTCGCGGCCGAAGATTGTTCGTTCAAAGGGTGCCAGCTTAACGAAAGCCTTTTCAACGTTGGCGATCCCGCTCGTCCGGCAACGTGTCTTCGTTGGCGAAACGTTGTAGGTCCTGAAGACTCATCGAAGACGCCTGGTCCGATTGCAGGTCACTTTCGTCGTCCAACCTGACCAGTGGAACCGTGCGCGATGGTTCCACCGTGTCTCGTTCCGGCTGGTTGGCACCGGGTTGTCCCACCACCACGGTGATATTGTCGACGCCGCCCGCCTCATTCGCAATTTGAATCAGATGATCCGTCATGCCTTGTAGGTCAGTTCCGAATTGATCCACCACGGACACCATCGTGTTCGGATCGACATATCGAGACAGACCGTCGCTGCAAAGGATGACTGTGTCGTTGGGCAGCAAGTCCACCCGAACGACTTGGGCGGTGAACTGATTCTCACCGTGGCCGCCCAAAACATTCCAAAGCACGTTGGACCATCGGCTGGTCGCTTCGTCTTCCGGTTTCATCGATCCCGCGTCCACCAATTGCCGGGCAAGCGTGTGGTCGGTGGTGATTTGGCTGCACTGCCCACTGCGAACCAAGTAACAACGACTGTCGCCCGCGTGCACCACGTACATGCGAGGCCAAACGATGTATGCGACCGTCAACGTCGTTCCCATCCCGCGGTCTTCTTCGGACTGCTTGGACTCGTTCAACAGTTTCAAGTTGGTGCGTTCGAGCAGACTCTTGAGGGAATCGATGAAACTTTGGTCGCGTTCCTCATCCAAGTGGAGAAACCAGTGAACGTTGTTCAGCAACTGGGTGATCAAATGATCGACCGCGAGGTTGCTGGCCCGGCGTCCTGATGCGTGGCCGCCCATTCCATCAGCCACCACCAGCAGTTGACCGTTGCGGCCGCCGAACAAAGTCGACTCCTCATCCAACGCCAAACTCGTCTGGTGAATCTGCATCGACTTCCGCAGTTCGGCAATCAGGAACTGGTCTTGGTTGTCTTCGCGACGCTGCCCGACGTGAGTTCGTCCGGCAGCATGAATTTGATCTTCTGAATTCACCAAAACTTCTTCGTTTGATGGGCGAGTTTCGCAATCTTTTCCACGTCGTAAGACATGTTGACTCAATGATGGACGCCATTGCCATTGAATCAATCGCCTGCGAAAACAGTCGTTTCCTGCGTGTCAGGACCATTGTAACGTTCCCCCAACCCGGTGGGCTATGATTTTGCGATTCCAACCCGTGGTTTCTTTTGCCCTGCTCGTTGTGTGTCTCGTTCCTTCCATTGGTGGTGGGCAAGACCTGGATTCCATGCCCGCTCAAAACGTTCCTGAAACTTCGCAGCGAGATTCGTTGAGCTTGCGAGTCGCCACGTTCAACGTGTCGTTGTACGGGGACGAAGCGGGCGAGGTGTTGCGTCGATTGGAAACGGGAAGCGACCGCCAAGCCATCCAATTGGCGACGGTAATTCGGACAATCCGCCCCGACGTGTTGCTGCTTTGCGAGATCGATCACGACGAAGATGCTCAAACGCTGAACGCTTTCGTCGAACGCTATCTTCGCGAGCAAGGGAATGCGAAAGAAGAGAGTACGAATGAGTTGGGCAGCGAGACTTTGCCGATCAACTACCCGTATCGATGGTCCATCCCGACCAACACGGGATTGTTGAGCGACCAGGATTTGGATTCGGATGGTGACGTCGAATTGCCAACCGATGCTCATGGGTTTGGTAAGTATCGCGGTCAATACGCGATGGCGATTCTAAGCCGCTATCCCATACTCAGCGAAGCGATCCGAAGTTTTCAAACGCTTCGTTGGTCGAACATGCCGGGAGCACTGCGTCCGTTCAATCCGGAGAGCAACGAACCCTACCACCCCGATGCGGTTTGGAAATCGTTACGTCTGTCCAGCAAGAACCATGTGGACATTCCCATTCGAATCCCGGTCGGGGCATCAAGTTCGAACAACGATGGTGCCAGTTCGCGTGTGTTGCACTGGTTGGCTTGTCATCCAACGCCGCCCGTGTTTGATGGGAAAGAAGATCGAAACGGGAAACGCAATCATGATGAGATCCGTTTTTGGTCGGATTACATCTCGGACGGAAAGTCCGTTTGGATCGTCGACGATCAAGGGAACTCGGGTGGGTTGGGGGGCGACCGTGATGGATCTCCCGCGTCGTTCGTGATCGCCGGTGATTTAAATTCGGATCCAAAGGAAGGCGACAGTCTTCGCGGTGGCATCCGAAACCTGTTGGCTCACCCGCGCGTGCAAGACACGTTGCCCACCAGCCCTCAACATGGAATTGCCACAGCGAGGTTCGGTCGAAACCCAATTCGAGTCGACTATGTCTTGCCGTCGTCAGATTGGCACGTCATAAATTCGGGCGTGGTTTGGCCGGATGCTGGCACCGCACTCGGGAAGGCCACCGAAGCCTCCGACCACCGCATGGTTTGGGTAGATCTGCGGCTTCAGCCTTGATGCTTCCGTCTCAATAAACGTGCGTACGCAAGTCAGATTACTGACGTGAGTCGTACAGCTCGACTTTGAAGTGCAAGGTGGCATTTGGTGGAATGGTTGGCGGCATCCCGGCCGCACCGTATCCCAGGTCAGACGGCACCTCCAATTCAATCATTCCGCCTTCGCCAATCAACTGGACTCCTTCCGTCCAAGCGGGAATGACGCTGGATAGATTGAACGTCGCTGGCTCTCGCCGGTTGTACGAGCTGTCAAACTCACGGCCGCTATCCAACCAACCCACGTAGTCGACAGTGACGAAGCTTTCGCGACCAGGAAGATCACCGGAACCTTTTCGAAGGATACGGTATTTCAAACCAGTATCGGTGGTGGTGAACTCTTTCGGCGCGTCGGGGTCTTCCGGTCCAGGGCCACTGGAACGATCGGTCTGGCCACAGCCGGCAAAGAACAGCGTGGCTGCCAACGCGGTGAAGGTGAGGTGCGATGCGATGGAACGAGTGAACATCTGACGAATCCGAAAAGAATGAATGATCGATGGGCGACAAGAAGCGTCGTGAGTCGTTGGCGGTCTGGCCAGACCAGCCGATAAATTTGCTCGCCGTCTGCCATCCGAAGGCGTATCAGCCTACATTGTGGACCAACGAACGGACCAGATCCCAGCCCAAACTCCCAAGAACAAACTCATTCTGCCATGGCCTTTCGCTACGCAATTTGCAACGAAACTTACGGCGACATGCCGCTGAACGAAGCCCTCGCTCTTGCGAAAAATGCCGGCTACACCGGATGGGAGGTCGCCCCGTTCATGCTGGCCGAAAATATCCGCGAGTTTTCAAAATCGGATCGTCGGTCTTACCGCGAGCAGGTCTCCGATGCGGGCATGCAGATCATCGGCTTGCATTGGTTGTTGGCAAAAACCGAAGGCTATCATTTGACAACGCGAGACGCGGTCACTCGAGGCAATACGACCGCCTATCTGAGTGAACTGGCGGAATTGTGTGCCGACCTTGGCGGGACGTTGATGGTGTTGGGATCGCCGCAGCAACGCAATCGAACCGAAGGGCAAAGCACCGAAGAAGCGATGGAGAATGCGGCCGAAGTCCTTCGCGGCGTTCTACCAGCGTTGCATTCGCACAATGTCAAAATAGCGTTGGAACCGCTCGGTCCGAGCGAAGGCGATTTTCTCAACACCGCGGACGAAGGCGTCCGGTTAGCGGAGATGATCAACGATCCGCACATCGGGCTGCATTTGGACGTTAAAGCGATGAGCAGCGAAGCCAAACCGATCGACGACGTGATTCGCCAACATGCCGACTCGATGATTCATTTCCACGCCAATGACCCGAACCTGCTGGGGCCAGGCATGGGAGACGTGAAGTTTGAACCGATCATGCGTGCGTTGTCGGATGTGGACTACGAAGGCTGGGTGAGCGTTGAAGTGTTTGACTATTCACCAGGGGTCGAGACGATCACTCGGGAAAGTATTCAGAACCTGAAGCATGCGATCGCGTGACGAGATGTTTCGAATCGACGAGTGATTCAATGTTTCGAGTGAACTCGTAGCCGTTTTGGCGTTAGCCACGGTTTTAGGATTTCCAACCGCGGCTAACGCCGTGCGGCTACTTGGTGCGAATGGATGGTGAGTTTCGAGAGGCGTTGAATTGGCACCAGACGATTGACGATAGGCAAACGAATATTGATTGACGAATGATTTGACATTTCGACCAACCCCATAGCCGTTTTGGCGTTCGCCACGGTTAGTTGAGCGCCAACCGCGGCTAACGCCGTGCGGCTATTTGTTGCGAATGGATGGTGAGTTTCGAGAGGGGGTGAGTTGGCATCACATGATTGGCGATCGGCAAACGAATATTGACTGACGAATGATTTGACATTTCGACCAACCCCATAGCCGTTTTGGCGTTAGCCACGGTTGTTGGAACGCCAACCGCGGCTAACGCCGTGCGGCTACTTGGTGCGAATGGATGGTGAGTTGCGAGAGGCGTTGAGTTGGCATCAGATGATTGACGATCGGCAGACAAATATTGATTGACGAATGATTTGACATTCCGACCAACCTCGTAGCCGTTTTGACGTTCGCCACCGTTATTGGAACGCCAACCGCGGCTAACGCCGTTCGGCTACTTGGTGCGAATGGATGGTGAGTTTTGGAAGACGAATGCAATTTTGATTGACGAATGATTTGACATTCCGAACGAACCACATCCTTGCAATCTTCCTTTTCAAACACGTTCCGTTTAGACAATTACCCTTTTCAACCTGATCTGTTTCCCCACTGAGACTAAATTCATGCTTCTTTCCAATCTCATTCACCCGGAAATCTCTGCCATCTGTGCCGCGGCGGGACACCACAGCACGATCTTGATCGCGGACGGCAATTACCCCGCGCTTAACAAGCGTGGAAAGAACGCGAAATTGGTCAGTTTGAATCTCAGCCCCGGTTTGGTTTCTTGCAACCAAGTGCTGCAGGCCCTGCTGTCGGCGGTTCCTTTTGAAGCCGCGATGACGATGCAAACCGAAACCGAGGGACCGTATGCGTTGGACGGAGATCCACCGGTTTGGGAAGACTATCGCAAGTCACTGAAAGACGCCGGCAGCAGCGTCGAATTGCAACCACTCGAAAAATGGGCGTTCTACGATCACGTGATCACGGATGACCATGTGTTGACGATTCAAACCGGTGACCAGCAACGCTACGCGAATCTTCTGCTCACCATCGGTGTGCGGATGGATGGATGAATCTCGACAAGCTTTCCAAATGGATGCTGCCGATCGCGCCGCTAATCGCGATCGGCATCGCACTGGTTGCCAATCGATCCGGGTTGTCTGATCCCGCGTCGGCTTGTGCGGGCGTTGCCATCACGTGCGCGTTGTGGTGGATCTTCGAATGCTTGCACATTGCCGTGGTGGGTTTATTGCCGTTTGTCGCATTGCCGACGTTGGGCATCATCAGCCACGGTGAAGTTGCCAACGCATACGGCCATTCGATGATTCTGTTGTTGCTTGGCGGCTTTTTGCTTTCGGCAGCGATGGAACGCAGTGGCGCTCACCGCCGCATTGCCATCAACATGGTTCGATTGGTGGGCGGCCAAGGCGGCAAACGATTGGTGCTGGGGTTCATGTTGGCGACCGCATCGCTTTCCATGTGGATCAGCAATTCCGCGACGGCATTGATGATGTTGCCGATCGCGATGGCGGTGTTGTCGCAAACCAAAGACACAAAGTTGCGCGTGCCATTGCTGCTGGGAATCGCGTTCTCCGCCAGCGTCGGTGGAATGGCGACTCCAATTGGAACGCCGCCGAACGTGGTGTTCATGGGTGAGATGCAGAAGAAATTTGGCGTGGAGGTTCCGTTTGCCACTTGGATGGCGTTCGGGTTACCGATCACTTGCATCCTGATCCCGATCATTTGGTGGTGGCTGTGTCGAAAGCTCGATGATGCTTCCGCCGTCACCATGCCAGAAATCGAACCAATCGCGAAGAACGAGATTTATCTGCTGGCGGTGTTTGGTGTCACGGCGCTCTTGTGGATGACTCGTGTCGGCCCTTGGGGCGGCTGGACCGGGCTGCTTCCGTGGGATGGTTCCAAAGTCGGTGATGCCACGATCGCGTTGGGGGCATCGTTGTTTCTTTTCCTTTGCCCGGATGGTTTGAAACAAGGCAGCCGGCTGATGGACTGGGAAACGGCCACCAAGATTCCGTGGGGAATCCTGATCATGTTCGGGGGCGGGATGGCGCTGGCGATGGGATTTGATGAATCCGGTTTGAGCGTTGCCATCGGTCAGCAATTGACGTTTTTGAAAGAAGCCCCGTCCTGGTTGATCGTTCTGTCGATCTGTTTGCTGGTGACGTTCTTGACGGAGATCACCAGCAGCACCGCGACGGCGATGTTGTTGCTGCCCATTTTGGCGGCGCTTTCCATCGAAGTCGGCTTGCCGCCTGCGTTGTTGATGCTGCCGGGAACGATCAGTTGTTCCTGCGCGTTCATGTTGCCGGTCGCGACGGCGCCGAACGTGATTGTTTTTGGCGCAGGTGGCATTCGCACCGACGAGATGGCCCGCAATGGTTTGTTCCTGAACCTCGTGGCTGCGGTGGTGATCACGGCGGTGTCGCTGACCGTGGCAAAGATGGAATGGATGCCGGAAATCCCAGCCTCGCCCGAAGAAACCGATCAGGCCGCAGAAGGTTGGGACCTCGTTCCGCCGAAGTGTTGAAGAGGCAGAGGTTCCGAATCACCACATCGGCTGGGGGGCCAGTCGCAATCAGCAACCCGCTTTCACGACGCGACGAATCCTTCGCGAAGGATGCTTTCACGACGACCAATTCAAATCAGGCTTCAAACCAATTCCCAATAAGCCACACCGAACCCGGTGTTGGCTCTTGCCAAGGTGCGAAGCTCACCATCGTTGTCGATCAAACCTTCGCGAACAGAGTAGGTTTGCAAATTACCATTCTCGATCGGTTGGAACGCAGCCAACCCGTCGCCGCCGCCGAAGGTCGCATCCAGTTGGCCGTCCGCCGTCAATCTCGCCAAGCCGCCGACGTATGGAATCAGGAAACGACCCTCGCCGTCTTGGATGAAGAAATTGTTGTACGAACCAAAGAACACTTGTCCGTCCGAAACGGTGTATTCGGGCAGTAACGTTCGCCCGCCGTCACCGAACGTTGCGTCCAATTGACCGTTGATGGTGTATCGCAGAACCGCGACATCCCCAAGCAACGTGATTCGGCCTTGATCGTCGACAATCATCTGCTCGAACCGTTCGCTGAAGTTCGAATACAGCGAGAATTGCTGGTAAGGAATCGAAACAATGCCGTTGTCACCGAACCAAGTCCCGGTCGAACCGTCTTCGTTCAGTTGCACCAAATAGTTCGCGGATGGGTTGGCGTTGTATTGCAATCCGGTCAGCACGACAATTGAGTTGTCGTCACGGATGGCCAGTTTCGTGCTGCCTGGCGTGTAGTTCGCCACGTCAGGTGCTGGGATGCCAGTCGATCCGGAATCCCCGAAGGAGTTGTCCGCCGAACCATCGGAGTTGTAGCGGGCAATGGTCGTCGCGTTGCTAACCAAAATTCGGTCTTGGCCGTCGAGAGCCATCGCTGAGGCGGTGGTGATGCTGCCTTCGTTGATTTGCAAAAAGCCATTACTGGCGAAGCCGGCGTCAAATTGACCGTCGGCCTGCAAACGGATCAAAAAAGTCGTGTAGTTATTGAAAAATCCATTGGTGTCGTACTTCTGAACCTGAGCCAGAATGCGATCTTGTGAGTCAGTCGCGACTTCTCGAAGTGAATAGCGATAGGTTTCACCCGAGGTGTCATTCAGGTGGGCCATCGTCGCCGCGATCAAATCAACGGGCTCACCGCCATTGAAGTTCTCGTCCACGGTGCCATCGGCATTGACGACTTGAACATTGATGGTGCGAACGAAAGTGCTTCCTTGGCCCCAGTCCGTTTCGGTCCAAGCCAGCACGGACTGATTGTTCGAGTTGATCGCGTGATGATCATCAAACGGGAACGTCGTGGTCAGTTCTGTCAAACCGTCACCGACAATGGACTGATCCAGTCGGTAACGTTCGCTTTCAAACGTGGTTGCGTCAAATTGCATGTACCCGCGAGCATCGATCTGTTCGGTTTGATAGTAACCCGATCGAATTTGTCCATCGCGGAACACGCCGGTCACGTAGGTCGATGCGTCTTCGCTTTGGTAGGTCACCCCATCCAATTCGATGCGGTCGATGATGAGGTTTTGATCGATCCCGAGATCGGGGCGATAAAGATCGTTCAAGAATTCGATGCGAACCGAGTTTGGGTCAATGACTTCGTTCACATAGAAACGATAAGCTTGCAATTCGGTTCCCACGTTGATGCGATTCGCGTGATACTCGCCCGCCTGCACGCTCATCAATTCAGCGCCTTCGGCGCCACGCGCGTAGACGACCAATTCCGAACCGGTGGGGGTGCCGTATTGAAGGTAACCATTGGCATTCAAAACGCTGCCACGACCGGATCCCGCCACAATGCCGTCTTCTGCCAACCAAGTTCCCGTCGAGAAAACGTCCGCCGCGTCACTGCTCAGTACCTGATCCCCGATCGTGACGCTTCCAATTTGTGCATTTCGATCGATGCCCTGATCGGGATCGTACAAATCATTTAGAAAATGAATCTGCAACTTCGATGGGTCAATCGAGGTGTAGTCGACGTCGAACTGGTAAGTCGCCCACTCCGTCGTCAAAAGCATGTAGCCAATGTCTCGATTGTCATAGCGGACCTCCAGATACTCCTCGCCCGTTTCACCGATCGCCTGAATCTGGATCCCCGAAGCGTTCGCAGCAAAGCTGATCTCCTGCCCCGCGTCACCCGCCAGCAACAGACGGGGTTCCAATGTCTCCGCGGACCATTCGACGTCACTTCCCCGGCGTGAGGCAGTCTGGGAACGTTGAAGGACTCGACGCTTCAGTGGCTTCAATAGGTTGCGGAAGTTCATGGCGGTGGACCAGCAGGTTGGCGGATTGGGGGGACAGCGTCGGCTGGGTGGATTGGTCTAGTGGCCATGAGTATACGATCCGTGACTCGCAGAAACGAGTGTGTCCAAATGACGACGATGGCGGTCGACTAGATCTTCATGAGAATAGCCGCGTTCCTGCATGGACCGCGGCTATCGATGTTGTTGTTTGACGTTTTGAACCGGAGTCGGATCCGTATGATCCGCCGCCCTCAAAAACTATTTTTCTTCGCGAATCGAGATGTCTTTGAATTCCACCGGGTCGTTGTGTCCAGCGAAACCGAAGTGCCCTGACTTGCGCGTCTTCCCAGGGTGCGGGCTGTCGGCCATGTAGTCATCGATCTGCGACAAGTCCGTGTTCAGGATGATGTTGCCATTCAACTCGACGCGAATCGTGGGGCCGATCACCGTGACTTGTTGGAAGTTCCACTCACCGGTCGGACGCAGGTAACCGCGTTTGGCTGCCGCCATTCCGTATGCCGAACCATGGTATTGCCGCTGATCCAATTTGGCATAAGCGGGATGGTCGTTGTCCAAGACTTGCAACTCCGTCATCGCGGCGTAGGCGGGATTGCCTTGTAAGGGAGCACGAATTGCCAAGCCGTTGTTGCCGCGAGGTGGCAAGCGGAAACGCAGACGCACCGTGAAGTCATCGTATTCCTTCTCCGTCAACAGGTTGCCTCCTTTGCCCTTCTGGCACTGGATCGTTCCATCTTCGGTAACCTCATAATCGTTGACCGCCCCCACCCAGCCATCCAGTGTCTTTCCATCGAAGACCGACTGAAAACCATCGGTGTGATGCGACGCCAAGATGTCATTGGCTTCGTCGATCTCAATGGGACGAACCATGATGTTTCGCCAACGGATCTCGCCGCCGTGGGTTTGAAGCTGAATCGGACCTGACGGTGGCAAAGGCTCGTCGCGTCGCCAGTAGTTTTCCATGATCGCATGGTCCACGGTCATCTGATCGTTCAGCCAAACGGACGTTCGCGAGCCGACTTGTACGATGCGAACCGAGTTCCACTCGCCGAACGGCTTGTCGGCTTTGACCAACGGGTCCTTCCCCGCAGCACCAGGTGAATTGTTCCACAAAGCACCACTGCCCAGGTTGGCTCCCAAGCTGAACTTGCCTTCGTCGGTGCTGTCCCAAATCTGAACTTGAGGCGTGCCTTTCAAGTAGATCCCACTGTCCGCTTTGGCGACCGTGCGATATTCCAGCTTCAACTCATAATCGGAATAGGTTTCGTCTGTCGTCAGGTAAGCGCCGTGGCCGTCGTTGACCAGTTCGCCATTCTCGACCGACCAATGTTTCTTTGCGTCTTCGGTCCATTCCGCAATCTTGGCTTGGCGTTCTTCGTCAGAAAGTTCTGCCAACTTGTACGGATCAAAGTGTGGTTGGCCGTGCCATCCTGATAGATCCTCGCCGTTGAAGAGTGTTTTCCATGCGGATGAAGCGCTGGAATCCTGAGCCATGCTGGTGGTCGCGAGACACGCTGCCGCGACGAGGCCGAAGAGCGATCGAAAGTTCAAGGTACGAGTCATGTTGCAATCGTCGGAGGGAAAGAAACGTTCGTGAACGGTGCCGTGCCGAAAGGCATGCGACGATCGCATCGAACCAGGAACCAAGTCAGCCGCGGTTGGCCCGCGAATCGGTTGAGCTGTTGCGGACTGGGTTCGTGGAGAGGATCGTCTACCCAAGGCAGGATGTGGGGCGGGACGGTGTTCGTTCCTGCCGCTTGCGACGAGCCGTGATGTGGACACGTTCTCAACTGGCTGGGACAACCACCGAAGTCACCGTAGGATACTCATTTCGCAACCAACGATGTTGCGACTTGTTTCGTTTCGTTTCAATGTCCCGATGATGTCCGACAGTTCACCCTTAGCGGCGACTCAGCCCGCCCACGTTGTCCTCTACCAACCCGAAATCCCCCAGAACACGGGGAATATCGGACGCACGTGCGTTGCGGTCGGGGCTAAACTGTGGATTGTGGAGCCAGCATCGTTTCAATTTGACGAGAAACGAGTGCGGCGGGCCGGCTTGGACTATTGGCAGTATTTGGACTGGGAACCGGTGCCTTCATGGGAAGTGTTGTGCCAGCGTTTGGATCCGGAACGGTTCTTTTTCTTTTCGAAGTTTGCGCGACGCACGATTTGGGAAGCCGATTTCCAACTGGGTGACGTGCTGGTTTTTGGACGAGAAACGAGTGGACTGCCCGCATCGATCTTGAAGCCGGATGATCCGCGATCTCTCAGGCTTCCAATGCGAGAACAGGTCCGCAGTTTGAACCTCAGCGTGACCGCCGGCATCGCCCTGTACGAACACCAACGTCAAACCACGAACGGCTAAAAAATGCTGCGTGCAAGCCTGCCAAGCCGCGACGTCGGGAATCGAACTTCTGGGAACGAACAACGGATCTGGAAACAAGGTCTGGTAATATTGGCGAGACCCGTTTCAAGCATGGGCGACACTCTTTCGTTCAAATACTCGTTAGCGGCCACTACCTAAATGGCAGATTTGACCTTCGACGGTGTCATTGAGCACTCGAACTTGCCAACCGCTCGTGGGTTCTCACTCGACGTCGCATTCTTTCGAGTCCCGACTGCTGACACTCCACCGCCGTTTGATGGCGACCCGCCCGGCGACTCAGTCACCGATTGCCACACGGTGTACAAGTACGTCGACCTAGATGCGGACTCCATCGACATTCCGGGCCTGATCCCATTTTCGATCCCACGTGAATCCGGCGTCTACTATCTCCAACTCCGCGCCGTCTTGTACCGTTTTCACAATGACAAACACTTCGCTCAGGCTGAACAGTTCTTCTTTACCCGACTACCACTTGAGATTTCGCCCGAATTGCCGTCGGTAACATTGCCCTTGGAATGGCCCGATATCCCACTCGAAGATTTGGGCGTTTATGGCACCGTCAAACCAAAACGCAAGTTGCCGTGGCCGCTAACATGGTTTTTACGCTGAGGCCTCCAGCACACCTTCCCTCTTTGGCAACGCGGGTTGGCCTTGGTACAATCTTTCGCAGTTCAGACTCGCTCGCTTCGTTTAGGGCGGTGTCGTTAAAACCTTCCGTTGTGTGCCCCTAGATGTCTGGATCATCAACATCACCACGAATGACGCGAACGATTTCCAGGTACCCTTCAACGTGCCGAAAGAAGATCACGTAGCTGCCAACATACGTTGATCGAATGTTCTCACCTAGCTCTGGACGCGCATCGCCGACGTCGGGATGATTGGCGACGAGACGACACTTTTCACGCAGCTTTGCTAGCCACCTTCGAGCGGCAACGGGTTTGTCGCGGGCGATGAATCGGGCGATTTGCTTCAGGTCTTCTTTCGATTCTGCGGAATACCGGAGTCTCGGCATGTCCTCAGCTTCCTTGCTGCTGAGCTTCTACCTTGTCAATCTCTGCGTTGACCTCGTCGAACACGGCTTCTTCGTCGTAGAATTCCCCTGCATTCAATTGCTCAACGCCCTTTTGAATCTCGCCTCGCAATTGCTCGCGCCCCATCAACAGCTTGATGCCCTCGACGATGGCATCTTCCTCGGAATTATAACGTCCTTGGGCAACAAGACCTTTCACAAAATCGTTGAGTTCGCTCGGCAGGTTAAGATTCATGGCTCTTCTCCGGTGGGCCGGGGCACATAACATGGTCTTTACGCTAAGGACCTACGGGCATACCTACGCCATGGTGCAGGCCTCGTCCCCATTGTACAGTCGAATGCAATTCAATCCACCTTCGCTTCGGTTGCGTCGGTTTTGCAAAAACCTTCCGTTGTGCGGCCGAATCTTTCAATATGCCGGCTATTGATCTCACAATCGCTGCATGGCAATCCTCGCTTCGCGAAATTGGCGTGCTCGAATTTGTTCCAACCGAATCCGCTACAGAACGTTTCCCGTACTGGAAACTTCCCGATACGTCCACGTTCCTAGGCGTCCTTGAATGCGATGCGCTTTGCCTGCTCGCTGACGGGAGACTCTGTCTTTACGATCATGAGATTGTTAACCGAACGCTGTGCATGGCTGCTCCCAATCAAACGTCGCTTGTTGCAGCACTTTGTGAAATGGACGTGTTTTTCGAGCGATGTGCAGACGACGGCGATTTAGCGGACGACGAATCAGCCGATCGACAAATGCGTGAAGAATGCACGAAATTGATCGGCGGTTCTGAATACGCTGAATTCGTTCAACTATTCTTCTGGTCGTAACCCCGATCGCGATTGGTCACGCAACATGGTTTTCAAGCTATTGCCATTCGGGTGCACCTTCGGTCGTTCGCGATGATATTCAATCAATTTGACGAGCCGCCGTAGTTCAGGCAATACTCGCGTCGTTCATGCCGGTGTCGTTTTCCAATCTACCTAAACCTGGGCTGGTTCAATTTGGTCCGTCCGTACGAAGCATCTGCACTAGCGACTCGCCCAATTCACAAGCGGACTTCACGGCGGATTGCCGGCTGGTGCTGCGGTATCGCATCCACTGTTGCATTGATGGTCTTAACGCTCAATCTTTTGGGCTGCAATTTGTATTTGTTCATCGATGTCGGCTCACAAGAAATCGTACTTGGCGGTGCTTCCGGAGTTTCCCACAATGCCATCGCATCACATCCAATCACTGGCGACATGGAAGCTGAACCGTTGACGCAATGGACAGGGACGCTTTCTGGCTATTGGCACGTTGATCTTCTGAAGCGAGGTCCGTTTCATCTGTTTGCCGAATCGCCAGGTGATGTGATTCAACCCTTTCGATTTGATTCTTCGTGGAGTGAGGACTACGCGGCGGTTGAATTTCCGTTGCTGTGTTTGATTGCAACTTTCGGTTTGGTTGCCTGGTTGTTGCTGCGACGTCCATGTCTGGTGTGAAAAGGGCTTCTGTGCAACACGATCAGCGACGAGGCAAATCGGTCCGCAGAAAGCAAAGGCAGTTCGAATCAGTGGAATGGGTAATGGCGTGTTGCTCGCCCGGGGGAACACGAAGTCGACGCGTCGGTCTAATCGGCCAATAGGTCAATGGTCGTCCCGTCTGCTGTGGTTGCGTCCATCCGGGTGTAATCCCAGTTTCCGTCGGTTTTGGTTCCGACCACATGCACCGTCGCCGATCCATCGGGGCCGCTGACGGAATAGTTCAGATCCGCTTTGCCGTCATCGTTGTTGAGATTGATGTTTCCTTGAACGAGAACAGACGGCTCGATTGGATCCCCGATCGCTGATTGCAACTCCACATTCGTTTGTGCTTTGGCGAGCGACTCGGTGTACGGTTCACTCGATTTGATCATCGCAAAGACACCGAAGATGCCTGCTCCAATCAAACCGCCGCAAATCAATACAACGACGAGACAACCACCGCCCAGGCCGAGCAAGAGGCAACCTGTGTTCGACTTTTTGGCTTCAGCGTGAGCGGGCTGGGGATGCATCGGTTCGACGATCGGTGATTGAGACATCGGTTGACTGCGAGAGAGCGGAAATGGTCTGAGGGTCTGAAACGGGCAGGCACAGGGATGGGCTGAACCATTGTCGCATCAGGGCGCGCACCGACCAAGGGAACCTCGACCGTTTGCGCGTTCGGGGCACGAAGCCGGGACCATTTGATCGCCAATCATCCCGAGCGATGTTGTACGCACCAGTGGACGCCACTTGTCGTTGTGGATTTGGGGGTGGCGTTTGGTGGATGCAAGTGGAGCGGATCGGATGGCCAACGGTGGATCCTGTGCGGTGAGCTGTGGATCGTGGCCCCTCTCCCCCAACCCCTCTCCCCGAAGCGGGGCGAGGGGAGCCGGGATGTTTTTGGTGCTGTTGGTTGTTTTGTTGCTCAATGATTCGCGAGAAAACGGTCGTAGCGAAAGTCGTCAAGACTTTCTTCACTAACGAAGTGTTTGACGTGGATGATGCGGACGCCGAAATGGAGGTTGAGCTAGACGCGATTGAGAAAACTGTTGGATTTCAAGTCAAAGAGCGCTACCCACGCCGATAGAATTCGACAGACCGGAGTTGGCAGGTCATATCGCTTGATGTGAACTTCACGTCCCATCTGCGCAGCTCAACCTCTGTGAGAGCTGCCGATCGTTTAGACTTTTCCCGCAATGGCTGTTCGATAGAACGGATCGGCTTCCTGATCGACACGCGGTACTACCAGGAGATCTTACCGGTGAGGCGTTCTGCTATGACAGACAATCCGTACGAGTCTTCAACAGTGCTGTCGCCTGGAGCAGTGCGATCCAGTTCGCTTCGAGCTCACTGGTTCGTTTCTGCTTTCATCCTAGGTTGTTGGGCGATCACTCTTTGGTGGTTTTATGCTTCAGACGACGTGAGTTTGCAGGATGGAGACATTGTGTTTCAGTTCACCAGCTCGTCATCGAACACAACGTCGATGGGCGACATCACGGTTACAAGCCATGCATTCTTCATCAATCGGGACTTTGCGGTTGGGCTCTTGCTGGGTGGCCTTTTCCTTACGCTCGTGGTCGTCAACATCGGCATCGCTTGGTGGAGACGTAGAACGAATGCTGATGTCTAAAGTTTCTTTTGGTGTTTTTTTAAGTTGAAATGAAGCCAGTACGAGAAGATCGTTGAGGCAGAACCTCCAGCAGCGGACAAATGTCGAGGTTGTCCAGGGCGGTGGTGCGGGGTGGTAGAATCCTGGAGCCGACTCAGAGGCACACGCACGCAATCCATTTTTCCTGCTGGTGAATTCCATTGAACGAGACCGATCTGTCAAAAAAGCTGACGTGGATGGTGCGACTATTGGCGGCGAATCTGTTCGTCACCTCTTTGGCAGTTGCGGGATTGGTATTTGGCCTGTTGCCGAAGGTGGAGCGTGCCGTCAGCACAACGGAGCGGATGGAGGCCCGTTTCCAGCGATTCGCCGATGAAGTCCAACCTGTCGTGACGGCGAGCGCCGGAAAGGCGATCGAGACGATTCAACAGATGGACGCGGAGAGACTGTCGGAGACTGCTACGGAACGTACGGATGCTCTGATGGAAGCCGCGGCTGATCGTGCCAAGCGATTTCTGGAACGCGACCAGGCGGGGAGTGAGTAACACAGCGAGTAACCGTCTGTTCAGTCGCTGATCCATCATTGGGGCTGATCCATCATTGGACCAGTTCGACGCCGCCCCTCAGACTGCCAAACTGAATCCATCCCCGTTTGGCTCGTTGAACACGAAGTGGATTGGTTCGACTTCGCGGCCGGACACCCTGGAAACTGTTTTGATCGGAACCATGCGATGGCGGAAGACAACTTGCTCGCGTCCACCCCACCGACGCCGTATTACGCTGTGGTGTTCACATCGTGCCGGACAGCCGTTGATGACGAAGGCTATTCCGCGACGGCAGAACGCATGTTGGCATTAGCGGCTGAGCAGGACGGCTACTTGGGCGTAGAAAGTGTCCGCGATGGAGATGGCGGGGGAATCACCGTTTCTTATTGGCGAGACCTTGATGCCATCGCTCGTTGGCGAGCGGCGACCGAGCACCGGCAGGCACAGTCCGATGGGCGTGCGAAGTGGTACGAACAATACCGAGTCCGCGTGTGCCGAGTAGAGCGCGAATATGGGTTCGGTGATTGAGTTCTCGGTAATCGAGGGCTGGTTACGGGAGTTGCGGCTCCGCAGGAGGTGAAATGTGGGGATCAGCGTCACATTGACCAGGCAATGTTGTCTATAGTGTTGAGATCGCTGTGGTTCTGCCGCGGCTCCCGCCTACCCACCTTCCTTCCCTCCCACCTCAAAACGCGATGTTTTCGTTTGCTTTGCCAACGAGAGCGTGCGAGCACGCTCGGACGTTGAGTCCTGGAATGATGCCATCTTCCGCTGGCGAAGACGGTGAGCCCGTGATGAGTGTGAATTCCGGACGGCTGAGATTGAGTGACCACTGGCGTGCGCCGCGTGCGGGCATGAAGAAAGCTGGTTTGTACGCTTTCTGCTTGATCGGCATGGCGTTGTTGTTGCCTTCCGTGGACGCGGCGGCGGATGACCAACATGCTGATGCCGCATGGGTGTTGGACTTTGATTCGCTGGATGAAGCCGAAGCGAGTTTTGACGAACTGAGGCAGGCGGGCGATGTTGACTGGGAGATCGCCGGGCCAAAGCCGCCTCGCTATCCCGACGCACAAGCAGAGAATCGGGCGGCGTTGTTCGGCGGGAAGGGAAGCCGGTTGGTGGTCAAAGACCCTGGGACGAAGTCGTTTTGGGATTTTGACAATGGCGATCGCTTTTCATTCGAAGCCATCGTTCGTGTGGATGAAATCGGCGAAGGTCAGAATGTCTATTTGATTGGCAAAGGTCGCACGCATGCAAAAGGCTTCTCGGCCAACAATCAGAACTGGGCGATCCGGCTGAGGCAACTGAATGGAACCAGCCGTTTGAGTTTCTTGTTCGCGACGCCGGAACCGATCAATGGCAGCCCATGGCATCGCTGGACATCGGACAAAGGTTTTACAACGCGACGGACCTGGCATCATTTGGCGTTGACCTATGAGTTCGGTGAACCAAACAGCCTGCAGGCTTGGTTGAATGGTGAACGGGTCAGCGGCAAATGGGACATGGGCGGGCCAACGCAAAACGCTCCGGTCGTGGACGATTCTGAAGTCTGGGTGGGTTCGTCGATGGGTGGCCAGGCCGCATCGAGCTTCCGAGGCCGAATCGACCGCATGGTTGTTTCGCGAAAATCGTTGGACGCGGAAAGAATCGCGAAAGCTTGGAATCCGTTGCCATCGCCTCCACCCACCGCGCCAAAGATGCCGCTGAATGTGGGGAGCATCGATTGGTGGTGGAATGACAGCGTCCGATCGCATACGCAGTGGGACGAAGAGATTCCTGAGATCGGATCGACGCTGGAAACACGCGGGCCGTTGCTGATCCATCGATTGCCGTTGAAATACGACGACTACGGGATTCGTGAATCTTACGATGGGGCGACTCATCTGCGTTTGGGATTGAAAGCCAGTTTGCCAGCGGGGGAGCATCGATGGTTGGTGCGGACTCGTGGTTTGGCCAAGCTTTGGTTGGACGATCAAACCATTGCGACGGTGAAACCTCAGACCGGACGAACCGATGGGCACAACCCAGTCCAACCATTGCCGGAACGCCCGGGGCCGGGAATGCGACGCTTGGCCTACGGTGTGCAGGAAACGCTCGTGGAGCATTCGCTTCCGAAAGACGGCCAACACGACATCATTTTGGAAACCGTAGTGGGCGGTCCGAGGTACCGGACCGAACCCGGTGAGACTTTGGTGGCGGTGCAGTTTCACGGTCGGGGGCCGTTCCGGTTGCTGCAGCCTGACAGCGGCGACTCCACGCCGGATTCAGCCATGGATTGGTTGCCGATGACCGACGAAGTCATCGAGGAACAGACTGCGATCCTCGAAGCAGACTTGTGGCACCACGACCGAAAGAATCGCATTTCGCGGGCCGCGAAGCACAACGATTACTGGCAAGAACGTCATGACATGGCGTCCACGTGGATCAAGCAGTTGCCGCCGATCAACCCACCGAAATTGAAGGTCGTCAACGACGGGCTCAAATCGCCGCATCCAATCGATCGTTTCATTGCCGCGAAAATTCAGCCTTTGCTGGAACGTCAGGAAGCCGGTGATCGTCGCTCGGGTACAAACGCGGAGCACGACAAACACTTCAAGCAAGAAGTTTTGCCGATCCTTCGCGATCGATGTTTTCGTTGTCACGACGAAAGTGATGAAGGCGGGCTGCGATTGAGTTCAGCGGAAGCCATTCGAAAGGGCGGCGATTCCGGCGAGGCCGTGGTGACCGCGGGCGATCCGCATGCAAGCGAATTGATGCGGCGTGTTCGAAGCGAAGATGAATCGGAACGCATGCCGCCATCGGAGCCTTTGTCTAACGAGGAAATGGAAACGTTGGATCGATGGATCGCGGATGGCGCGATGTGGCCCGAGGAGACATCATCCGTCGAGATCAAGCTGGCTCGGTTGACGGACGACGCTTCTTTCGTCCGTCGAGCCTATTTGGACGTGATCGGCGTGCCACCGACGGAGTCGCAGTACAACGCATTTGTCCAGGATGACTCGCCGAACAAACGCGATCGATTGGTGGACGATTTGCTGAACCACAGCGGCTTCGCTGATCACTGGGTCAGCTTCTGGCAGGACGTGTTGGCAGAAAATCCGAACTTGCTCAAGCCATCATTGAACAACACTGGCCCTTTTCGATTCTTCTTGCATGAATCGCTCTCGGACCACAAACCTTTGGACCGGATGGCGACCGAGTTGTTGATGCTTCGTGGCAGCCGGTACGAAGGTGGCAGTGCTGGGTTTGGGATGGCGGCCGACAATGACGCTCCGGAAGCGACGCGTTGCATCGTGGCGGCATCCGCATTCATGGGCATGAACTTGCAATGCGCTCGCTGTCACGATTCGCCGTATCATGAAACGACGCAGCAAGATCTGTATTCGTTGGCAGCGCTGCTGGCCCGCAAACCACTGAAGGTTCCCGCCAGCAGCAGCGTTCCGGCGGCGTTCTTCGAAGACCATCCGGGCCGTGCTTCGTTGATCCAGGTGACCTTGCCGCCTGGCAAGCCTGTTGCTCCAACGTGGCCGTTTGCAAACTTGGTGGCGGAAGACCGATTGGATCGCTGGATGCGCGACCCGGCTGATCCTCGCGAACGATTGGCGGCGGCGATCACGATTCCTGAAAACGCGCGATTCGCCGAAGTCATCGTCAATCGAGTTTGGCAACGTTTGGTCGGAGCAGGTTTCGTTGAGCCGCTCGGTGATTGGGAGAACTCGCAACCGAGTCACCCGGAGCTCCTGCAGTGGTTGGCGAGAGACTTTGTCGGCGGAGGTTATGACTTTCGTGATTTGATTGGCTCGATCATGAAGTCACAGACCTATCAACGCGAAGCTATCGGCAACAATGCGTCGGTGGGACCGGGCGAGCGGTTGTTTGCGGCTCCGGACCGACGGCGTTTGACGGCCGAACAAATTGTGGACTCGATGGTCGTTGGGTCGGGAAAGCCGATGCAGGTCGAAGCGTTGACGTTTGACCAAGAAGCTCGTCGTCCGCCCGCGACCATGATTCATTTGGCTCCGCCCGAACGTGCGTGGCAATTCACCACGTTGTCCAACGAACGCGACCGGCCGAGTTTGGCATTCCCACGAGCGGGAGCCGTGGTCACGGTGCTCGAAACGTTTGGTTGGACCGGATCTCGCCAGTCAGCGATTGATCGCCGCGATCATGATCCGAACGTGCTGCAACCGGGGGCGATTGGCAATTCAGTGTTTGGTTCCTGGATGGTTGCCGCGTCAAATGGCAGCGAGTTGGCTGATTTGGCCGTAAGTGCTAAAACGCCAAACGGCTTGGCCACATCGCTCTACACACGATTCCTTTCGCGTTCGCCGAATCCCGATGAGTTGCACGTCATCGCGGAAGTGTTAGCGGATGGGTTTGAAGACCGCGTCGTCCCGGAAGCTCATCGAATCTCTTTGGACGCACTGCCACCGCTCGAGCACGTGTCTTGGTCGAATCATTTGGCCGACCGCGCCAACAGTATCAAATTGGAACTGGAAGAACGTGCGGTGCACGGTGACCCTCCGGATGTCCGTCTCCGATCCTCCTGGCGACAAAACTATGAAGACGTTGTTTGGTCGTTGGTCAACTCCCCCGAATTTGTGTGGATCCCATGATGAAGCCAACTCGCAGGCACTGGATGCAAACCGCCGCGGCGGGAACCGCTCTGTCGTTGTCCGGCAACGTGCGTTTTCCAAACTCGCTGTTGGCAAACGAAAGTGAGTCGACGCCGTTTGGCAAAGCCGAACACGTCATCTCCATCTGGTTAGGTGGCGGAATGGGGCAGATCGACACGTTCGATCCGAAGCGTGTCGGCGATCCGAAAGCCAAGAAGCCTGGATCGTTGTACCGATCGATCGACACCGCCGTGCCGGGGGTCTCCGTTTGTGAGTACCTGCCCATGTTGGCAGAGCGGATGGACCGAGTCACGGCAGTACGAACGGTCCATCATGATGTGATCGATGAGCACGCGGCGGCGACCAATCGCATGCACACCGGGCGAATCGTGACGGGGACGGTCACCTATCCCTCGCTCGGCAGCACAGTTGCACACGAATTGGGTGCCGCGGATGACGGTGTTCCGCCTTACGTTTTGATCGGTTATCCAAACGTGACGCGCGGTCCTGGATTTTTGGGTGCATCGGCTGGATACCTGTATTTGACGGACACGTCCAAGGGGCCCGCTGGTTTGTCGCTTCCGTACGGTGTCGACAACGCACGGCAGGAGAAACGCAAGCGTTTGCTGTCGATGACTCGCCAGTCGGCATTGCAGCGATTTGACGGTGACCCATCGGTCGCGGATTACGATTCGGCGATTCAGCAGTCCTTGAAACTGAGCGGACCTGACTTTGGCAGCGTCTTCGAGCTGAATCGTGAACCGGATTCCCTGCGGAATCAGTATGGCAGCGAGTTCGGCCAGCGTTGCTTGCTTTCGCGGCGTCTGATTCAACGCGGTGTGCGGTTTGTCGAGGTTTCGCATAACCTGAACTTCATCAACGGAACGGGTTGGGACGTTCACAACGATGGAATCGAGAAGCAACACGAGCTGATCCAGGATCTCGACACATCCATGGCGACGTTGATGGATGATTTGGACCAACATGGTCTTCTCGATAAGACACTGATCATGGTCTCGTCCGAGTTTGGTCGACCACCGGGATTTGACTCAGGTGGTGGACGTGGGCACCAAGGCAAAACGTTCACGTGTGTGTTGGCCGGTGGTGGTTTGAATCACTCGGGGGCGTTTGGTGTGACCGATGAACTGTCGCAGAACATCGTCGAGTCACCTGTTGGCGTGCCCGATCTCTTTGCGACCGTGCATGCGTCGCTGGGGATTGATCCGAACAAGTTGCTCTACGACGGCGATCGGCCGATTCCCATCACGGACAACGGCAAACCGATTCGAGAATTGTTGGTCTGAAAGTAGCCTCGTTCACGTGGAATACGTCTCAAACTGGAATTGCACAACTTTAATGAAATCACGATGTCTTGCGACCGCAGCAGCTGTGGCGATTGGTCTGTTTCCTTGCCTCTCACTCGAAGCCGAAGATCCCCGAATTTTGGTTCCTTCGGAGGCTTTGCCGGTGGAGGTGCTGATTGGTCCCGATTCGCCAAGCTTTGACTCGCAGCCTGCACCCGGTCCGCTCAATACAC
The DNA here is from genome assembly GCF_020966775.1 of Rhodopirellula halodulae. Lineage (NCBI taxonomy): Bacteria > Pseudomonadati > Planctomycetota > Planctomycetia > Pirellulales > Pirellulaceae > Rhodopirellula > Rhodopirellula halodulae. The sequence continues at coordinate 54,385 of NZ_JAJKFV010000033.1, read as the reverse complement.
CCTTCGCGGTGGAGTTTGATTCCCACAACCGAATGTGGATCGTTGAGTTTGATGGCGGTCGTGTCTTGCGTTGTGCTCCCGATAACCCGACGGAACCAAAGGTGATCGCGGGTCCCGAATCAGCAAGCGACGCCAATGCGTTGGGCTATGTCGACGGTCCGGCCAAACAGGCTCGATTCAACAAGCTGCATAACTTGGCGATCGATGACCATGACGTCCTGTATTTGTCGGATCACAGCAATCATTCGGTGCGTCGTTTGCAACAAAACGCCTCGGGAGAGTGGTTTGTGGACACGTTCGCGGGGACAGGCAAAGAAGGTCCGTCGAAGGAGCGAGTCGTTCGGCACGAGGCGACGTTTCATGAGCCAATCTGTGTCACGTTGACGCCGGACCGTCGTCGGTTGCTAGTCGCGGACATCGGCAATCAAGTGGTTCGTTCGATCTATCTCGAAACGGGGATTGTGGATGTTTTGGTGGGACGAGATGCCAAGTTGAAGGACCCGCGGGCGGTCGACCTGGATCCGCAAGGGCGGTTGCTGGTACTGGAACGAAATGGGAATCGTTTGCGAAGAATGGACGAGGATCATTCCGCGACGGTGCTGGCGGGCAACGGCAAGAAAGGCAGTGTTGACGGTGAGGGTCTGGCATCCTCGTTCAACGGCCCAAAACACATGGACGTTGCATCCGATGGGCGTGTTTTTATCGCCGACGATGTGAACCATTTAGTCCGTGTCTATGACCCGCAAAACGGCACCGTCGGCACATTGAATCTTGGTGAATACCAACTGCGCAGGCCTCATGGCGTTTGCATACACGACGATCAGCTTTACATTGCTGACAGTTTTCATCATCGCATCTTGAGAGTCCCCCTACCCACCAGGTAACTCGCCATGTCAGACACCCAATCACTTCCACGAATCGGATGGATTGGAACGGGAGTGATGGGATCCAGCATGTGCGGTCACTTGCTGAAAGGTGGTTACGCCGTCGCGGTCACCACGCGAACCAAAGAAAAGGCCAGCGATTTGTTGGCGGCGGGGGCAACGTGGTGTGCAACACCGAAAGAAGTCGCGGAACAGAGCGACGTGATCTTCACCATCGTTGGTTACCCGCGAGACGTCCGGCAGGTCATTCTGGATCCTGAATCGGGAGTGCTGGCGGGTGCGAAGCCCGGTAGCGTCGTGGTGGACATGACCACCAGCGAACCATCGCTGGCCGTCGAGATCGCGGAGCATGCCGCGCAGAAACAGGTGGCATCGTTGGATGCACCGGTTTCCGGCGGCGACACGGGAGCACGCAACGGGGCACTGTCCATCATGGTCGGCGGCGATGCGGATGCGTTGCAACGCGTTCGTCCGATGCTAGAGATCATGGGCAAAACGATTGTCCATCAAGGTGGACCGGGTGCCGGTCAGCACACCAAAATGGTCAATCAAATTTTGATCGCGACGAACATGATCGGCGTTTGCGAAGCTTTGATTTATGGGCATCGTGCCGGTTTGGATCTGCCAACGGTGTTGCAGTCGGTCGGTTCGGGCGCGGCGGGAAGTTGGTCGCTCAGCAACTTGGGACCGCGAATCATCGGCAATGATTTTGACCCGGGTTTCTACGTGGAACACTTCATCAAGGACATGGGCATCGCTTTGGCTGAGTCACGCCGAATGAAGTTGTCGATGCCTGGGTTGGCCTTGGCGGAACAGCTTTATCAAGCCGTCGCCGCACAAGGGCACGAACGCGATGGCACGCAGGCACTCGCATTGGCAATCGCGAATTTGTCCGGTTTGGATTGGAAGACGCGGACGTGAATTGAGCGAAGTGCGGCGTTGCTATTTGATTCAAAACTGAAAGTAGACGAACGGACGAAAGCCGCGAGGGGCGTACAGCAACAGCGCCCACAACAAGATCGACGTCGCAACCGGCGAGAACCAATTGTCTATCGGCAGTCGCATCCACCGTCTCAGTTGCGTTCGCCAAGCCAAGTGTTCGGCGAACATGCACGCGATCGCCAAGAGCGGAAGCGGAGGCAGCCAAAGCATCGAGCCCGGTTGTTGCCACATCAGTGAACCGTCAGCGGTCAAGGGAACGTCAACTCTTAGTCCGATCAGACGTTGATAGATTACCCAAGCGTCCGCGGCGGTTTCGGCTCGGAACAGCACCCAGCCAAACAGCACGATGCCCAACGTCATCAACCAATTGGTGAACCGGGGGAAACGGAATGTTCGAACGCGACTGGCAACCAATGCGAGTCCGTGCCAAATGCCCCATAGGACAAACGTCATGGCGGCGCCGTGCCAGAGTCCGCCGAGCGTCATCGTCAGCATCAAGTTCCGGGCGGTTTGCAATTGGGATCCACGTGAACCACCAAGCGGGATGAAAAGATAGTCGCGCAGCCAGGTGGACAATGTGATGTGCCATCGGTGCCAAAACTCACCGATGGAGACGGACCAATAGGGATGTCGAAAGTTGACCGGGAACCGGTACCCCAGCATTTTCGCGATTCCAATCGCCATGTCGCTGTAGCCGGAAAAGTCGTAGTAGATCTGACCGGCGTACCCGACCACAGCGAGCCAAACCGTCAGCGAGGAATACAACTCAGGCCCAGCGAAAACGCCGTCGACCAGCGCGGCCAAGTGGTCCGCGATCAGCACTTTCTTGACCGCGCCGCGAAGCAACTGTTGAAATCCGTTGTAGAAACGCAGCTTTCTCCATCGGGGCACGGTTGATAGTTGCGGCAGCAGATGCACCGCGCGAACGATGGGGCCGGCCACCAATTGCGGGAAGAATGCCACATACAAGGCGAAGTCAAGGAACCGCGACGTGGGTGTGAGCTTTCGCCGGTAAACGTCGATCGTGTAGCTGAGCGTTTGAAACGTGAAGAAGGAAATTCCCACTGGCAACACGATTGGAAGCGTGCTGGCGTTCAGGCCGACGGCTTCGACCAATGGCTTGGCGGTATCGAGAAAGAAGTTGAAATACTTGAAAAACCCCAGCATTCCTAAGTTGACGGCCAGACTCACCCAAAGCCAGCGTCTGCGAACCGTTGCTTCGTGCGAGCGATGGATCTGCTGAGCAACGGCGAAGTCAACGATCGTCGAAAGCAACAACAATCCGCAGAATCGAAAGTCCCAATACGCATAGAAGTAGTAGCTGGCGACCAGCAACCAAACGTTGCGTGCGTTGCGTTGGCGAAGGCACCAAGTCACGGCAACGACGACCGCAAGGAAGATCAAAAACTCCAACTGAGTAAAATTCACTCGGTGGCTCCCCGAGTATCACCTTTCCACGACTGGATCAATTGTTCCGCGATGACGCGGTAGCCATCTTCGTTCAGGTGGCCGTTGCCGATCTCACCGTTGTGGAAGCCGTGTGGAAAAACGCCGCGTTGAACCATCTCGCGAAACGCTTGGCGACAATCGATGACGTCGATTCCAAGGTCTTCGCAAGTCTCGCGAATCATCGTGAAGGAAGTTGCGTCGGGATCATGCCAACGCAGGCCGCCCGCGAACACGACGGGGGATCGAGGTGCGTAGACCAAAGTTACATCGCGATCGCTGGCCTCGCGGATTCGAGTCAAGGTCTCGACAAAGTTGCTTCGTTGTTCCAACGAATCGACAGCTTCGTTCATTTGGTGCGTTAGATCGGTATCCGAGTTAACCGGTCCGACTTGAAAACGAAGACTGCGGGGACCACCGTTTCGGTCATCGATCACCAAGTTTTTCGCGGCTTGCAGCAGGAAGTCGGGAAGCTTTCCGACTGGATCGTTTGTGATGACCGGTGCTGAATACTCAGTAGTGTCGGTTGGTGGCTGAACCAACAAGTCCACCGTTTCGCACAACAAGATCACGTGGTTGGTGACGCCCAGGTTGTCTTCCACCAAAGGCATCTGCGCGATCCAGGCATTCGCGTCATCGCCGCTTTTTCCGAGTGGCAAAACGTGAACCGTGCCCGACGCCCGTTGGTCCGCAAAACGTTCGATTTGGCGAAAAAGCTTGTTCGTGTCAGCAACGCTGACGCCTTCGGCTTGAGAGTCTCCCCAAAGAGCAACCGTTGCCGGCGATGTTTCAAGTTCGCGTTCAGTTGCCGAAGGACGGGTAGGCAAACTAGTCCGCCCCATCATGCCGTGAGGCCCGATCGCGGTGGTGGCGTATCCTTCGCTTCGCCAACGATAGCTGTCACCTGGCCGGAGAATGATTTGCTGTCTGGCGTCATCCCATTGACGAGGAACGTAGCTGCGGACAAACAGCGGCGACGTGATCGCAACGATCAACGTGCCAAAGATCATCCCCACCAGCCAACGGGCGATCATCCGCTTTCGGCCGACGTTGTTGGATTCGAACCAGCGGTGCTCGCTGATTTGCCTTGCAGGAAACTACGCACGGGTGACATGAACGCGAAGTAACAAAAGACAACGGGCAGAGCGACCCAGTGCAGCAACACAACACCAACGACAGCGAACAAGGCTTGACCAATTTGGTGTGGTGCTCGTCGGCCGCGAACCAGTTGAGCGAATACGTGTGGGTACTCGTAACGCGAAACCATCAGGAACGCGAGCACCAATGCCAAGATCGGAATCACGTAGTGCGATCCGTTTAGAGCGAACTGCGCCAGTTGATGAATCCATTCGGGATAGGTTTCTTCGACGGCAAAGTCAGCCAAGTCGGGGATTGCAATGGCGAATGCCGCGATGGTTCCGGCCGCGGCGGGTGAGGGCAAGCCTTCGAAGCCTTCGTGGTCGTCGTCTTCGGGCGTTTCGACATTGAAACGCGCCAACCGGATCAACACACACAACGCGAACAGCACGCCGATACCCCACGTCAATCGTTGTAGCAGCACGTCGCTGATCCGCCACACGATGACCGCCGGAGCAACACCAAAGGTCACCGCGTCGCACAAAGAATCCAATTCAGCACCAAAGCGGCTGGCTTGTCCCGTCAAACGTGCCGCCGATCCATCCAACGCATCGAACAGCATGCCGCCAAAGATCAGCAAACCGGCAGCGAACAATTTCGATTCGGGCGTCCAATCAAGCGAGGCGGTGCTGACGGCGATCGCGATCGCGGCCAAACCACACACACCGTTGCCCAGCGTCAAAATGGTTGGCAGCACGGCCAACGTCAGACGTCGCCGATGACCACGCTTTCGTTTTCGGCGGCGGCCCAGTCGCGATCGTTGCTGTTCCGATTCGAGATCCATCTCGAGGTCGTCCTCGAGCATCTCGTCGTCGACCAGGGGGTGTCGTGGTTTGAGTTCGCTCATTTTGTTCCAACAGGCAGACGACCGGCGAACACATCGCGACGGTGTGCAATGAAAGGCCGATCGAGGTTTCTGATCACGCGGCGGCGAAAGGCGGCGACCGCGATGATCAGTCGCCAGCCGATTCGTTTTCGCGCGAATCCATTCAAAACCGACGAACGGAAACCAAAAGTTTACCCGCGCCGCGAAGGTTTGCATCCCGGTGTGAAAGGATCTGTTGATTCATTTTCACTCCCGCGTTCAGTTGTGCTCGCAAGGAGATGCCTATTCTGACCGAGACACCTCGGCGCCGGAAATTCGTCTTGTGCGGATCTGTCCACCGATTCCGCATAACACGAACGATTCGCGGGGCTTCTGTGGTGTGCGGTGGTTCCAAAACGCCTGCTGTGATCGGATTTTTTGCCGTCCGGTTATGATTCCGCTCTCGCATGGTCCGGCTCAGACAACTTGGACCCCCACATTGGTGCGTGTGTATTGGGTCAGATCACCGGCGACCACCGCGGCGAACGCGATTTTCAGGGGGCCGGTCAAGCGAGATATCACGGGTTACACTGTGAAATTGCCGAGAACGCTCGCGCTCGAATTTGTTAACACGACGGACGGACGATGATCACACCCCGGTATCTTTTGCCATTCGATTCGCGAAGAGCCCTGCATCGTTTCACCGACGTTCTGGTCATCGGCGGTGGGTTGGCTGGTTTGCGTGCGGCTAACGCGGTCGAACCCAATTTGTCCGTGTTGGTGATCACCAAGGACGAATTGCGAGAGTCCAACAGCAACTACGCCCAGGGTGGCATCGCGGGGGTGCTGGATCCCGAGGACTGCTTCGATGACCACATTCGTGACACACTGATCGCTGGCGGCAATTTGTGCGATCGCGAGGTGGTGGAACGGGTGGTTCACGAAGGCCCGCGGCGGATCGAGGAATTGATCCACTGGGGAACCCAATTCGACAAAAGCGAAGGTGAGCTTGCGTTGGGACGCGAAGGTGGTCACAGCCACGAACGCATCGTTCATGCGATGGGCGATGCCACGGGACGAGAAGTCATGCGAGCCGTGATCGCTCGTTCGCGTGAGGCGTCTAACATCGACATTTGGGAAAACGCGTTCACGGTCGATCTGCTCAGTCAAGAAGGTCGCTGTCACGGCGCGATCGTCGTTTCCAGTGATGGACGTCCAACGATGGTTTGGGCGAAGGAAACGATTCTGTGTACTGGCGGCGTGGGGCAGGTCTATCGCGAATCGACCAACCCACCGGTCGCGACGGGGGACGGAACCTCACTGGCGTATCGGGCCGGCGTGCAACTACGCGACATGGAGTTCATCCAGTTCCATCCCACGGTGCTCTACATCGCAGGGTCGTCGCGATCGCTGATCACGGAGGCCGTTCGAGGCGATGGCGCTTACTTGCGAGACGCCACCGGGCATCGATTCATGCCAGACTACGATTCACGCGGTGAACTCGCGCCGCGGGACGTGGTCAGCCAATCGATCGTCAATCAGATGAACGAGACCGCGCATCCGTGCGTGTATTTGGACTTGTCACATTTGAATGCGGAACACGTTCGAGCCCGCTTCCCCGGCATCGCGGAAACGTGTCGCAAGTTTGACTTGGACATCGCGACGGATCGAATCCCCGTCCGACCGGGGGCTCACTACATGATCGGTGGTGTCAAAGTCGACATGCAAGGACGCACGAGCTTGCCCGGTTTGTGGGCGGCGGGTGAAGCGACCAGTTCAGGGTTGCATGGTGCGAACCGTTTGGCCAGCAACAGCTTGTTGGAAGGTTTGGTGTACGGGGCTCATGCTGGTGAAGCCGCCAGTCGTTCGGCAGCCGAGGGGCCGCACAAGATGGTGGCTCGTCGTATTCAACATGCTAGTCACGCACAATCTGAATCCATCGACATTGCCGATGTTCGCGTTTCGCTCAAAAGTTTGATGGGGCGTTTGGTCGGCGTGCAGCGCGACGCGGAAGGACTGCGGCAGGCGGACGCCCAGATCCGGTCTCTGGCAGCCTACGTGATGCGATATCAGTTCGACAAAGTCGAGGGCTGGGAGCTTCAGAACCTGTTGCTCACCGCGCACTGCATGGCATCCTCCGCGCTGGCTCGAACTGAATCGCGAGGCGTCCATTTACGGAGCGATTTCCCTGAGCCGGACGACGAAAATTGGCGTTGCCATCTGAGCGTGCAAATCGATGTCGACGGAGGCATGCCACAAAAAGGCGAGTTGATGACTTCGCCGGTGGTCACCCGCGAAACCTCCCCCGCAGACGCTTCGACTGAACTATAAAGGTCGTGTCTGGCTGCTCCGTATTCTCGCAACGATACTGTCGATGCGAGAGCGACATTGGTGGTGGTCATCGACAATGCCTTTCACCGTTCCGCGAGAACGGTCCCGCCCCTTCCTGCCCACCTGACTAACGATGCATACGTTCATGCACCCGTCTCGCATTGCGCGAGAAATGTGCTCTCGACGCACTCGCATTCAATTCGCGATTGCGATTGGTTGTTTGATCGCGATGAGCGGTCTGGCTCAAACGGTGAGGGCTCAATCCCATGCGATCAATCTCCCCGTCGACTCGGCGTCCCGTCATCACTTGACGATTCAGCAGGACGGTGGCGCGTTGGTTCTGGATTCAACCGGCAACGATCCTTATATCGTCTTTGACATCCCGGCCACTCCTGTCGTCGATCGTCATTGGATGCTGGCGATGGAAGTCTTCTGTCCAGAAGGCATTCAGAACATGCAACTCTTCATCGGCCAACCGTTCAGCGAGAAGCGACGATTGGACCTTCCGTATTTGCACCGCGCCGAAGGATGGACGGTCTACAGTTGTGATCTATCGGAAGGCGAATTATTTTTGAACGATGATGGACCGACCACATTGCGATTGGACTTTGGTCGCAAAGAGGATGTCCGGTTTCGTATTCGCAAGGTGACACTGCGTCCGGAGAATGACCGCGAATGGAAGCAACGTCAGCAGCGTGCCGCCCACGTGCAACAACTTCAGCAGTTGGACGAACGCATTGCGAATTACTATCACACCGATTTTCCGATCCGTTTGACCGAGGTTCGACACTCGCCCGAGCATGTGGTGGTTTCAGGAAAGGCTGTTGGCGAAGTTGCCACGGCGAATCTGAGTTTGATCGCTCGTGATTTGGACGAGATCTCGGCGTTGCCGGCAACCATTGACTCCAAAACGCATTTCCGATCGGTCCGACTGCGAAGTGATGGGACATTCGAGGTGAAGTTCCCCGCCGCACCCGGTTCCTGGTTGAAGCGAACCGGAATGCGTTGGCAAGTGGTTTCAATCAGCAGTGCACTTCGCGACGACGGCAGCCGCACCTGCACGCCGTATTCCGCGGTCCGCTATGTCGACGTCCTCGATCAAAGCGAAGCAAAGACACTGCCGCCAACGCCGACGCTGCATGCGGCGAAGGGAGTCACCTGCGTGTCGGAATTGAACTCGGAAATGATCCGTGAACTTGGGTTGCAGCACGCCACCGTCAATATTTTGCTGAACGGTTTAATCGAGTTGCATCCCAAACCGGGCTACGTTCCCGTCACCATTCGCGGCAAGCAGGTCTTTGTCCGCCAAGGTGCGGAACAGCACTTAGACAAGCGTGTCCGTATGGGACGCGAGGCCGGATTGGTGTTGGCAGGAATTTTGTTGATCGGGAATCAGACGAACAGGTCTGCACGTGACAGCCAGCGACCGACATTGCAGCATCCGAATGCGGATCCGGCCGGCGTCTATACGATGCCGAACTTGACCGATCCGGACTCCGCCAACTTGTACGCGATCACGTTGGATTATTTGGCTGAGCGATACAGCGAAGGTGATCTGCGAATCGACCACTGGATCGTTCACAACGAGATCGATGCGGGGTGGCAGTGGACCAACATGGGTGAAACACCGCACCACGTTTACTTGGACCACTACTTTCGCTCCATGCGGATGGTCGACATCGCGACACGTCGAATCAACCCTCACGCACGCACGTTCATCTCGTTGACTCACTACTGGAACCTGCCCAACCCGGCTCATTGGCGTTGGTACCGATCCAAAGAAATCATGGAATCGTTGGTCAAGCACGGCGAGGTCGAAGGTGACTTCCCATGGGGAATGGCTCACCATCCGTACCCGGAAAGCCTTTGGGAATCCGACACCTGGAACGACAACGTGAAGTTTGACTTGGACGCCAAAATGTTCACGCTGAAGAATTGGTCGGTCTTGGATGAATACATGAAGAGCGACCGCTTGCGTGACGCCGAGGGCAACGTGCGACCTGTGTTGCTAAGCGAACAAGGGTTTCATGCTCCCGAGGACGACGAGCAATCGCTGCAGCAACAAGTCGCGGCCGTGTTGTACACGTTCCAGCAGCTACGCCAGTTCGATAGCGTGTTGGCATTTGATTACCATCGATCAGTCGATCACAGCGGCGAAGGCGGGCTGCTTCTCGGGCTTCGTGGATTGAGCAGCAAGGAACATCCACGAGGCAAACCGAAACCGGCGTGGAATGCGTTTCGCGCGATCGGAACACCACAAGAATCCGAACTGCTTTCGCGGTACAAGGACGTCTGGAGTTCGTCGAGCGAATGAACGTGGAGAGAAGCCAGCCGGTGACGCCGGGGCAGGCGTCGGGCTGATCAAACACGTGGTTGGTTCAACAGCGGGAAGGGTGAACCGAGAGCGCGGAAAACGGGAGAACGGAAAAATCGTCCGCGAAAAGAACACGAGCGAGGAGTCTTGATGGGAACGACTCGTTGCTTTGAACCGTGGCTCGTGTTGCTTGGCCGAATCGCTTCAACAAATCGGGAGCGTTAGGCGGGACAATTGACCAAGTCGCATGGCCGAATGCATGGCTGGGCGAATATTACCTTGGGCAGTCGCTACTTTGGGCAATCGCTACTTGCTGTAACCCAGTTGTCGCATCACCAACAACATTTCATCGCAGGTGATGTACCGACGGTGATGCTGCATTTTGTACTGGTCGATTGCCGCAGCCAATTCGCGGCCGTCTTCGGACAGATCAGCGTGAGAGCTGCCGAATTGGCGGCGTTCACGTGCGAATCCGTCCGACGATTCGCGATTGCGACGACGGTCACTTTGAAACGATCGACTGGCGGCGGAGGTCACGGAACTTTCTTGCGCAGGAATGTTGGCGTCCCGAGATCTCCGAGGTGGAATCACGGTCACGGGCGGCGCGGAAGAACCGGTTGTCGTCGTTGTCATCGGCATGAATTTTGTTCCTCACGGGAGGTTCGAACGTGTCTTTCTCACGAGCGGAGAGACCCTTCACCACAACCCTAGGTCAAAATCTTTCCCTCGGTGGGCAAATAGCATTTTTCACCCCCATCTTGCGAGGAGGTTTGGAACGATGATTCGCGTTAGTCAAACCGATCCGTTGGAATTCGCGACTGGTTTCGCAAAGTTCTCGAAATCGTTACCGTTTTGTCTGCTGGCGACGTACGGGATAGCACGCATTGCAGGCACATCGCCCCGCGTTGACCGGCTTCCTGATTTCGAAAACTTTCTTTAGAGCGGACCTGACCTCCGAGATGCCCGACACAGCCCCCCTGACTCCGCCCGAAGGTGATTTACGTTATCGCAGAGTGATTTTGAAACTCAGCGGCGAAAGTTTGGCTGAATCAGGCAAAGGCATCAGCGGCAACGAATTGCTGGCGATTGCCAAACAGATCAAGGCGGCTCACGAATCCGGTTGCCAAATCGCGATTGTCAACGGCGGCGGAAACATTCTTCGCGGTGCGTCGTTCTCGGGTGCCAACGCGGCGGTTCAAGAAGCCACGGCGCACTACATGGGAATGCTGGCCACGGTCATCAATTCGCTGGCGTTGCAAGACGCGTTGGATTCGATCGGTTTGCAAACGCGGGTCATGAGCGCTTTGCCGGTGGACCGAGTCGCTGAGCAGTTCATTCGACGCCGTGCAATCCGTCATCTCGAAAAAGGCCGCGTGATCATCCTTTCCGGAGGAATCGGCAGCCCGTTCGTCACGACAGACACCGCTGCGGCTCAACGAGCGCTGGAGATCGAAGCCGACGTGATCCTCAAAGCAACGCGAGTGGACGGGGTCTACAGTGACGACCCTGAAAAGAATCCCCATGCGGTCTTGTACGAGCAACTCGGTTATAACGAAGTGATCCAAAAGAAGCTGCGTGTCATGGATGCCACGGCAATCGCTTTGTGCAACGAACATCGCAAGCCAATCTTGGTGTTTAATTTCAAACAGGACGGCAACATCGTGCGTGCCGTTCGCGGCGAATCCGTGGGCACTTGGATTGGTGACCCGCAAGATTCCCAAACCAACCAACGATGATTGCAATCCGCTTTTTCCCCACTCAATCCCCAGGATGACACGATGACGAGCGACGAGATTTTGATGGATGCCGAAGAACGCATGGAGAAAGCGGTTTCGGTGCTGCAACACAATTTGTCGGGGATTCGCACCGGACGAGCCAACCCAGGCTTGGTCGATTCGATCAAGGTCGAGGTTTATGGTTCGCTGACACCACTGAAGCAATTGGCCAGTATCGGAACGCCTGAGCCACAGCAAATCTTGATTCGTCCCTACGACGCATCGACAATCAAAGAGATCGAAAAGGCGATCGTCGCTGGCGATCTGGGACTGAACCCGCAAAACGATGGCCGCGTCATTCGTTTGAACGTTCCACCTTTGTCCGGCGAAGTCCGAAAGAAGATGGTCGCGCGGATCAAGGAATTGGCCGAAGAAGCCAAGGTCTCGATCCGCAACATTCGTCGCGATGCCAACAAAGCGGCGGACTCGGCGGAAAAGGACAAAGAGATGACCGAAGACGATCGCGACAAGACCAAAGAACAGGTGCAAGAATTGACCAAGAACGCTGAAAACAGCGTCAACGATTCTGCCAAAGCTCGTGAAGCGGAAGTGATGGAGGACTGATCGTCGATGACACAATCGGTGCAATGCCCGCGATGTATGGCGGCCGTCGCGGTGAGCGATGATGCCGGAGGCACTCGCGTTCTGTGCCCGAAGTGTGAAGAGACGTTTCTAGTTCCTGGAATCTCGGCCAGCTCCACCAACGACGATGACGATTGGTTGGAGCTGAGTGATCCACCACCGCGGCCGAAGCCGACGACCACCGTCGGCTCCTCGCCGGCCGCGACGCCCAAACCCGCCGCGTCGACTCCCGCGACCACCCCGAAACCAGCAGCGACCAGTCCTCCCGTTCAGGCCAAGTCGCAACCGGCGTCGGATGAGTCGGCGTCGGAAGATTCGTCGCTTGGTGGTTCGGCACTTGGTGATTTGGGGGCGTTGTTGAACAATTCGTCTGGCTCATCGTCCTCCTCCACTGCCGATGAAGACGACATGTTTGGTGGGTTGGACCTGCCGCCCATGGACGTCGGCGATGATGACGGATCGGACCCGTTCGAATTGCAAGATCTCTCCGACGCCATTCAGAATGCGTCCCATGGCAAACCTTCAGCAGCTGCCGCGGCGAGTTCATTGGATCCCTTTGACGATCCGGACGATCCGTTCAATTTGGATGCGATGGAGGAAACATCGGCGTTCCCCGATTCGCAGTCGTCGGCGTCCGGCGATCCAACGGTGGATCCATTGTTTGAAAAAGCCAACTCGTACGCGAACAAGGCGTCTGGGGCCGGATTGTCTGGAGCCCGCGCGTCTGCTTCCGATGAGCCGGTTGCTCACAACGTGGAGTACGAAACGAACTATCGCGTTCGTTGCCCGGTTTGTTCGACCGTGATCAACGTCACCGCGAACAAGGCAGGCAAGCAGGTTCGCTGTCACGATTGCCACAAGATGGTGAAGGTGCCACCGCCGCCAAAGAAGAAAAAGAAGGTCGTGATCGACATGGATCGCGCCGAGTCGTTTCAGTTCAACGAATCAGCCGTCACTCAAAAAGATCGTCCGGCCGACCCATTCCGGCGTTCCGCTGAAGAATTGCTGGCGGAAGCGGCAAAGGTCGAGGAAGAATCACCGGCGGCCGAGTACGACGTCCCTAAGATTACGGACTGGGCGAAAGGTGTCTTTGGCATCTTCTTTCAGTTCGGCGTGGTGGTTCACTGGTTGATCCTATCGGCCATCGCTTCCACGCTCGCCGGACTCGTGCTGGCGTCTGGTTACGCCGCGGGGTTGATGTTTCTGTTCCCGGCGGGTGTTTTTTACGGCGCAATGGTGTTGGCATGCGGCTTTGTGATTTTGCAGTCCGTCAGCAACGACGAGGAATCAGTATCGGATTGGCCGCTCACGTTGGAGCCCCTGGAATGGATGGCTCCGACCATCTTCTGTTTCGCGGCAGTCGGATTGACGGGTGGCCCGGCTTGGCTGCTTGGACACATGGCTTTTGGTGAAAACTTAGCGACGGTGTGTTTGATCATGCTGTCGATTTTCTTGCTGTTCCCGTTTGTTCTGCTGTCCATGTTGGATATGCAAAACATCTTCGTGCCGTTCTCACCCGAGGTTGGACGCAGCGTGACAAGGTGCGAAGAAGCTTGGGGTGGGTTTTACCTTTCCAGTGCGTTGGTCTTCTTCGGCGTGTTCATGGTCTTTGCCGCCGCCAGTTTGGTGCCACCGATCGGCGCCGCGGTGATTTGCATCTTCACGGCCACCGCCGCCACCTTCATCTACTTCGGGATGCTGGGACGTTTGGCAAAAGCAATCGGTCAATCGGTCAACGAAAAACCGCGTCCGAATGACATCGATGAAGTGCGAGAAGCGGAGCGGGCACGTCAATCAGGACAATGAAATGCGAATCGGCTGGACGCGAATTGGAGTGACGGTGACGTCGGTGAAACGATCGAATCGCCGGGGGCAGTTCACCGTGTCGTGGTCACGTTCGTTTGGTTCTGCGCTGGCGTTGTCGGTGTTCTGTGTTGGATGCGATACGTCAGAGCCGATCAAAGTTGACTTGGTTGAATCGGACATTCGCGCGATGGACGAAGCGGCGGGGATCCACGCCAACGGCGACCCTATCGAACTTGGATCGGTGTTTCAGGCCGACGCGGATCCGATTTCAGACACTGATCCAATCTCAATCGAGAACGACGCCCCGTAGTGCAGATGCTGATTGCAGACGCCAGCCTGCACGACGTACGCTACAGCCAAGGCAGGCTCAGCCCAGATTGAACTCTTGGCAAAGTTCGTCGATGACCTGAGGCGGCATCACGGAGACTTCGCCAATGGCTTTCGCATTGATGACAGCCTCCGCGGTGGACTCCAGGACTTCCAGCCGGTCGAACGCATCCAATACCGTTGATCCAGTCACCAAAACGCCATCGTTCTCCAGAATCGCCGCCGGGTTTCGCTCGGTCACGTGATCCGCAATCGTCCCATCGTTGCCATATTGAATTCCGTATGGGACGCGAGCGACATCTCGCAGGAAGACGTAGCTCTCGGGAATCGTTCGCACGTCCAGTGAAACATCCGTCACGCTGAACGCGGTGGCGTTGACTGGATGAGCAAACACGATCGCGTTGACGTGCGGGTGCATCTCGTAGATGGCTCGGTGAGCATTCGCCGCTCGACTGGCCAATTTGCCCGCTTCGCGACGTTCGCCGTCGACCAGCACGAAGTCTTCCGCGCGAAGCTGTTCGCGGTCACGTTGAGTTGGCGTGATCAAGAACGTGTTGTCGTTCACGCGAGCGGAGAAGCTGCCTTCTGTGCTGATCAACAATCGTTGTCGGCATCCCCGTCGAATGAACTCGCAAAGTTGCCTTCGCAACTCTTGCTCTCGCGTGCAAGCGACGCCGGGTTCATAGCTGGTGAAGTCAACACTCCTCGATGCCGCCTGCTGAAGCTGCTCGTCAGTGAGTGAAAGGACTCGGCCCAACTGCTTGGCTTTGATCAGCGTTTTGCCCGCGAATTCGAAGGCTTCAAATCGTTGGAACGCGCTGGCAAAATCCACTCCGGCCACCACGACGCCGTGATTTTCCAAGATCACGCTGTCGCAACCTTGGGCGAATTGATCCGCGATGCTTTTGCCCAAGGCTTGCGAACCAGGGCAGGCGTACGGTGCAAACCCGACTTTGCCACATACGCTGTGGGCTTGGTGAAACAGGCGGGTGTCGGGAACCTGTTGACAAATGCTGAATGCCACCAACGCAACCGGGTGAGCGTGCACGATTGCGTGCACGTCGTCGCGAGCCTCATAGATCGCTTTGTGGAATGGAAATTCCGAGGACGGCGGATGGGGGCCTTCGACGGTGCCGTCGGCTCGCACGCAAATGATGTCGTTGCGAGTCAGGTTGCCTTTGTCGACGCGGGCCGGCGTGATCCAGATGTTCCCCTCCGAATCGCGAATCGACAGATTGCCTCCTGAAGTGGTCGTCATGCGGTACCGATAGATTCGGTCCATCGTCTGCATGATTCTGTCTCGAGGATGCTGCACGTCACGCGAGTCGGTCATGATGATTCCAGATGGGAGTGCAATTGGCTTGAAAACAAACTGCTACAAAAATGGGCGAACCCTTCCGATGGATCGGTAGGTCCGCCCAATGCAGTGTGGCGTTGCGGTGTCGCCGAGACGGGGACTCGGTGAACTTACAAAGGCCGCACGACGGATTGGCTGCGGTAGTAGTCCATCAGAGTCTCGATCGACAAAACTCCGCCACCCATGCCGCTCTTGTTCACGCCGCCGTAAGGTACCCCATGAGCGAACACGTTGTGAGCGTTGATCCAACTGTTTCCAGCGACCATAGCTTCCGCGACTCGATTCGCTTTGGCTTCGTCAGGTGTCCAAACGCTGTTGGCCAACCCGTAGTCCGTGTCGTTGGCCATCGCGATGGCCTCTTCTTCGTTTGAGAATGTCGCCAAGTAAGCCACGGGGCCGAAAATCTCATCACGCGCGGCGATGTTGTCGAGCGTTCCCGCCAGCAAGGTTGGTTTGACATAGTTCCCATCCATGCCGTCGACCGTGGCGGCGCCACCACCACAAACACATTTGGCTCCGCCCGCGATTCCCTTCTCTTGATAGCCCAGAACACGTTCGCGTTGTTTCGGGTTCACGACGGGGCCCATTTGACTGGATGGGTCCAACGGGTGACCAATCTTGACCTCCTCCATCAAACGTTGGCATTCGGCGACAAATTCATCGTAGATGTTCTCGTGGATCAACCACCGCGTCGCGTCGCAGCAAACTTGGCCGGTGTGGAACGTGATTGCTCCTACGAGAGCCTTGGCGGTGGCCGCGACGTCCACATCGTCGAACACGACAGCAGCGCCTTTGCCGCCCAGTTCCAACTTCACCGGAACCAAGTTGCGACCGCATGCTTCGCCGACCAATTGTCCCACTTCGGGCGAACCGGTGAATGACATGCGTTTGATTTGCTTGTTGTTGGTCAGAGCGGCTCCCGCGGTTGCACCACGCCCGGTGACCACGTTGATCACGCCATCCGGCACGCCAACTTCTTTCGCGAGCTGTGCCAGATAAAGTGCCGACAACGACGTGTCTTCCGCGGGCTTGATCACTACCGTGTTGCCCGCTGCCAAAGCCGGCGAAATTCCCCATCCGATCAACAAGAACGGAAAGTTCCATGGGAAGATAAACGCACAAGCACCCCAAGGTTGCTTGACGGTCCAAGCTTCGTGACCAGGCACGTCGAGCTTGGTGCGTTTTTCGACTTTGGACGCCAACCCAACAAAGTAGCGAAGGGTATCCACGAAATTCTGAACGTCACCCGCCGCTTGGGCCTCAATCTTTCCCGCATCCAATGCCTCGATCTGGGCAATGATCGGTTTGTGTTGTTCGACCGCATCGGCCAACTTCAGCAAGATCGATCCACGTTCGTCTTGGGACAAAGCCGCCCAGGCGGGGAATGCATCACTCGCGACTTGAACGGCCTGATCGATCTCACTGGCATCCAAATCATGAATTTCAGCCAATTGATCGCCCGATCCGGGGTCGATGGTGGCCACCAAATTCCCGTTGGCGTTGGGAAGCGGTTTGCCTCCCACGAAACTCGGCAGTGGAGACTGATCCAAGAATGATTGGACTTCGGGGAGCAAAGATTGTTGGCTAGCGACGTTCATCGATTTTCTCATTCGTGATGGGGGTGAATTGTGATGGACAGTCTACAACAGATGTCTATGGAGTTCATCGTCCCGCATTTGCGGAGCTGGAGCCGTTCGCTTCCGAACGTGTGAGGGCGAACGCAGCTTATACCGGAAACACCGCTGCAATTCCCGGATGCGGGTGCCGAGGCAATGCCTGGGCCCAATGCGCGGATAAAAGGATGCCGATGCGTTTAGATCTCGACTTCGGCTGAATCCACCTGCAGTTCTCGGCTCATCCACAACGGAGTGGACGCGAACCAAATGATGGTTCCGATCAGTGCGAGTGTCTTCACCAAAGGCAGGTCGATCGCTCCCGCAAAGAAGAGCGAGCACGGAACCACGATCAAGCAAAAAGCGATCAACGAAATCATCTTGGCAATGTTTTTCATAAGTCTTCGTTTTCTTGAATCTTCTCTCTTGTGCACTCGTTCCTGTTCACACGGTGGACTGTTGCACGCCTGGACGCTGCAGGAATTTGCTGAGCACCAGGTACAAGATTCCGCACGCGAACCAACATGGTATGACCGCATAAGCGGCAAACAGTCCTTTGGCCATGATCCAGTACAACGCAACCGCCACCGGAAGCGTCCACGCAATCAAAACCGCCGCGTTGATGCGGATGCCTGTGCTGGACGCGTATTCCGGACGAAGGCCAAACTTGTGGATCAAGTAGAAGTCAACAAAAATGACGGCCCCCATGGTGCCCAAGATGGTTCCGTACATCCCCACGAAGTCCAGCAATTGGGCAGACAAGTTCGGGAATGCACCCGCGATGGTGGCCACCAGCCCAGCGACCAGTGTCATTGCGGTGCGGGAGCTATTTGGCACCATGCCTTGGAAAGCCAACCCAGCACGGTAGATCGTGGGGTTGGCGGTCGTCCATCCGGCGATGACAACGCAAATGATTCCCGTCCACCCGACCGCTTGATAAGCCAGCAAACCGGGGTTCGCGGTGACTTTCCCGTCATCACCAACCACCAAGGAGGGCTGAAGTTTGATCAAAGCTGCCAACAACAATGCTGCGGCGATCCATGCCATGTAGTGGCCCAAGAACATTCCAATTGCTGGTGCCCAGCCGGATGATTTGTGGCGAGCAAAACGGAAGATGGTCAAATCAGACATGCCAAAGTGCATCGCACCATTGCACAACCAAGCGAACACGACGATCTGCCAAAAGCTAAATGTCGCGGGGCCGTTCTTTTCCTGCACAAACGTGATCGCGTCCGACCAAAACGTGCCCTCCGAAAGAGCCGTCGTGCTGGTGGCACCCATTTGCGCGAGCGAAACAATTCCGCAGCACGCGAACACGGCGATCATCCAAGGTGCCGCAATATTCGCGAAACGCGCCACTCGTTCGTATCCGCCCGCCGCAACCGCTGTGATGACCGCACCGACAATCACAACCAACAGCGTGAACGAAGGATTGCTGAGACCGAAAACGTTTTCGGGTACCTCGAACCGAATGTCAAACGGCACGCCAACCGCGGACGCGGAGACGGTGACCATCGCCCCTGCTAGAAAGCAAAACAACAAACCGTTGACGAGGTTGTAAAGCTTCACAAGCGAATCGCCCGCAATGCGTTCCAATTGGTAGTACAGCGTCAATCGCTTGACCATCGCAATCGGCACGACCAGAAATCGCCAGGTCAACACAGCCAAGATGTTGCCCAGCAATAGTCCCAGCAACAAATCCGAAAGGCTGGCACCGGCCGCTAAAAACAGAGGGCCGATCATGAACTCGGTGCCCGCCGCGTGCTCGCCGGCGTACATTCCCCAAAACTTACCGTTTCCGAGTCGAGCTGATTCGGGAACCGGTTCGCGTTCAAATTCGCCACTTGCGTTGTTGCTGTCTTCGCTCATCAAAGTTCTCGTGTGTACCGCTTTCGGCTTCATCCCTCCGAAAGCACTCATCCGCCATCAGTGAAGTGTCTTTCAGAAAGTCATCCAACCAAGGTTGGGTTTCGATCGCGATGTGAGAGAACATCATTCTCGTACTGCCTGACCAATCCCAACCAATCCGCACCGGCTGGAACCCCGGCTTGTTGACAGTAGTGGTTCCAAATAGCACCCAGAGGCAACGTTTTTTGTTCTTCCAACAACGCCAATCGACCGGTGTAGTCGCCTTCGAGCTCCAGTTGTTGCAACTGTTGGGTCGGCTCGAGCAAGGCCGCGAGCAACGCCTTGAGCGTATTGCGAGTGCCGATGGCCCACGCTGCCACTCGGTTGATGCTGGCGTCAAAGAAGTCCAATCCAATGTGGACACGGTTTAGATAGTCGCCGCGAACCACTTCTTGCAAAATGGATTGAAGCTCATCGGTGTAGGTCACGACATGATCGCTGTCCCAACGAACGCCACGGCTAACGTGCAAAAGGAGCTCAGGGACGTACATCATGACGGACGAAATTTTGTCCGAGATCACTTCCGTCGGATGGAAGTGCCCCGCGTCCAAACACAACACTTTGTTCCGAGAGATCGCGTAGCCCATGTAAAACTCGTGAGAACCAACCACATAGCTTTCGCTGCCGATGCCGAAGAGTTTGCATTCGACCGCGTCCAAAGTGTGCTCGGCCGGCAGATCGGTTGAGAAAATCGAATCGAGCGCTGCCGCAAGTCTTTCTCGAGGAGCTTTGCGATCCGCCGGCGTGTCCTTGTAACCGTCGGGAACCCAAAAATTATTGATGCAGGGGGTGTCTTGCGCCTCACCCATGGCAGCGGCAATCTTTCGGCTTGCGATGCCATGGTCGATCCAAAACTGACGAATTCCCGCGTCCGGATGCGACAACGTGAAACCGTCGGTCGCGTGGGGGTGCGAAAAGTAGCTGGGGTTGAAATCCAATTGGATCTGTTGGCCCCGTGCCCAGTCGATCCAGCCTCGAAAATGTTCCACGCCAATCTCATCGCGATCCACTGGCGTTGGAAAGTCACCATAGAGAGCATGCAGGTTCAACCGGTGGCGACCGGGAATCAGCGAGTAAGCGAATTCGAGGTCGCTTTGCAACTCGTCTATGTTGCGAGCACGTCCTGGATAGTTGCCTGTCACCGCCAAGCCGTTGCCGAGCGCGCCGGTGTCGCCCTCGAATCCCATCACATCATCGCCTTGCCAGCAATGAACGGAGATTTGCACGTTCCGCATTTGCTTCAGCGCTGCGTCCACATCGACGCCAATCTCTTGATAGGCCTCTTTTGCTAACTCGTAAGCCTTGTCTATTTTGCCAGGGTCCATGGTGATCCCGATGTTTGATCGAAGGGCGTCTGCATTGTCCATTCAGGCCATTGTGGTGACTGAACGGACCGTAGCGTACCATGCAGGAAAACAATGAACCTTGACATTCTTGCCGGTTGCAGCACAATCATGCCATCCAGTGCGGTTGCTGCGAGCGACCGAAACACGGCGTTTTTTGGGACTCTGCGACCATGTCTGCCTCCATTCCAAAGCTCAAAAAGGAGGATTGGTTCCACAGCGATGGGTTTCCGATCGTGGTGGAACGACGTGATCCGCAGGAGCCGTTTGGGTTGCATTGCCACGAGTTCGCAGAGGTCGTCATCATCACCGGCGGCCAAGGCGTCCACATCACGGGCGAGGACAGTTACGAGTTGGTGACCGGCGACACATTCGTCATCGGAGGCGATCGGCCGCATGACTATCTCAATATGGATCGATTGAGCTTGATCAACATCCTCTTTGATCCGGAAGAACTGCCGTTGGGATTGGGCGACTTGCAATCTCTTTCCGGCTATCACGCGTTGTTCACCTTGGAGCCCGCGTGGCGAAAACGACACCAATTCACCAGCCGGTTGCAACTCAATCCCGCTGAGCTGATTGAAACGTTGAAGTACGTCGAGTCGTTGGATCAGGAACTTAAAAACCGAGCGGCAGGATTTCAAACGATGGCGACGGTCACGATGTTGCAACTGGTGACATTCCTATCACGATGTTACAGCCGCACACGCAACCCAGAGAGCAAGAAATTGCTTCGTATCGCGGAAGCGATCTCGCACATCCAGCGTCACTTCGCGACACCCATCACGCTGGATGATTTGGTGGAGATTTCTGGCATGTCGAGGCGGAACTTCATTCGCACCTTCGAAGGAACCATGCATACCTCGCCCATCAAGTATTTGATTCAGGTGAGGATCCAAGAGGCCAGCCGCTTGTTGCGAACGACGGAACGGTCGATCACGGACATCGCTTTCGACGTCGGTTTCTCGGACAGCAACTATTTCAGCCGGCAGTTCCGAGCACACCTCGATCTATCGCCACGTGAATACCGCAAGCAAATGCGGTGAGCTGATGAAAACTGATCGACAGCCAACCACATTCGCGTCCGTCTATTTCTCCGAGACGTCCTCACCCATGCCGGTCCGGAAACGGTACCAATAGGCTCCGTCATTCAGCGGACCTGCTGGGTGTCCTCCAATGGTGATCCAGCCTGGATCCGCCAGTGCGAAGTACGTGGTGTTGGATTTCAATTCCGGCAAATCCGAAAAACAAATCGAACGAGAACCTTCCGCAGGATCGCCCGGTGCAGGGTCAGCCTCCCAGATTGGATGTTCGACTTCGGACGCCTCATACAACCGCAGCGTTTTTCCCTTCGAATTGGCGAAGCGGATTGGTTCTGCAAAGTGAAACGTTAGGTCCGTTTGCACACTGACATTTGTGGCTGCCATCGCTGGTACGGCGCGGACATAGCCCGGCATGACCATTCTGGCTCGATGAAATCCCCAACCCTCTTGATAGGGTTTGAGTGGACTTCGCCATGACGTCGGCATCGCGGTGCGTTCTTTCGCGAATTTGAACCAGGTCGCACTCATCTCCCTCAAGACATCCGGCCTTTCGCGTGCCAAATCACGCGACTCGGCGGGGTCTTTGTGAATGTCGTACAGACGCCATGGTCCATCGCTGATGCTGGAGATTTTCCAGTGCCCTCGAGTCAGTCCTTTGCCCGTTTGATTGAATGCCCAGAACATCTCGTCATGGATTCCAAGCTCATCGATCTCGGGATCGCGAAGCAACGGCAAGATCGATTGCCCATAAAGAGGCTCTAAATCTCGATCACCGTCAACGGCCGGGTAATTCGCGTGCGCTAACTCCAGAAGCGTTGGATAGAGATCGGTGACGTGCAGCCGTTGGTGCCGAATTTGACCGGATTGGCTCGCCAGTGTTTGGGGCCAGTGAATGATCAACGGCACGGACACGCCACCCTCCTGAGCACAAGATTTGTACCAACGAAACGGAGTGTTCTTCAGATAGCCCCATCCGTTGGAAACAAACGCATTCGAGCCGGCTTGCCATGGGATTTGTTGGTTGTACGTGCGAATGTCACCGTTGTTGTACGCGCCTCCGTTGTCCGCCATAAAAATCACCATGGTGTTTTCACGGAGTCCTTCATCACTCAGATGCTGCAACAGTCGACCGACGTTCCAATCCAGCCGATCCAGCATGCCTGCGTAGGCGGCCATGCGTCGAGCTTCTTGCTTCTGGATCTTCGCGGGCAGTTCCTCCCACCGCCGTACCTCTCCATCCGGTTCGGTCATTACGTAGCGATCGTCGATCATGCCCATCGTCTTCAATCGCTGGTATCGATTTTGACGAAGCGTCTGCCAACCGGCCTGATATCGCTGGTAATACTTTTCAACGTTGGCTCGCGGCGCATGCAATGGCGTGTGAGGAGCGTTGAACGCCAGGAACGCGAAGAACGGCTTGTTCGCTTGCTTAGCTCGATCGATGTCTTGGATCGTGCGGTTGGTGAATGCATCGCTGCTGTACCAACCCTGCTCGACAGGCCGAGGTTTTTCACGGTCCGTTTGAATCGCGTGGCGACTGCCTTCTTTGCCAGTCCAGCTATCGATGGCTCCGCCGAGGAATCCGTAGAAAGATTCAAATCCGGCGTCCAGCGGATTTTTGGGCTGGTGCCATTTCCCCGAAAGAGAAGTTGAGTACCCGGCGTCTTTCAACAAACTAGCCACCGGAATGGAGCGGCGATACTCGTCGGACTGACAATGCGTGTGCCCAGTCATCAGACTCGTTCGCGTGACCGTGCACATTGGATTGACGTGGAACTCGCTGAAGCGAATGCCTTCTGCCGCCAATCGGTCAAGGTTGGGCGTGTCGATTTCACCGCCGTAGCAACCCAGATCGCTGTAACCAACATCGTCCGCGACAATCAATAGAACATTGGGCCGTTCCGCGGCTCGGATGAGGCATGGCGAAACGAGCAGCGTCAGCAGACATACACTTGCGAGAAAAATTGAACGCATCATCAATTGCTGCCAACCGCCTTGCCAATCGACCATGTTGAATCCTTGAGGAACTGACCTTGCAGTTCCCACCAACGATTCGCCATTTGCTTGACGCGATCGGGATGCTGGTCAGCCAAGTCGTGCTGTTCCGCGCGGTCGTGACTCAAGTCGTACAATTTCCAATGGGCATCGCCTTTGGACTCGTTGGCGGCGGTTTCGGATCTTTGCCAGGGAAACGGACGTGCGATGTTGGAGTGAATGATTTTCCAATCTCCCTGACGGAGAGCCCAGTTGCCTTCATGATAGAACCACAGCTCGTCGTGAATGACGGCCTGCTCGTTTTCGAAGGTTGGCACCAAGCTTCGACCGCTCATCGGGGGTGCATCGCCGAACTTCGGTTGGACTTCGGCGATCTCCAGAACCGTCGGAGTGATGTCGATCGCGTGGCCGACGTTGGTTCTGCGTTCATCGGAAGAACCGATCCCCTTCGGCCAATGAACGATGAACGGCGTGGAAGTGCCACCCTCGTGGACCCACGTTTTGTGGCGGCGAAACGGTGTGTTGGCAGCGCTGCTGAATCCGGGCCCCAAACACAGATACGTTTCGGCTGATCCGGGGGAGGCTGTGGGATCGTGCCCTTCACCTCGGACCATGATTTCCGCACTGGCGCCGTTGTCAGACAAAAAGCAAATCCAAGTGTTTTCGAACTCACCCATCTCTTCCAGTTGATCGATCACTCGCCCGATCTCTCGATCCATTCGGTCGACCATCGCGGTGTGGATGGCCATCTTGGTCGCTTGAAAACGCTGTTGCTGTTCCGTCAGCGTGTCCCAGGCCACAGGGCGGTTGATCTCACCGGCACCGAGCTGTTTGATTTGATCAGGGAAGTCATAGGGCGGCCCCACCTCGGTTTCGATTGGTGACAGTTCGCCCACACCGAGGCCAAGCGTTGCCTGACGTTGTTTACGTTGCTCTCTCAGTGCGTCCCATCCCGCGAGGTATCGGTCTCGGTAACGTTCGATGTCTTCCGGCAACGCATGAAGAGGAAAGTGCGGTGCGTGAAAGGCGAGGTAGTGAAAGAACGGCTGCTCCGGATAGAGTTCCCCGTGTTCTTGCAGACATTCAATCGCGTGTTGCGCGGTCGCGGTGGTGCGATAGAACTTCGGATCACGGTTCTTTTTTCGGATGGAATCGAAGAATCCCGGACTGCGAGTGGCTTCATCGGATCGATCGAATCCATGTTCGATTGGCTTCCCATCAATGTGCCATTTACCGGAGTGATAGGTTCGATAACCGGCCGGTCTCAAACGTTCCGCAAGCGTGAGCGCCCAATCGGGTCGCTTTCCACCACCGCCGTACTGACGTGTCGTCCCCGGCATCCCGTCGCGTCGAACTTGTTGTGGGTAGTACCCCGTCATCAAGGCCGCACGTGTGGGCCAGCAGCGAGCGGTGTTGTAGAACTGGGTGTACTTCAAGCCGCCGGCCGCCAACGCGTCCAAGTTGGGCGTGTTGATCTCGCCGCCGTAGCAACCAAGATCGGAATAGCCCAAGTCATCCGCCAGGATCACGAGGAAGTTCGTTTGCTCCGCTGCTTGCGTGGATACACCCGTCAGGCAAAACCATGCAAACGCGAAAGCGAATGCGGTGCGTGTCCGTCGACGATCGTTCATGTCAAAAGCCTTCCGATCTCGTTTTCAATTTTGTTGTGCAATGAGAGGGTGTCGCAGCGATCAGCCTACTTTCCGAACGACCATTCATGGATCACCTGGTCATTCTCATCCTGCAAACGCATGCTGCGAATTTGAATGATGCCTGGACCATTGGACGGATCCAAACGAACGCCTTGAACCGTTCCGGACGGAGACAATTCGATCGAATAGGTATGAAACACGCCGTCATGGTTCACGTCGAAGCCTTCGCTGCGTTCGGCTGAATACGGAAGTTGAGTTTCCTTCCAAAACACTTGTCCTCGACCGGACGAGTTGGACTTCATCTCAACGACAAACGTCATTGGTCGCCCAGGAATCGTCTCGGGAAACGCGTGGCTGAAGTGCGGATCGCCGCCTGAGCTTTCAACTTTCAAAAAGTTCTTGGCAAGAGTCAAATCACAGGTGCCTGCCGGAAGCCAACCCGCGACCGGTTTTCGGCGCACCTTGGATTTGGGCCTCTTCGGTGCATTGGCACCGCCTTTGAGAGTCGCCTTGCCTTCGGCTGCGATGTCGTACTTGGCGGGATCAAAGTTCGGATTAGCGAGCGGGCGGACGGCATGGGTCGCTACCAAGTGCTGTTCAATCAAGTTATCCAGTTGCTTCACGCGTTGCGGATGCTCGGCGGCCAAGTTGTGCTCTTCGCTGATGTCGTCTTT
The DNA here is from genome assembly GCF_020966775.1 of Rhodopirellula halodulae. NCBI lineage: Bacteria > Pseudomonadati > Planctomycetota > Planctomycetia > Pirellulales > Pirellulaceae > Rhodopirellula > Rhodopirellula halodulae. Next base: position 28,451 of record NZ_JAJKFV010000033.1, on the reverse strand, counting down.
GAGGTGAAAGAGCTTGTATCGATGGCCGCCATCCTCACCGCCATGGAAGATACGAATCAGCTTCCAATCACCATGGTGAACACTCACAGAAGGCGGCAACCAATCCGGAACACCGGGGGCGTGTGGGAAGTACGTAAAAATAGGCTCCCGCTGAAAGTCATCGCCATTTAGCGCAGGTACGATGCTAACACCATCGAACGATTGTCCGGGTTGAGGATCAATGGAAAGCATTTCCAGCAACGTCGGGTAATAGTCGACGCTTTGAACGATAGCGTCGCTCGTGCTGCCCGCGCGGACGACTCCTGGTTGCACGACAATCGCGGGGCCTCGCACGCCGCCTTCATACATCGAAGCCTTGCCGCCACGCAGCGGGGCGTTGCTGGTGGGTGTTGTCCCGTCAACTTGGTTGTACATGTTGCCGCCGTTGTCCGACGCGAAAATGATGATTGTTTCATCGGCGATTCCCAATCGATCCAGTGTGTCTAGCAGGGTTCCAATCGCGTCGTCCATGCTTTCGATCATCGCGGCGTAGGTGGGACTGCGCTGAGCATCCTCGGGATCGACTTTTTCGCGATACTTGTCGATCAGCTTGGCTTTTGCATCGAACGGAGCGTGGACGCTGAACATCCAGTAGTTCAGAAAGAACGGCTGTTCGGAATGCTGTTCCAGGAACCGCACGGCTTCCTTTGCCATGCGGTCTTCCAAATGCTCGTCGGGAATCATCGGGTCATGGTCAAAATCCTTGAACTTCCACGGAGCGACGTAGCTACCCGCGGGGCCGGGACCGGGATGGTGCGGCACATCAACATCAAAACCATGTTCGAGGGGTGAGTAGGGTTCGGCACCCAAGTGCCACTTTCCAAAGTGCCCCGTGGCGTATCCGTTGTCCCGGAACATTTCGGCAAGCGTGTAGTACTTTGTGTCGAGCCGGGAAACAGAACTGGGGACAGTTGAGAACTTGTTCGGCGGTCCCGTTTTTGGGGCTTCCGGTTTCAAAATCACTCGCGGGAGATGGCAAGTTGGGGATGTGATGCCGTGACGTGCCGGGCTGAGTCCCGTCAACACACTCGCACGCGTTGGTGAACAGAGTGGACTCGACGAATAGGCCCGTGTGAACGTCATGCCACGTTCGGCCAAACGCTCCAAGTTCGGGGTTTGATAGAGCTTCGTCGTGCCGAACAGCGTGGTGTCACTCCAACCTAGATCGTCAGCCAGAATGAACAACACATTGGGACGCTTGCTTGGCGTGGGGGACACCTTGGCGACTGGTTCGTGCGTAAGCGATTTCATGCGCAGGTTTCTCCAGTGCACTTCGCCTGTTGCGCCTTTGTGCATTTGCAGCCCAAAGAATCCTTTCGAGTAGGTTCCGTCATCCACCCAGTGTGCGGCCGGCACACCATTGACCCATGTTTTCACCACCTTGCCACGGGCGGAAATCGTCAAGCGATTCCACTCGTTTGGGCGAAAGGCGGCCCGCGCATCGGCATGTTCTTTCAGCCACAATGGATAAAAGAAACCGTTGCAGCTTTGGCCGTAGATTCCGCCGGACCAATGCCGGTCCTTTGCAACGCCTTCCATCTCAGCTTGCGGGCCGAATACCGTTTCCGTCCCGTCCGAATTCGCTTTGGTTTGAGCTCGGAACATGACGCCGCTGTTGCATTGTTCCTCCCACTTCATTTCGCAACTGAACACAAAGTCGCCAAAGTCACGTTCGGTCGACAAATAGGTGCTGTTGGAACCAGGAACCACTTTGCCAACGATGGTGTCGTCTTGGACCTCGAACGTGCACGTTCCTCCGCGAACGGTCCAGCCTTGCAAGTCCTTTCCGTTGAACAAGGAAGTGAAACCTTCCGAAAGATTGGGCTCCGCATCGGTGTTCAGCAGCATCTCCTCCGGCAAAGGAGCGTTGACCTGCTTTTTGTATTTGGCATGCCAAGCGGATTGCTGCGGATCGAGCTCAGCGGCAGACAGCCCGTGGCTCGCGAAGAGACAGACCGCGATCGCGAAAATGATGTGGGTTTGGAGGGGCATCATGATAGGTGGGAAAGTGGGGTGGGAGTTGCCTTCATTCGGCGAGTTGGTAAACCGAAATGGTCTCGATCTTCATCTCACCGGGATTGGCATACTGATCGTAAGTCGCGAAGGGATCAAATCGAAGCTTGTTGATCGTCAATCCATCCGGAATTGCGAAAAGATAGGCATTCGTCTTCTCGGATTTGCGAAGCAAGCGTTTCGTTTGATGCTGAGCGTTGAATCCGCGTCCGGGTTGTGACCAATAGAATTGGCTGGTCGAATTTTGAATCGGTGTGGCTCGCATTTCGATGACCAGTTTGCCCGAGCGTGGTTGTCGAAACTTGACCGCCATTTGAGAATCATCTCCGGTTGCCACCACGAAGGCGGAGTCGCCTCGCCTTTGAATTTCCAGGCTTTTTCGTTCGCTCCATTTCGCCAAATCATCTGGATCGCGGAAATCCCACGATTCAAGCTTCTTCGCTCCCGTTAGATCGATTTCATTGGGATTGATCGATGTATCTCTAGGAGCTGAGCTTGTCAGCGGAGTCTCAACCGCAGTGATCGCGCTCTTCGCCGAAAACTGATAGTCACCTGATGGAACCGAAAGCACCGCCACGCGATCTTCTGTCCGAAGGACTCGAACGTGTCTGGACAAACTCAACGATTCGCCACTTTCCGTGATGCTGTCCGAATCATCGGTCGGAAGGTAGACGTTTGCGGTTGTGTTGGCGGGGATTGAAACATTCAGTTCGAACTTCCCGTCGGATAGTTTCCACTCGCTGCGAATCGTGCCTCGGATGGAATCGTAAGACGCTCGAACCCAGTCAATCGGTTCGTGCATCGCGTTGCTTCCGGGGGAAGGTACAATAGGGCGAATGACGATGCGTTTGAAACCTGGGCCATCGGATTGAATTCCCGCCAGCGTCGCGAACATCCACTCACACACCGCACCAAACGCGTAGTGTGAGAAGGAATTCATTGCAGCGTTGTGTCGACCGAAAGCGTCTTCTTTCGTGTAGCTGTCCCAACGTTCCCAAATCGTGGTCGCGCCATTAGCGATCTCGTAACCCCAAGATGGAAATTCGCGAGACTGCAGCAGGAACGTTGCCAGATCGTGTTGGCCGGAATTCGAGAGCACCGGCAACAGCGGTCGGGTACCGAGGAACCCCGTCGCCATGTGATTGCCGTTTTCCTGCAACCGTTTCGCGAGGTACTCGCCCGTGTCTTTTCGCTGACTTTCCGGTACCAAGTCAGCGAACAACGCCAGGGCCTGCGCGGTTTGCGTGCGAACGTTGATGCTTCCGTCTTTGTTCAGATACTTCTTTTGAAACGCCGACTCAATTGCATCGCGTTGGTCACGGTACGTCTTGGCTTCTTTGGTGCGACCGGTTGCTTCTGCCATCTCAGCCATCATTCGTGAAGAGATCGCGTAGTACACCGTGTCGATATACGCAAGCGGCGTTTCCTCGCCCTGCGACAGCCAATCGCCCCACGCGTTTCCGTGTGACACACCCAAATCATCGACGCTGGTGCGTTTTCGCCACTGCATGAAACGCGTCATCGGTTCCCAGCATTCATTGATGACTCGGGTGTCGCCGTAGAATTGCCAGATCGTCCACGGACAGATCACGCCGGCATCCGCCCACGCGGTCCCAAAGTCCCAACCATGTTGGAACGGATACGGTGCATAACCGGGGAAGGCTCCACTCTCACGCTGCGATTCCATCAGTTCACGTAGCCACTTCGTGTAGAAAGCACCGATGTCGGCGTTGTAGGCCGCTGTGCCAACGTACGCCTGCGCATCGCCCGTCCAACCCATTCGTTCATCTCGTTGCGGGCAGTCGGTGGGCAAATCCAGGAAGTTGGCTCGTTGAGTCCACACCACATTTCGAAAGAGTTGATTGACCATCGGATCGCTGCACTGGAATGTGCTGGCCATCGGCGTGTCGCTGTGCAGCACCAATCCCGTCACCATGTCCAATGGTGGTGTTGGATGGGCTTCGTCATCGTCGGAGTCGCGACTCACCTCGACGTATTGAAAACCGTGAAAGGTAAACCGCGGTTCGTAGACTTCACCTTCTGGATCGCCCTTGCAGATGTAGTGGTCGGTGGCTCTTGCCTTCCGAAGGTTCTCTGTCATCAAACGACCGTCGGGATGCAGCATCTCGCCATAACGCAGGCGGATCTTTTCACCGGCCTTTCCTTTCACCTTCAAGCGAATGGTCCCGGCGAAGTTTTGACCGAGGTTGAACACGAAGGTGTTGCGCGACAGGTCAGAAACGGATTGCGAGGGGATCTCTTCCGTGACCCGCACGGGGACACCGGGAAAGGCTTCCAGCTTTGGACGCACAAAACCAAAATCGCGCGCCTCGCCGACCTTCTTCACACCAGCGCCGGGTTCGGTGGGATTGCGAAACTCGTAGAAGGTCGCTTCCACGCGTCCATTCTGCTCCGCCAAAATCGCAGTGTCCCAATTGGAATCGTCAAAGTCCGGTGAAGACCAACCACTCATTTCGCGGCGAGCGTCGTAGAACTCACCCATCAACAAGTCCGCTTCGCGAATCGGGCCTTCGCCGGTGACCTTCCAAGTCGCATCGCTAGCAACGGTTTGTGTCGTGCCGTCTTCGAACTCGATTTCGAGTTGTGACATGAACGCGGGCGTCTTTCCATAAGTGGAACGTCCGTTTTTTTCCGTTCCGATACCTGTTAACAATCCAAATCCGACGTATCCGCTGTACCAACCATCGGCAACCCAAGCCCCAATCGCGTTGTCGCCTTCGCGAACCAAATCCGTGACGTCGTAAGTGTTGTAGTAGGCTCTTTGCCGATAGTCCGTCCAACCGGGAGCGAACAATGCGTCACCGATCCGTTGACCATTCAAATGCAACTCGTAGATCCCGAGTGCCGTCGCGTAGACGGTTGCTCGTTTGATGGGTCGGTCAGTCGCAAACTCCTTGCGGTACTGGCGGGCCGGTGGCAAATGCAACGTCGACGTGTCGGTGTGAATTGGTGACTCGTCGCGAAAGCTGATGTAGTCGGCTGACCAATCGTCTTTGTTCAGCAATCCCATGGACCACGATGCGGGATCGCTCCACGTGCTGTTGCCATCGTTGTCCCAGACCTGAACTTTCCAATGACAGGCTTGGCGGCTGGCCAACGCTTCGCCGGCGTATTCCACAAACAGCGTTTGATCTGATTGAACTTTGCCAGAATCCCAACGGTCGCCGACGTTGGCATCCAATTGTTCCGGCGTGGAAGCCACCAACACCCGATACGCAGATTGAAATTCGGCGTTTCGATCGGAGGCGACCTGCCAACTCAACCGAGGTTTCGCGACGTCGATCCCGATCGGATTGTTCAAGTACTCGCACCGCAGTCGCTGTGGTTCGAGTGCGGCGAGCGGCTGTGCCGACGAAAAGAAAATCGCTGCGAGAAACAGATACGGAAGCAGTGTCTTCAATGGACCGACCGGAGGGGAGGAAGCTTGGCGGGACATCGCTTCGTGGCCTCAATGGTGGCGAAACGGCCAGGACTAGCGTGAATCGTGCCAGCCGCCGTTTCGCCGTTGCAGGACAGCGAAGGGACGCGAAAACTCTCGTCCGGGTTACTAGCGGCGACCGAACAGCCGTAATCTAAACCGCTCTCTTCTTCGAAACCTTTGCGATCGTGCAAAGAAACAGCACAAACGTGCCAAGTCTATGGAGCAGGCATTTCGCATTGCTACCGATCGGTCGGACCTAGTCCTTGGGATTCTCGAACAGCGCCGTGAACTCCTCTCGCAGTTGATCCTCGGAGGCGGCAAGATCCTTGGTTTCGCCAGGATCCGATCCCAAGTCGTACAACTCGATGGGGCCGTCAACGTCGTACCGAACAGCCTTCCACTTCCCACGACGTGCCGCTTGGTAGACCTCGCCCACCACCCCCGAGTTTGGATCGCCTGCCTGCTTTCCGAATTCCCAGTACAGGGTCCGATCGGGCAGCGGCTGTGGTTGATCAGACAGCCGCGGCATCACGGACACGCCATTGGTTTGAACCCGTGGGACGGTCTCCAAAGGAACTCCGGCGATCTCCGCGAATGTTGGCAGCACGTCGGCAAATGCCCAGGGCGTGTCATCAACTCGCGGCATTGAGATCGCCGCTGGCCAATGAACGATCATTGGAACGTGGATGCCACCATCGTAAAGGTCTCGCTTCATACCTTTGTATGGCTTGGACGCACGAAAGAACGTCGGGTCGCCGCCGCCTTCATCGTGCGGTCCGTTGTCCGAGGTGAAGACGATCAGCGTGTTTTCGGCCTCATCGATGGACTCGAGCGTTTCCACGATTCGGCCGACATAGGCGTCAAGTGCCGTCACCATTCCCGCCATGGTAGCTCGTGGACGTTCGACGGGAGTGGGATAGTACCAAGCGTATTTGTCCGACGGCGTTCCGCCCGACATGCCGTCGTAACGCGTTTCGGAAAATGCCTTCTTGTAAGGTTCAACGAATTCCGAAGGTGCCGCCAGTTCCGCGTGAGGAGACGAATACGCCAACAAGACGAAGAAAGGATTCGAGTGGTCTTGCTGGATGTATTGGATGGCCTCGTTGGTGAACAACTCTTGCGCGTAGGCACCCTGCTTGCCGCCCTCATTGGCTTCGATGCGAATCTTCTTTCCGTCTCGCCACAAGAGGTGCGGGTATTGGCGGTGGCCTTCCAGAATGGAATACATGCCGAACCAAGTATCGAAGCCCATGGCCAATGGATCGGTCACTCCCATCTGCGAACCGATGGAATATTTGCCGAACAACGCCGTGTCGTAGTCAGCGTGTTTCAAAACGTGGGCGATTGTGACGTCGATGTCTCGCAACTGGACCTTGTTGGAGTTGTCATGCATCAACCTGCTGTCGCGTCCCGTGAACAGCGACACGCGCGAGGGTGAACACACCGTGTTTCCCGCGTACGCTTGCGTGAACCGAATACCGTTCGCGGCAAGTCGATCCAGGTTCGGTGTCTTGATCGGAGTATCCCCGTAACAGCCGATCTGATTGAATCCGAGATCATCCGCCATGATGAAAATGATGTTCGGCCTTTCGGCGAACGTTGGATTCATTGCAAAGGTGAAAAAGATCAAAGCGGGTATCATCAAAGCAGACACGCCGATACTAGCTCGTTGTTTCATCGTGGTAATTCGTCTCGTGTTTGTAGAGCAGTCTTCGTTTTTCACGCAGCTTTGCTGTTCAGCAACTGGAGCTCGACAACGATTGGAGAGATTCGATCCGGCTCGGCGGTGTGTTCTGAATCAGTTGCGTTTCCTTGTCATCCAATGACTTCATCACGAATGGATGTGGCGAAGTCTGCGGCTTGTCGACGTCGCTGGCGAAGATCGTCAAAGCTCCCTGTAAGCTCAAATGGCAAGAAGCCAGAGTAGCCAACCTTGTTGATGATTGCCTTGATACGAGGCAAATCCACGGGACCCAAATTCCCGTCGATCCAGGTGCCTTTCTTCAGTTGCCATGTGACCGAGTGAGGCAGCAATTTTTCAATTTCATCGTAGACCGGTTCGTCTCGAAGACTGCCCGTGTCCAAAACGACCTTCAGCCACGGATCATCCACCGCGTCGAGAAGCTCGATTGTCTGTTCGGCTGTCTTTAGAAAGTCATGATGGGGCTGGACGCCAAGAATCACACCATGGTCAGCCGCCACTTTTGCGCAGTCTTGAAGCGTGGTCACCATTCGGTCGAAGATAGCGCGTCGATTCTGAGACTTTGCCAACCGTCGCCCCGAGAAGATCCGCAGCACATCGCCGCCGAGTTTGGCCGTCACCGGGATCCAGTTCTTCACCAACTGGACCTCGTGTTGAAACTGCTCCGCATCGGCCACTGAAAAGTTATTTTTTACACCCGTGCCGCTGACGGTGACACCATTCTCGAAGGCATACCTCTTGAACTCGAACAGCAACCTGTCATCGGGGACTTCCGGATATTGTTGGAAGTAGTATCCCGTCATGTCCACGCCATCGATCTGATGGTCGCGGCAGAAATCGATCACATCGTTGCGCGTCATTTCACCATCGATCAGCGCCGTGTTGAAAGTGAACGCGTTGAGACCCAACTTCAATCGAATGTTTGGTTCGTCATTCGCATGCTCTTCAGCTTTCACGTTGGTGTTTTCGAATGACCGCATCCAAAGAGGAGCGAGCGTCATCGCCGCAGAGGTGCGCAGAAGATATCTTCGTTTCATGGTCGTTCGTCCTGCGAGTGTCTTCGAGCCGAACTGTGATGCTGCAAGGCCAAGATGCTGCAAAATAAACTCGTTGTCGTTCGATGAATTCAAGCTGCATCTTTTTCGCGATCGTCAGTCAAACCATTTCAGAATCGCATCGGCAACAACCTGGTGACCCAGTCGATTGGGATGGTTTGGCTGCGATAAATACGTCGAAACTTCCGCTCCGTCAGAAACCAGGCGTTGGAACGCGGCGTAGGAATCAACGACTGGTAGATTGAACTCCGATCCCAATTTGCGAACCGACTCCGCATGAGCAGCCAAAGGCGACTGTGGGTTCGTGATGTCCTCGTTGGAATCCGGTGTTGGGGTGAGCAACACGACGGGAATCTTCTTTTCGCGTGCCTGCTGAATCATGGATCGCCAGTGCTTGCTCGCTTCCTCAACGCCAATGCGGCGGTCGTTCAAGCAATAGTCGATGAAGATCACGTCAGGCTTCAGCACCAGCACGTCATCCGCGAAACGTTTCGCCCCACTCGCTGAATTCTCGCCGCCAATCGCGGTGATGCTGACATCAATCACCGCATTTGGGTAACGCTTGCACATCTCCTGGTGAAAGAGCATCGGATACGAGTCAAAACGTCGAACGACCGGAGTTCGAAAGTAGCCGGCAGGGACCGAATGCCCATGGAACACGAACCGAACCAGTCGATTCTTTGGCCAAGTAAGACGAAGTTCTTGTTTGAGATCGTGAAATGGATCGACATCCACGATTGCACGGTTCGCATTGACCTCTGCATTCTCTTGAGCGTGCCCCGAGGCGTCAGCGAACATTGCAAAAAGTAAAACTGGGATCAGGGCGTGAACGAAAACTTGCATTCCAATGTCAAAAGATTGAATGGGGAGCGGGCAGGCGAACTTTTTCCTAGACAACTGAGATCTCGACACGGATCTCGTCGAGGTCTTCGCCAGAATACTCCGCGATGATCGGCAACGCCTCCATGCCAGGCACCATGTTGAAGATTCGCCGTGGCGATTTCCCGTCGATTGCATTCGCTTCCAGTCTCAGCGGAACATTCGCGGAGCAAACAACTCGGCCTTCGGGTTTCTCAATTTCAATTTGCGTCTTCGATACGAAGCGAACTGTTTCGCCACTCGGCGAGATGATCGGAACGACGAGCGAAAAAACTCCCTGGTCCTGACCGGAAGTCAGCGGCGAAGCGGAAATCTGCACGCGATCGTCCTGGAGGCAATAGTTCAACTGGAACTGATCACGCGAAGCTTCGTCGCGTTGTCGGTCCTCGTCCTGTAGCTGGGTTGCAACTTCGAATCGAATTTCCTTGCCGGTCTCATGCGAAGTGACCGTTGCTTCTAAATCGTAAAGGTTGGTGTACCAGTGCTCGTCCAGCCGACGCTCAATTCGAGTTGTCAGAGGGAAATCTTGACCGGGCTGAGGTTGTTGATTCAGAGGCTCGACCAGCAGATACCTTGCCATGCTGGAGGCCAAGACCGTGCCAACGCGAGTGTGATACAGCAATGCCAATGAACCGCCAGTCGGCTGCTGAATATGATCCGTGGATTTGGTCTTGTAGATCGAATCATAGGCGGAGACCGTTGCACGCCATGGTCCCTTCGAAGCCAACCAAACATCCAGTTCGGGAAAGTGTTTCACCCCAGTCGACGACAACCGAGGAAGCGGCTGAAGCTCGCGTTTCGTTTCAGTTGGCTGCGTCTTGTCCAAAAGTAACGCCATCGCTTTGGCGTGAGCAAACGTGTGATGGACGCAGGGAGCAACTTGATGGGAGACGTAATGCGGTCCACCGTGGAGAAGTCCGTCGGATGTGCATCGTTTCAATAGCTCCGCGTTTCGGAGTGCTGCCGTTTCGAAAGCCGGATTGCGGTCAGCCATCAAAGCGTAGGCGGGTTGGCATCCGTCCGTTGTCCGACTGCCCCAATACGACCATTTCGCGGAACGTGTCCCCCAACTGTTATCCCAAGCACCGTCGGGCAGCATGAACTGAAGATGTCCTTCCAACGACTTTGTTAGAAACTCCAGCAATGACACGTCGTTCACGTCCAGGGCGTATAGCACCAACCCATTCAGTGATTCTTCAACGTTGTAACCCAAATCGACCGCCGGCAAGCCACGACCACTGCGGTTGTCGTTGGGTTTCCCCTCGCCCCAAAGCAGTCGGTTCGGTTCGGTAAAGAACTCTTTCACGCTGGCCGCCAACTGCTCACTTCGACGAGTGTATTTCGGGTCATTCAGTAGGCGGCCGAACAGGTGAAAGCCGTAAACAGCAGTCATCCCATAGTTTAGGTTCGTAAAATCAATTTGACGGAAGTCGCTGTAAAGATATCCGCCGGCGGCTCGGTCCAGTCGTTCAAGCCAAGTGTTCCGACGCGATTCATCGAGCATCTCACCGTGATAGTGAAGGGCTTCGGCTCGGGCGATCGCACCAAAAATACTGGTCCCTCGCCAGGATCGCGGATTGGTGCCGGTTGTCCAACTGCCGTCTTCGCGACTGACATTGTTTTCGGCCCAGTCGAACGCCGCGACGGCAGCGTCCAAGTATTTCGGTTGCTTCGTTGTGTTTGCCACTTTCAGAAATGGATACAACGCATCGCTGCACCGACCATGCAGATGCGCGCACGCGTCACAACGCAACGCCCCATCCAAGGTGATATCGCCGGTCGCACGAATCTGTCGACGCAGCATGCCATCGCACCACTCGGATAGCAGGTCCTTCGCGAGTGTATGCAATTCCTTCGTGATGATTTTTTTGGGCTCTTCAACCGGTCCGGCCGCACCGACTTGGCGGGTGCCGTACAGGCCGCCAAGGGTACCGAGCGAAATCAAACGAGCAAATTCGCGTCGAAGCATCGAAAAAGTCTTCAATCAAACTGGGAGAGTGACAACAGCGTTGGTCAGTGACCCTAGCGGTGCCTGATGGTTCGTCAGGGGTACTCTATGGTCGATGAGACCCACGTAGTCCTCCCGCCGACAAGGCGATCCCTTGCGTTGTTTTCTTCAAATCATGCAGGATTCGCGAAAATCGCTCGTTCTTCTCCTGAATTCACCGCAAAAATTCGTCTGTGAATCTGAATAGATTCACGGAGAATGAGTGCGCGTATGTTCAAACCGAACGCTGCTTCGGAGCGTTGATCATTCGGTGAATGGTCATCCAGCAGTCCAACGCAGACGAGAACAGATGGACGCAGTGCCGATCGTTCTTTTAATTGAGTCCTGCCAACCTTCCCGCCTAAAACTGATTTTCAACCATGCCGACAACTAGGCGTTCAGCCGCTTCTTGGAGTCGCCACGAAATGCGTCGGCGGCATCCTTCTTCTGCCATATTTTCGCTGCTGAGTTTATTCGCTCTCGTGGCCGCACCAGCAGCGCGATGCGTGTCCGCAGAAACCAACTCGGTGTCGGACGAGCAACCGGCAAACAAGGATGCCGCGGAGTCGACGGTTTCCTTCAGTCGAGACATTCGGCCGCTGCTTTCAAACCGCTGCTTCGCGTGTCACGGCCCGGACGCCGAATCTCGCGAAGCAGGATTGCGACTGGATCAAGCCGACGGGGATGAGGGGGCGATCGGATACGCGATCGAACCAGGCTCTGTGGAGGAAAGCGAAGTTTGGCATCGCATCACGACCGACGACGATTCCATGTTGATGCCGCCGCCGGAATCGCACTTGAAACCATTCGATGAAAATGAACGGTCATTGATTCGCCGATGGATTGAAGAAGGCGCTGTGTACGAGGACTTCTGGGCTTTCCAACCTGCGAAACGACCAGAACTGCCAATCACTCGAAATCCTGATTGGAGTCCTTACGAGCTGGATCGATTTGTGCTTCGCAAACTCGAGAAGCAACAAACGCGGCCCGCCGCCGAAGCAGATCCCAGAACTCTGTTGAGGCGCGTGACATTCGATTTGACGGGCTTGCCACCGACGCGAGACGAGATTCGGCGATTCGAGTTGGCGTACGGAGAATCGCCCGAGTTGGCCTGGGAAGAGTTGGTTGACGAACTGCTCTCGCGTCCGCAGTACGGTGAGCACATCGCTCGTCACTGGTTGGATCTTGTTCGTTTCGCGGACACCAACGGCATGCACAAGGATTTCTACCGTAATCACGTCGCCTACCGTGATTGGGTGATCCAGTCGTTCAATCAGAACTTGCCCTACGACGAATTCGTTCGCGATCAAATCGCTGGTGATTTGCACCCGGAACCGACTCGCGATCAGTGGGTGGCGTCCGGTTTCAACCGTTTGCATTTGATCATCGACCGAGGAACGGCATTGCCCGAAGAGAGTCATGTGAAAAATGTGTTGGATCGCGTCACCGCCGTTGGCACGGCGTTCATGGGGCTGACGGTGCAGTGCGCTCAATGCCACGATCACAAATTCGATCCGATCTCGCAGAAGGAATTCTTCTCGCTCTACGCGTTTTTCAACAACATCGACGCGGAACCAGAAACAAACCCGCGCGAAGTCGTCGATGGCTATCAGGAACCTTTCGTTCGTTTCCCGACGCGGGAACAAACGGCGGAACTCGATCGTTTGGACTCGGAACTATCGAAACTCGCGGCGCAGATCAATCCGCTCAGCAAGCAAGTGCAGGAGTTGTCGAAGCAGCTCAAGGACATTCAGGCTGAAGAAGCGGAAGAGAAACAAAAAAACGCTGCTGAATCCGAAGCGGCCGAACCAGAGGACTCCAACGTCGACAACATCGACGCGGACACAAACGCCGAGCAAACGGAGGAGGTACGAGGGGAGCTAGCGGAGCTCACCGAGTTTGCCGCCAACGAATTTGCTCGACAGCAGGAAGCCGACGCGGAAAGAATTCGTGAAAGAGACGCTCGCAAGCATTCCCTGCAGAATGAGATCGCCAAGGCAAAGAAACCTCTGGAAGAACTGCAAAAAGAACGCGAGAAGATCCAACGTCAACGAAACATGACCGAACGCCGCGTCGACAAAGTCATGGTGATGAAGGAACGGGACGAGGTTCGAAAGACATACGTTTTAATCCGCGGCCAATACGACGCGCCCGGTGAAGAAGTCCAACGCGGCGTTCCCAGTTTCCTGCCACCACTCGAGGTCGAAGGCGAAGTCCCTTCTCGGATGGATCTGGCAAACTGGTTGGTGGATCCCTCGAACCCATTGACCGCCCGAGTGGCGGTGAACCGTTTTTGGCAATTGTTGTTCGGCGTTGGATTGGTGAAAACTTCGGAAGACTTTGGCAATCAAGGCGAAGTTCCAAGTCATCCCGAGTTGCTCGATGAGCTAACGGTTTCCTTTGTTGAATCAGGATGGGACGTCAAAGCCTTGCTCAAGCGGATCGTCATGAGCAAAACCTATCGCCAATCCTCCAACGCGACGCCGGAAGCCTTCAACGCGGACGCTGAGAATCGGTTGTTGAGTCGAGGCCCGCGTTACCGTCTCGATGCCGAGATGATTCGCGATCAAATTTTGTTTCAGAGCGGTTTGCTGTCCACTCGCATGTACGGCCCAAGCGTGAAGCCACCACAACCGGATGGTTTGTGGCGAGCGGTCTCCATGACTGGTGAACGCTTTCGTGCGGACGAAGGCGAATCTCGCTATCGAAGAAGCGTTTACACGTTTTGGAAACGAGCGATGCCGCCGCCTCAGATGACAATCCTCAACGCCCCCAATCGAGACGCCTGCATCGCACGACGCGAACGCACCAACACGCCGACTCAGGCTTTGCTGTTGTTAAACGAAGGCGAATACATCCGGGCGGCGAGAAAGCTTGCACAAAATGTGTTGGGCCAGCCCGCCGAATCTCGAATCATGTTCGCTTACGAAACCGTCACGGCCAAGTTGCCTGATGTAGAGGAAGTGGAAGTGTTGCAAACTCTGCTGGACGATTTGCGAAATCAATACGCGACGGCACCTGAATTGGCCGAGCAACTGTGCGAGGACATGGCGACGAAGGAGCCTCGTGACAACGCGGAACTTGCTGCTTGGACGGTCTTGTGCAGCACGCTTTACAACCTGGACATCACCAAGACGAAGGATTGAACAACATGCTTCACAACGATCTCTCGATCATTGAAAATCGCCGTCGATTCTTGGCCAATGCCGGGATGGGATTGGGAACCTCCGCGCTCACTTCGTTGGTTTTGGGCACCAGGTCGGCTTCGGCAAATTCGGCCAGCGAAAAGGCGGCCAGCGACGCCACGTTACCGCCGGGTTGCCATTTTGCACCCAAGGCCAAACGCGTCATCTTTTTATTCATGGCGGGGGCGCCCAGCCAAATCGATTTGTTCGACTACAAGCCTGAATTGGCGAAGCAGTTCAACCAGCCTTTGCCACCATCGGTCAGCCAAGGACAACGCGTGACCGCCATGACGCGTGGGCAGGAACAACTGGTGGTCCCCAGCGGCTTTGGTTTTTCGCAACAAGGTGACAGCGGCATTTGGATGAGCGATCTGCTGCCGCATTTGTCGACTCAAGTGGACAAGCTTTGTTTTGTTGATTCCATGCACACGGAATCGATTAACCATGATCCAGGCAAGACCGCTTTCTGCACCGGAACGGAACTGCCTGGCAAGCCAAGCATGGGAGCCTGGCTAAGCTACGGACTGGGGACGCTCAACAAAGACTTGCCCGATTACATTGTGATGCCGTCGGCTTATTGGAGTGGAAAGGTCAACGTCCAAGCGTTGTATTCGCGGCTTTGGGGCAGTGGGTTTCTGCCGTCCAAGCACCAAGGGACCAGCTTTCAAACGTCTGGCGATCCAGTGTTGTTTCTTTCCAATCCGAAAGGCATTGATGCGGGCATTCGACGACGAATGTTGGACTCACTGGGTGACTTGAACCGCAAGCACTTCGGTGAAATTGGTGATCCCGAAATCGAAACCACCATCGCGCAACAAGAGATGGCGTTTCGAATGCAAACGTCCGTCCCAGATCTGACCGACATCGCGGACGAATCCGCTGAGACTCTCGCGATGTATGGTCCCGAAGTGAACAATCCCGGATCGTATGCACGCAACTGCTTGTTGGCCCGGCGAATGGCGGAACGGGATGTTCGCTTCATCCAGCTCTTCCACCGAGGCTGGGACCACCACTCGAAGCTGCCCGACAACTTGCCCGGCCAATGCCAAGATGTCGACCAGCCCACCGCAGCATTGTTGAAGGACTTGGAACAACGCGGGTTGTTGGACGACACCCTGGTGGTGTTCGCTGGTGAGTTTGGACGAACCGTTTACGGCCAAGGCAAATTGAACATGAAAACATACGGCCGCGATCACCATCCGCGATGTTTCACCGCTTTGCTGGCCGGAGGCGGAATTCGCGGTGGAATGCGTTACGGAGCGACCGACGAATTTAGCTATAACGTGGTCGCCGATCCGGTGCATGTGCGAGACCTGCACGCGACCATGCTTTCCCTGCTGGGAATTGACCACAATCGACTGACATTTCCGTTTCAAGGATTGGAGCAGAAACTGACGGGAGTCGAGCCAGCGAAAGTGATTGAAGGAATCATCTCCTAAACCTTCTCAGTACGTCCGTCGCCGCTGTTCAAGCCGGCCGAAACGCTGGCAAATTCAGCAGGAATACGATTTTCCGTGAAATTCAACACGAATCCATAGATTTCTCCGCAAGAGAGTGCGTTTCTTTCGGGAATGACTGCATTGGCCAGTTTCCACCGCGAATTTTCGCGGTCTGGCGTTTTGCTTTCGTATCGCACTCTTGAGAAATTTCTATGCATCGTGATTTCAAACACTCGCGCCCGGCAACTGCCTCGGGCTTCACCTTGGTCGAGTTGTTGGTCGTGATCGCCATCATCGGCGTCTTGGTTGGTCTTTTGCTTCCTGCTGTTCAAGCCGCTCGCGAAGCTGCCCGTCGGATGAGCTGCAGCAACAATTTCAAGCAGCTTGGGCTTGCTCTGCACAACTATCACTCGGCCTACAACGAGCTTCCGATGCACGGCGGCGGGACGCACCCGACGGTCGCCACGCATCCTTGGGTCAACACGACCACGGGAAACAACATGCGTCTGAGCATGCTTGTTGGGCTGATGCCATTTGTCGAGCAACAAGGCTTGTGGGAGATGATCGCCAACCCGAATGATTTTGATCAGGACGGCACGATCGACTTTCCCGCGATGGGGCCGACGCCGGAAAACATTGACTATGTGCCATGGGCAACCGACATTCCGACGCTTCGTTGCCCGAGTGATCCTGGGAAGGGGTTGCCTTCCTTAGGACGTACCAATTACGCCGCAAACCTGGGTGATTCGACGGACTACATGCGTGACGGTTACGTCTATGTTCGCAACGACTCGTCCGTGTTGCCGTATGCGGCCACCAATGCAACAGCACAGCGCACCAACGCCGCGCATCGCGGATTTTTCATTGTCCACAAATCAAGTCAGTTCCGTGATGTTTTGGACGGACTGTCCAACACCATCGCCATGGGCGAACTGACAACCGATCTGGGTGACAAAGACGCACGAACCAGCTTGACTTCTGGCGGCACCTACAGCACCAACAACAACCACTGGACGATTGTTGTGACGCCCAATTGGTGTGAGCAGCATTTGGATCCCGAGCGTCCTCAGTTTTGGCGTCCAGAGGCACCCATTGTTGGCGCGACCTCCGGACGTGGTTTCCGCTGGGCAAGCTTCAACCCAACTTTCACCATGATCCACACCGTTCGTCCACCGAACTCCGAGATTTGTTCGGCGGGCGCGGTCGACCGGAACAACTTGACGTCGGTATCCAGCCGTCACCAAGGTGGCGCTCATGTGCTGATGGGTGACGGTGCCGTGAAGTTCATCACGGATTCAATCGAAGCTGGAAACCAATCCAATCGAATGGTTTATCAGTGGGGAACGGCCGCGTTCAACAATTCGCCCGGTTCAGCGAGCCCCTACGGTCTGTGGGGAGCACTTGGAACGCGTGGTGCACGAGAAGTCATCGACGGCGAGTTCTAGTCGGCACTGCCAGGATTCTGAAACAGAACGCCCAATTCGCAAATGCGGATTGGGCGTTCTTCAATGAGTTACCGCCGATTTTTGCATGCAAGAAAACAAAACGCAGCTACTTAAACGCAGGGACAGGTGACGCTCCGTTCCCGCCACCATTCGTTTCAGTCGATCATTCCTTCGGCGGCTTCATACCGTTCTTCTCCGTGCCAGCATTCGCCGCTTCTTCTTCGGCAACCATGGCTTTGTAATCTTCAATGCTTTGTTCGTCTGCACTGTCCTTGACGTTGACCGGCTGTGAGCCCCCGCAGCCAACGCATGACATCAGAATGAAAAGGGATGCGGTCTTTTGAAAGGAAAGTTTCATTAAGATTCTCAAAGGTAAAAAGTTAGTTGACCAAAGGATATTTGGATCTGTATCGTTAGAAGGCACGGTCTGATCCCATCGTTTCTCTTCGATTCGTATGGTCTCATTCGACTCGTACGACGAAAGATCCTTGAAGTTCGTTCTCAAGTCGAATGCGACCGTCTTGGATCTCCGTGGACACCTTTGATCCGTTGACGGTGACTTCGCTTGTGTCGGTTTGCATGGGAAGCTCTAGCAACGCGCTGACGCCTTCGGGCAACTGACCAGAAAGCTGAAACGCGTCTTCGCTGGTCCAAGCAATTTCGATTGGACCTCGAGCCGAGGGCACGCGTCCGCGAGCGTATTTCAAATCGGCACAACAAGGTCGAATGCGGATCTGATTCCAACCTGCGGTGATTGGCTGAACGCCCAATACGTGCCGAGGGAGCAAGTTCGCGGGAGCCGCACCCCAGGCGTGGTTCCAATCTTGATTCGGTTTGTACTTCAAATCCCATGCTTCCCATGTGATGGTGGTTCCACTGTCCAACATATGTTTCCAACTGCGATCACCGTCAGCAAGGATCAACTCGAGCGCCTTCGAACCGCCACCATTCTCAAACAACGCATCCATGAAGTATTGAGCGGCATAGACGCTGCAATCCATTTGCTTTGATTTCAGCCAATCAAGGACACTGGCTTGGTGGGCGGGTGGTACCAAACCAAAGGCCATCGGAAAAAAGTTTGCATGGATGCTGCTGTGGTCGGTGCCGATCCCGTCACGGTAAATCCCAGTTTCCGCGTTAAACAACTTCGTATGAAATGATTCTCTCGCGAGCCTTGCTCGATTCGAAAACGCGGTCGCATCTTCTGCCTTGCCGACGGCTTGGGCGAGTTCGGACATTTGCTCGAGTGCCCGAATATGGAACGCGTTGACCACCGTATTGATCTCGGTGAACACAAAGCCATCGCGTTCTTTCTGCGGCCAATCCACGATGTCGTGCCGGTTGCGATCCATCTCGTCGCTGCGGACCAGCCCGTCATCGCCGCTGCGATCAAGAAGTGTTTTCGTTTTCAACGATTCGTAGCGATGCCGCAGCCATTCGGTGTCGCCCGACCGCATCCATTCGGCGCGAGCCATGAAAACCATGTGTGGAGCCCACTCGGTCGGCCAAGTCCCGTTCTCCATCAACCAGTCAAAAGTTCTGGCGGCCATCGTGACGTTGTCATCTGTGGCGTAGTGGCTGAGCTGGTTCAAATAGGCATCGGCTTCGTAGGGAATCCGCTCTCGATCGCCGTCCACATAGATGCCGGCAAACGTCGTGGCGCGGATGCTGTATTTGCACAATTCCCAAATGCGATTGAGTGTCTCGTTGGAGCATTCAAACGAACTCGCGTCCTCGTTCCAAGTCTTTGAAAAAGCAGCTCGACGTCGGATGAGCGAATAGTCGAATGAATCGTCGAGACCCTCCAATTCGAGCCATCGAAACGGGATCATCGGTTTCCACTTGCTCGGCAGTAACACCGCAGGCGGATTCGCGTACATCAAACCCGCTTGCTCCACCGTTCGATCATCCAATGGTGGCGGCACGATCCAATTACCGCGTTGTTGTCCCTTTCGAATCGTAGTCATCCCGTAGCGAACCGTTCCGGGTGGTGTTGAATCAATTCGATTGTCCTTCAGCTTCTCACCAAAGTGCACCTTCGCTGTGCCTCGGCCATCCGGGACCGGCATCACAATGTTCCCAAACGCGACTTTTCCAAAATCGAGCTGAACGACCCGTTCGCTAATTCGCTTGATCGCAATTGGCTCCTGTTCGATAACCGCAACATGTTCACGTGCCGGTACAACAGGCAGCTCTTTGATGAACAAATTCCGAAAGCGATAGGTCTGTTCGGATTCACCGTGGTGTTGAATGCCAATGAAACCGCTGGCATCCTCGGAATCTCGAAAACGAACGGTTTGGACGCCGTTAAGCTCAATCGCGATCAAATCGTTCATGCAAGTGATGACATAGCGATTCCAACCATGACGGTTCAGCGCGTCCCGCACTTGTGGCTGAGCAAAGAACTGCTTGGACTCGTCTTCGTGCTGCAGGAATTGCTTGGTGGATCGCCCTTCGGTGCTGGGCCAAATCCATTTGCGTCTTCCTTCATCGAACAAGCCACCAGACCATCGACGTGACGAACCATCGCACTCCGCCTGATAGCCAAAGACGGTTGGCTTTGAGTCCTCGTTCACATGACACCGAAACATGACACCGGAGTTTGATTCGCCCTCCGGCAAATGAATGTCGATGCTAAGCCGAAAATTCGTAAACGCCCTTTCGGTGACCAAGAAAAATTTCTTGTCAGCGGTCAGATGGATCTCGCCATCCACCACCTTGGCCTCGCCATGCGGGTAAGGGTTGTGCCAACCAGACAGATCCTTGCCATTGAAGAGCGGGCTGTAGCCACGACTGTGAAAACCTGCTGTTTCGTCCCCTTCCAACTGAGGTTTTGCCAGTGTTTCAGGTGGTGCGGCAGAAGCAAAGGCTCCTGACCAAAGGAGCAGAAAGGATATTCCAACGACAAATCGGTGATACACGGTGCGAAACTCAGGGAGTGATGAACGATTGGAAGTGATTGAGCGCCGGCTGCTAATTGGTGGGAATGTTGCCCCGATGCGGCGATTGCCTTGTTATCATCCGGGGCAACCGCCGCTTCTTTTGATGCGTGATGTGACGAATGAGCCTAGTGATAGGTCCTCACTCGTTCTTTCCAATGTCGCCCGCTTCGCTGGATTGCTTGGCTTCGGCGGCGATCATCTCGTTGTATTCATCAATCGCGGATTGTTCCAAATCGGCCAGGTCGTTCGTCGGTTCGGATGACGTGCACGCGGTTGCGAGACAGAGTGGCAGGGTGAGGAGTGCCACGCGAATGAAGTTGTTCATGTTTGGTGCTCGTGTGTAGAGGAAATAGAAAATGGTGTCGCAAGTAGCGACAAAAGCCCCGATGCAAATTGCACCGAGGCTTTCGTTTCGTGACGTCGATTCAGATCAGAACTCGGTATCGATCACTTCCTTGTTGGCTCGAGTTCCCAGTGCACCCCACAATCCGTACGGGCTCTGTGCACCAGCGACGGTGGCAGGCGACCCGTGATACGAGATCATCGCAGCGTTGCTGTTGCCCGCTTCGATGCTGTCGGTGATGAACTTGACCGCCCCATCACCCATCAAGACGTGAGCACCGCCCTGGTGACGACTCGACACCGTGACGTTCGAGTCATTGCTGGTGAAGCCGCCCGTGCAGACCCCTGAGTTGGGAGGCAAAATCGTGTGAACTTGCGTGTGCATGTGAACCGCATCGTGCCAGCGATAGCCACGCGAGTTCGCGATGTTGACGGATGCAGCGGCGCCAGCGTTCCAGAACTGAGGACGTTCCGGATCATGGAACTGATCCATGTAACGCGGGTTGCGACGACATTCCGCACGACCATGTCCACTGCGGTCATTGTAAGCATTGTCAGTCGGGAACGAGGTGCGAACATCACGATCACCAAGGTCGGTGGCGAGCTCGCCGCACATGACGGTGTTGCTGAGTCCGTCCAGCACGTCGCGGAACTTCATCAAACGAGTCATCACGAACATACCGCGATGCACTTTGCGTGAACGCTGCGAAAGAGTGCTGTTGTTTTCAGTGTAGGGAACCGTCGCGCCACGCGATACTAACGTGACGTTAATCGGCCCTTCTCGCGACATTACCGAGGAGTCACCCGTGCAGGCTCCGTAGTTCGTGCGTCCCAAGGAAGGCAAACCTTGTCCAGGGTCACTTGGGCAACGGAAAGTGGGAATGGTTGTGCCCCATGGACCGTAATCGATCCGGGCCACTCCAGGTCCCATTGCTTGCCATGGTGTGGCTCGCGTCGACCCATCGGCATTGAACGACAACGGGTTGCTGATTTGCTCCCACAAAGCTTGCTGCTCGATGTAAGGCAACACGCTGATCAAAAAAGACCCACGGCGATTGATGCTATCGGTCTTGTTGTCACCAGCATAAATTTGCTGACCATTGACCCGGTCAGTACCGGTGCCGTGAATCGGCATTCCGTTGTACGCCGAATGATAGTTGTGAATCCCAAGCCCGATTTGCTTGAAGTTGTTGCTGCAGCTCATGCGGCGAGCGGCTTCTCGAGCGGCTTGAACAGCAGGCAACAACAAACCAACCAGAACACCAATGATCGCAATGACCACCAGCAACTCGACGAGCGTGAATCCTAAACGCTGACGCTTCATCACCCAAAACTCCGTATCAGAACAGTAGAGAAGAAGAGCAACCCAAGAGATGGCGGTGTCTCCACCCTGCATGAAGTCCATACAGTTGCTCGTACGGAGTCATTCCCGACGCTGCGGAGATCTTTCGCGAACTTTCGCTCGCTTATTTGGAATAAAACTTCAATTTCTCACGATGTTCACCCTACAGGGCTTTTCGATTGCGATGCATGAGCACGGCGGCAATCAAACATCGCTGCTGACTGCCGATTCGTTGTGCGACCTCGGCTTCCACGATCGGTTCGAAGGTTGAGAAACGCTTGCTCGACTATGCTGATATCAAACGCAAAGACGATGCGAACCATTCGCAGAAGCGTGCAGCTAGGCAATGATTTGCGTCAAGTTTCGTTGCAAAACCGGAGTCATTTTCTGCAACCGGTCTCAGAATCGAAATTGTGTCTAGAATTTTCGCAAAACGAGGTTCGGCAATCAGGAAGGAAGGCAACTGGAACGGTGGTTCTGGTCATCGCTGGACCGAAATTTGGAATGGTTTCTTGGACCCACAATCAACAAACCCCGCTGAAGCGAACTCGCAAGAGGAATTCGTGCGGTTGCTCTCAGCTCATTCCAGCAAGATCATGTCTTTCATTCGTATCCTGACGATGAACCGGCAAGACGACGCGGAAGAAATCTTTCAACTGACTTGCATGGTCTTGTGGCAAAAGTTCTCGCAGTACGATCCATCAGGAAACTTTTCAGCATGGGCGTCTCGCATGGCCTATTTTGAAACGCTGAAGTATCGCGAGTCGAAACGTCGCATCAAGCTGCTGGGTGACGACGCGTTGGAGCTACTGGCAGAAGCCGCGATGCCAATCACCGCCGAGCTGACGGATCGCAGATCGGCGTTGTCCGATTGCATTCGCAAACTGTCCCATCCTGACCGTGATTTGATTCGCCTGCGGTACTTCGAGGGTTTAAGCGTGGCGGAAATTTCTGAGCAAGCCGGTCGGTCCACGCATGCGATTTACCGCGAACTCAGCAAGATCCACGGGGCTCTTTCTAGGTGCGTGGACCGGTCCGTGGAAGGAGGCTGGGCATGAATGATCCGAATGCAGAATTCATTGAACTTCGCTCCTTGATTTTGAAGTCGCAGAGTGAAGAACTATCCGAAGCGGAGGCGATGGAGCTGAACCGTTTGATCAACTTGCCTGGCGGGGCGGAAGAAGCCGCCAAGTTAGTCGATCAACTGTGCGCCCTTTCTGACGCGACGATTGGTAATTCGCTATCGATGCATGATGAGTGCTCAATGCCACTCACAAACGTGCCCGCGAAAGCCGCTCGCCCCGAACGCAACTACAGCACCTTTCCAGAAACGAGGAACGAGCGTTCGCATTCGGGATACAACCGGCGGAACGATGAGAACACTCAATCGAAGAACTGGACACGAGCATATTGGTTGGTCGGGCTGGCCGCGAGCCATTTGGTGATTGGATCATTCGCTTGGTCTTTGGCCAAACCTGATCGCAACCAGCCCGCGATTGCGGCCGTGACGCTCGAGTCCAAACCGCCACAGATTGTCTCCATGACAGCATGCGTTTGGGGGCAAGGCAGCATTGCGACGCCGACACTCGGGCAATCGATCAATCAAGGCGAGATTTTGAACTTGGTCGAAGGTGTCGCCGAACTGAAAGTCGGAGACGGCACCTCGCACGAGGCTTTGGTACGAATTGAGGGGCCCGCGAGCATCTTCATTCGAGAAGATGGGCAGCTCGGGCTGGCGAGCGGAACACTGACTGCAAAATCGCTCGGTTTCGGTAGCGAGCAAGTGTCCGTGATCACGCCGATCGGCCTCGTTCTGGTCGACGGGCAAAGTTCAATCGGGTTGGTCTCGCAAAACGACGTCCACGAGGTTCACCTATTTTCGGGACGTTGTTTGGTGTTGCCTTCGCAAGCATTCGGGACATCGGACATTCGTTTAGAAGAAGGCGATGCTGTTCGTCTATCAACGGCAAAGGGCATCGATTCAGGCGTCGTGCTATTTGAGGCATCGATGGCCAGTTTTGCATCCGCTCGATCCAACGCGTTTGACCCTCTGCACTTGGACGATCGCTACGTGGACGCGATTTTGGATTCCGAGCCCGACATCTACTGGCGTTTCGAAGGTTTGGAAGGTGACTTCCCGCAACAGGTCAAGAATCAAGGACGCCTTCCCGGTCACAACGCGTCCGTGGTTGGCAATCCCGGCTGGCGGCAATATCAAGGCAATCGCGTTGCCGAATTAGGCCTCACTGATTCCGCCTCCGCCTTCACATCTGACGCGCTTTGGCCTCCGGAACCACTAGACGACTACACCATCGAAGCCTGGGTGAAACCTCAGTTGTATCACCACGGCGAAATGATTTGCCTCGTCGATCCAATCGAACGACGGGAGGGGCGTCATGATCAAGCGCTGCTACTCGAAGCGTTCGCTCGCGAATGGTTCTACGCCCTGAAGGTTTTGGGCCCCAATCGCATGCGTTTCAGCCATCGATCTCCACCCTCGGGTCTGGTACTGGATGGAGAGAATTTGGTGTCGGAAGAGCAGTACCAAGTACGAGTCTGGCAGCATGTGATCGCACAGAAGTCCGCGAAGGAACTCTCATTGTGGATCGACGGAAATCTAGCCGCCCAACAAGAAGCTGACGAACCGCTCCCGGCCAACATGCAAATTTTGATCGGCCAGCTCTATCCAACCAAGAATTACCGACCCTACGTCGGACAGATCGACGAGATTGCGTTCTACAGCCGAGCGTTGCCGAAGCAAGAAATTCGCAAACACATTCGTGCCTCCGGACGAGCCCTCGACTTCGAGTGAACTTTGGCCCGGCAACTTGCACCAATGTGCTTCAAATGCAAGATCGCACGTTGACTCATCTTAGCGATCAAAATCGGCATCTTCTTGTCAGCACCGAATGTGGCGACGATTCTTAGTCTGAGTGTTCAACATGCATTCGATAGATGACAACCTCGCCAAACGATTCGCTTTCATCTCCTTTGCTGATGTTTGACTGGGTATAGCATCCTGCTTTGAAATAGCATCCCGATCGCGAGACCGCCCAGCTCATTATTTGCTTCCCGTTGTACCAAACATCAACCGTGCCCCTGCCAGTTTGGATTCGAACATCAAACGGTGTCCCGAGTTGGTAATGCTGGTTGAGCATCACGTCACCGAACGAATTGCGTTCCACAAACAGCTTGGCACCTTCTAAACGGATCATGATCAGATCATCGTCGGCATCGTGAATTTGCCCACATACAACCTGTGGTTTAACTTCAGGTGTCGCGGTAATCGCGACTCGCATGTCCATCGTATGAATCACTTCCCCATGCGTTTTCCACGAAGCACGTTTGGTTCCGTCTTCGACCATTTCACGAAGTTCACAACGCGGGTACTTGGATCCTTTGGTCGTCACTCCTCCGCAATGTGCTCGGAAGACGACGCCGTTGGCTTGGCTGTTCGCTCGAAAGTATCGATCATCGACAAATGAAGCGAGATTCGGTTGCCTGATCTCATCCGGCTTTCCGGCTTGATTGGAGTCGATGGGCAGGGTCAAACGCCAATTCGACAGGTCCAAAATCCGGGCCGGTGGATCGCCTGTCTGTGCTGGGGCCGAGATACAAAGCGCGATCGAGAAAAGAAAGACGACGAAAATTCTCATGGACAATCGAGCAACTTGCATTTGAGCTGAAGGTTTTGGATCCGCCCAGCGACGATTCTATCGTCTCATCCGAGAACCGCCTACATTCCACAAGCATGTAACCACCGCGACTTGCCCCAACCATCACCGTTCGATTGTTTGGCGAGACTTAATCGCGGCATGTACAAGGACGCGATCCCACCAACAAACGGAGTGGGCTATTGGCTACCAGACGCATCCGAGGTCTGCGGAGCCTGTTGGTCGCCATCCTGTAGTGAGCGATCGAGAACAGACGTCTTGAACTCACTGATCCTGACCCGCTGGAACTTCGCATACTCCTTGATCGCACTCGTATGAACCATTCCATGCCGAACTTCATGTGCAGAACTTTGGTCGTTCACCAAAGAGAAGAAGTTTTCGTCTAACTCGCGAAGAAAGAGAACGTAATCGCATTCGGGTAGGAACCTTGGCGAAGACCGACTCTCGACGTCATACTCACACGCCACCATGATGAATCGCGGCGAAACGACATGAAACGAAGGCCCTGCCAGCGTGCAAGTGTTATCGGACCGTTTCCAAACGTCATTGATCCGGAAAACGGCGACTGAAGTTGGGCCCTGATAGTCGGCGTCCGGCGACTCCAAACTTCCGTCCGCATCAGAGGGAAGCAATCGCGTCACGGATCTCGTTGACGCGACGACGCCCCAATCGGATTCACGGGCCAAGTCCGATACGCCGACCGGCAATTCCCAGGCGACAACGTCTGATGTCAGAAAGACAAGTGATGCAATCACGGCCAAACGTGGTGTGACCAAAGAATTGCTTCCCAGGGTTGATTGAAAAGATTTCATAGGCTGCAATCAATCCTTCAATAAGAAACAAGCCGCGTTTGCTTCAGACCAAATGGAACGGCTTCGTCGTCGGGACGCAACTCATCCGAAATGTTCAGCCATTTTTGCAGTGTCGAGCAGTCCCAATTTCGCGTAGAGCCCGGTGTAGTCGACAATGTTATGGGCTCGATAGATCAGGCCATCGCGCATCACACCGAAACTCGCAACTTCGAACGCAACGTCGGTGCCGCTATCTCGATGCTTGCCCTCGAATTCCAACGTGGCAGCAAACTGGTTGTGGCGAAGAAGCAGCGATTGCAAACGCGCCGTTCGATGAAGCATCCGTCCGCAAATCGCCCGGTGAGTCGCAATCAGCTCGTCAATGCCCTCGACCACGTCTGGGCCAAGTCCACTCACGATACATTCTGGGTGAAAATGTTCTTCCACCAGCGCATTGTCATTTCGCTCCCACCCGAGCTTGAGCCAACGACGCAGGAGTGCAGCGAACACCTCTTCGTGTTTGCTGTATTCTGGATAGGGTTCCGAGTACTCTTCTGAATTGAACATAAAACAGAGCAAGCTAACAAACGTTAATGACATCCAAAAGTCATAGGATACCCGATGGCGGTTGCTCGACGCTCACCGAGCGTGACGAATGACCAAAAAGCCGAATCAAGAGAATGAGAGTAGGTAAATCAAGGGTTTCAGTGGTGACAGATCACGTGTTCTCGAGTGATCAACGACGTCCCTTCTTTGGGGAGATCTCGATGCGTACCCGTGAGTAGGGCTTGCCCGAAAGGCGGGGCGGAATGCGGCAACGTATGGCCGTGCAAAGAGAAGTCGGCTGAGGGGCCCGTGGTGAGACTGCTGAAGGCTCCGTAGCGATCCGGCGAATTCAATGGCAATGCGAAGGCCTGAAGGGAACGAGCAAGCACGCATCGACTTCATCTCGCAGAGGAACCGTTGCCGTATGGCAACCTCTTAGCGGCGAAGCTGTCGGTCCAATGGCTTGGATCAACGCGGCGACGCTTTGCTTTGAAACTCGTGCCCAACCGCCAGTGCGGTCCCGCATGCTAGATGGTGTGGGAGGGGGCCCGGGCAACCGGGCCCCTATCCCGATCGGCATGGTTATCGGGATTTCTATCGTCGATCCAATCGAGCAGTTCAAAACCGTCGAGTGACGCTCACGAGCGCACCGACAGGTGAGGAAGCGAAGGGAACGATGTCGATGGAGAACGTCAAAGGATTGTATCAGACGTAGTCGACATCGTTCGCATCGTTTCCGGGAGGCTACGCAGCGGTGAAACGTTGGAGTCGCGGTGAGGCGATCGGTTGGCAACCAGAACGCAGTCGTTCGTCAGAAAGGTTGACGACCGTTCGAGTGACCGCGACGGATGTTGCAGGATCGAGCGATGGAGTGTCCCGAGCAACCGACCGCAGTTTTATCCGCCATCGTGTTCATCGTCGAAGGGTTTGACGTTCAAAGTGTTGAACGCTTTCATTGTGTCGACGTCGCATCGTCGAGAAGACGATCACGAGCACCGAGGATAGCGTTGTATGTAGCTAAGATCTGCGTAACCACGTCCAGCATTCGTTGTCGCGATAACGGTAGCGATATGCGGGCGGTGGCGAGCGATGTGACTGGAACGCCGAGTTGGTCTCCACCACCGCTCCGTGTGCATGCAATGGTTATGCATTTCCGCGGCAGTCGAGCGCGGACACGAGCATGGACTGGAGAAGGTGTTCGATTGTCAGTCGAACAATTCAATTCGATGAAAGTCGGTGATGTCACGAGCACTCGAGCGCCAGGCGGTTCGACGTCGAGGACTATTGGACGCGGTGTCGAATGTTGTTCGAGCACGGTTCGTTCGCAATCGCGGGCATGAACTTCACGCGGCATTTCCGAGCACGAGATCGTTGCGGTATCTTGCGTCGGTTGTGTCGGCAGTGAGCACAGAGCGTGAGAATGGATCTGGGCTTTGGTCTCACGCATAACGGCAGCGATCACCCGGCCGCCGCAAGCAATTCACCACTTGTGAAAACACTACTCGGCGGCTCGGTGTGCATCGAATTGTTCGCCGCTAAATGTAGTCGAAGTACCGAATCCACCAGGAGTCAATTCCCGTCACGCCCGTAATCGATCCGGTGTAATCGGCGTCAAGATAGTTGTACGG
>NZ_JAJKFV010000032.1:27771-28699 GCF_020966775.1 Rhodopirellula halodulae | reverse complement strand
TTGGATAAAGCGTATGATTCGACTGCGGTCCGCGAGCTCATCGAATCCGTGTATGGCTATACTTCGCACATCCGCAGCCGAGGAGAAGAGAAACGTGAGTTGGACAGAGCCTCTGGCGAGCGTCCTCGGCGGTGGGTGGTTGAAAGAACTCATGGTTGGCTCAATCGCTTTCGAGCCATCCTCATTCGATGGGACAAAAACGTTCAGAATCACATCGCCGGTCTTCACCTCGCGTTTGCCTACTTCATCTACAGCAGACTCGGGGTTTTCGGATAGGTTCTTAGTCGGGTAACGGTCAGCATCACCGGGCGGTGGAAGCCAACGTGATTGGAAAGGAAGGTAGGTCTCCACCACCGCTCCGTGTGCATGCCATGGTTATTCGTTCAATTTATCATTTGAACCGTATCCATTCCGCATTGTCATTCAAGGCAGCAAAGTCAAGTGCGTAGTCCATGTCACGGAACTCGTAGTCGACACTGTCTTTGTACGCTGTGATGTCAATTGCAGGTGGCCAGATCGTCTCCCAGAGAAAATACGGTGCGAGACAGACAATGGTTAGGATCATCGAGGTCCACTTTTTGAAAGGCCGCGCGACGAAGTCATCGATATGCGGCCAAACAAACGCCAGGAACAAGGCGGCGATGACGAGTGCCAAGAGCAGACCGCCAGTTCGTTGTAGACGAATGGGCCAGGCACAAGACGAGCACGCAGGGGGATGCGTTGTGAAACCCCAACCGAAGATCCAAAATACCAAAGTCCACCAGCCAATTGTGTGTGTCCATATCCGAATGGATCGCCCGAAGGTTTCGCCACCGCATCGAACGCAACGTTTCGGATACTTTGCGATGTGGCGACGTGGAAGGTTAACGTTTGTGCTCAGCGGCATTATCGTGTGCTGACATGTAGAAGGATTTGCCTTCAACTCGAA
>NZ_JAJKFV010000032.1:26828-27761 GCF_020966775.1 Rhodopirellula halodulae | reverse complement strand
GGTGGCGAGCGATGTGATTGGAATGCCAAGTTCGTCTCCACCACCGCTCCGTCATCATCGCGTGGTTATCCAACGGATACTGTGTCGCGTGGCCAGCGAAGACGGTCGACCAGCCGACGAAGGACTGCACGATCTTTTGGCGTGTAGTACCGGTAGTGTGCCATTACTTCTTCCCCAGTGGAATCGTGCAAGCTGAATGCCCCCATGCATTCGCCTACAAACCCCGGCTCGACGTCAGTGAGATCAACGGATGCCTGTTTAGATCCAAAAATGAAAGTCGGTCCTGAAAGCGTTTTTCCCTCGATGTTGATATCAAATTTGCGAATGTCGACAACGGTTGCCCAGAATGCTGCACGTATTACCACGATGAATACGGCCCAGCCGTAGGGGATTCCTAACCATTCGGTTAGGCAGTAGATCGCAACGCCGATGGACAAACTGCTGATGGTTGTAGTGGCGAAAAATCGCCATCGGCTAGCCGCGAAGGTCAAGTTTGTTCTTGGGGGAGCGTTCACGATAGTTGAACGGGATAACGTTTGCGATATGCGGGCGGTGGCGAGTGATGTGATTGGAATGCCAAATTGGTCTCCACCACCGCTCCGTCATCATCGCGTGGTTATCGGGAATACTATCGTGGATCCAATCGAGCGATCTGGAAACGTCGAGTGACGATCACGAGCGCACCGACAGGTAAGGAAGCGATGGGTACGATGTCGATGGAGAACGTCAAAGGATTGTATCAGACGCAATCGACATTGTTCACATCGTTTCCGGGAGTCTACGCAGCGGTGAAACGTTTGAGTCGCGGTGAGGCGATCGGTTAGCAAGCGGAACGCAGTCGTTCGTTGGAAAGGTTGACGACCGCTCGCTTGACCGGGACGGATGTTGCAGGATCGAGCGATGAAGTGTCTCGAACAACCGACCGCAGTTTTC
>NZ_JAJKFV010000032.1:4129-26818 GCF_020966775.1 Rhodopirellula halodulae | reverse complement strand
GGTGTTGAACGTTTTCATTGTGTCATCGTTGAACCGTCGAGCGGCCCTTCGCGAGCATCAACGATGGCGTGGTGAGCAACCGAGATCGTCATCGCCACGTCCTGCATTCGTCGCCGCGATAACGGTCAGCGTCACCTGGCGGTGGAAACCAGTGTGATTGGAAAGCGAAGCAGGTCTCCACCACCGCTCAGTGTGCACGCAATTGTTATCCGCCGCTTGCTGTCGCATTTTCGAATTTGGCGTTGAGCAGACCTGCATACTCAGTGGCGTGTTGAGCTACTGCTTCCTCGAAGCCTTCGGCAGAGCCGACAACAACGATTCCGTAGGCAGATCCGTCATTCGCGTCAGTATATTCCCAGAACTGAAAGTCAAAATATCCGATTAGCCCAACGTCGTTCGAGATCCCTCGGCAAGTAATCCCTCGACGCAAGACGATCCGTTCACCAGTTGCGGGATTGCGTCCGTACTGTGGTGGTCCATCGACGAGTTCAGGCCTTCTGCCGATTAACGCAATCCATTCTGCGTCGACAAGCGTGGGGGCATCGTTCGTACCGCGAACAATTGTTCCGATTAGATGAAAGCCGTATGGCATCAATGCGTCAGCTATTGTGGTTCGTTGAGAATCTTAGTCGGATAACGGTACGGATCACGTGGTCGCCGCGAAAGACTGACCACTTCAAAGACGTTGACTCGGCGACTCACGTGCATCCGATGGTTCGTCATCTTCACGAGGCCGGATGAAGCTTGGTCAAGTATGTGTCGAGGCTTTCAGCAATAAGATAGCAGTTCTCGTAGCCCCAAGGCCGTTCCGACAATTCGCAACTCTCGCATGCGAAAGAATTCTCTGATCGTTGGATCCAGTTTCGGGTAACTCGCTAGCGTCTCTGGGGTCCAGAAATACCGCATTTCAGTATCAAATGCATAAACGCAACCATGATCTATCCCGGCGATCGAAACACAGGTCGCAATTCCAAAATGACCTTGACCAATGCAAATCATATTGCGGGGAGCGACGTCAGAATCGAGAAGTCGGAGCATTCCTTTCAGATTGCCAATTTCCACGATGTTTGCTTTTCCAAAAGGAGTTGGCACTTCGCATTCAGCAAGCAAATCGTCAACGTATCCACCACCATTCGTGTTTTTAAGAAATGTGAGTAGCTGTTTCGGTAGCGTCACGCCAATGGAATGCTCTATCTCAGAAACCAACGAAGCGTCAAATGGTTCGTTGACCTCGAGTCGGAGATGCGATGGCCAAGACATAAGTGTTTTACTGACGAACGGCGGACATCACCGGGCGGTGGAAACCCGTGTGATTGGAAAGCGAAGCAGGTCTCCACCACCGCTCCGTGTGCATGTCATGGTTATGCATTTACGCGGCAGCCGAGTGCCAACACAAGGATGGAGTGGAGTAGGTGTTCGTTTGTCAGCCGAGAGATTCATTTCGATGGGAGTCGGTGAGGTAACGAGCGCTCGAGTGTCAGTCAATTCAGCGTCGACGAGTCATTGGCGCGGTGTCGAACTTCGTTTCGGCACGGTTGGAGCGCAATCGCGAGCATGAATTTCACGCGGTATATCCGAGCACGAGATCGTTCCAGTATCGAGCATCGGTTGGGTCGGCAGTAGCCACTGCTCGCGCGTATGGATCTAAGCTTTTGTCTCACGCATAACGTTTAGCGTCACCGGGCGGTGGCGAGAGATGAAATTGGAAAGGTTACCAGGTCTCCACCACCGCTCCGTGTGCACGCAATGGTTATTCGGAGTGCTCTGGGTCGAGGCGACGGTTTCGTCGAGAATGAGCCCGTGTTGTATCGCTGCCGGCGTCGCAAGCGAAGGCCAAGCCCCGCAGGGAAAACGCAGGCGAGAATCGCATCACGCCCTGCAGCGAGATCTGATTGGGTTCGGGTGTCAGCCGATCCTAGAGTTGAGACTGCCGGTCGCGATCGTTAGCCTTCGGCCACATCGGTGGCGTGTGAGACGCGACTTCGGTTTCGACCAGTGCGGGTAGTTTACTGTCGGCGAATACGCCACATGCGCAAGAAAGGCGCAGGGTTGGGAATGGGCGAGCGGAGGTTCGAGCACTGAACGTGGATGTGTTCCGGTATGGGCGGAGATGTCAACCGAATAACGATTGGAATCGCCGGGCCGGGGCCGATGGAGTCTCGACTAGATGAAACCGCCTCACCCGGCTCCGGTGCATTCCTTGGTTATCCGCCGGATCGAGTTGGGCGTTGATCGTAAAGGCGAAAGGAAGCAAAGACAATCGGAGCCCAGAGTGGTAACAGGATGAGAAACTGAACCATCAGGCCACCGTTCGCAACTCCAGTTGCGGCAGCGACACCGCGTCCGATCGTCGGAGTGACCCATAGAAATGAGGACGCAAAGAAGTAACCAACTTCGGCGGCAAGCAAACAGGTAATTGCTCGGGATGCGCCGTAACGTCCGGTCCAGAGTCGCGTTGAATAGTAAATAAGGCAAGTATAGAAAGACGTGCAGAAAAACGACATGGTCGAATACGCGGGCTCAAAGTAGGGCGGTGCAGTCCAAGTAGAATCGTCGCGAGACAACAAGCTGGGGATGGAACTGAAGTTGTAAAGCAAGCCCAGTGCAGAAGTCACGCAAACTACAGAAGCTACCACTCGCCCTGCAACGCATTGCGTGCGGGTTCGCGAAGCGGCAAGGTCGGATCGCCCCGGAGGCGCCGCCAACGCGTTGGGAGGTTCGTAAGGTCCGGTCATATAAGTCGGATAACGTTTGCGATATGCGGGCGGTGGCGAGCGATGTGAATGGAACGCCAAGTTGGTCTCCACCACCGCTCCGTCATCATCGCGTGGTTATCGGGAATACTGTCGTGGATCCAATCGAGCGATTTGGAATCGTCGAGTGACGATCACGAGCGCACCGACAGGTGAGGAAGCGATGGGTACGATGTCGATGGAGAACGTCAAAGGATTGTATTAGGCGTAATCGACATCGTTCGCATCGTTTCCGGGAGTCTACGCAGCGGTGAGACGTTGGAGTCGCGGTGAGGCGATCGGTTGACAACCGGAACGCAGTCGTTCGTCCGAAAGGTTGACGACCGTTCGCATGACCGCGACGGATGTTGCATGGTCGAACGACAAAGTGTGCCAAGCGACCGATCGCAGTTGTGTCCGCCATCGTGTTCAACGTCTTGAATTTTCAATCGTTTCATCAACGAATCGTCGAGCAGTCGGTCACGTGCATCAATGACGGCGTGGTGTGCGCCCCAGAATGACATCGCCATGTCCTGCATGAGTCGCCGCGATAATGGCCGCGATAACCGAGTCGCGGCGAACGATTTTCCATTGTCAAAAGCGGCGACTCCGCGACTTCGGTTCATCGCTTGGTTCGTCGGTTTTTAATTGTACCAATTCTGAACATGCACATCTGGTCTGGCAGCGCGAAATTGTGCAACGCCCTGCGGTGTGACATCAGATTGAAATACGTCAACCACCCGAAGTGATTTCAGGGGAACCAAAGAGAGTAAACCCTCGTCAGCTATATTGGTGCCGCCGAAACCAATCAATTCGATCGATGTGCTCGTATGAAGTCGTTTAAATGCATCGCGATCTATAGTCGAACGGTCGAACGATACGACTTTCAAGTTTGGCATCGCTAACAATGCGTCGATGGTCCGACTGTTGATCCTGGAGTCTCCGGAGAAACATGCTGCCGCGACGTCGCCAAATGATTCTGGTTTGTCACCGGAAAGAGAAATCGAAATGTTCGCATCGGTGTCGAACCGAACATCGTCAGCAAAGTAAAGATCAGCCGCGCTGCGACCGAGAGCCGTCTCGTAGCTGAACTCATGAAGTGTCCAGCCCACGAGCAAGCCAAGCACCGGGCACACAATCAAAAGTGCTCTGAGGCTGAATTTCACGCTTTCGATCCGACGAACGTTTGCGATATGCGGGCGGTGGCGAGGGATGTGATTGGAACGCCTAGTTGGTCTCCACCACCGCTCCGTCATCATCGCGTGGTTATCGGGAATACTGTCGTGGATCCAATCGAGCGACTTGGAAGCGTCGAGTGACACGCACGAGCGCACCGACAGGTGAGAAAGCGAAGGGTACGATGTCGATGGAGACCGTCAGAGGATTGTATCAGACGTAGTCGACATCGTTCGCATCGCATCCGGGAGTCTACGCAGCGGTGAAACGTTGGAGTCGCGGAGAGGCGATTGGTTGGCAACCGGAACGCAGTCCGTTCGTCCGAGAGGTTGACGACCGTTCGCGTGACCGCGACGCATGTTGCTTGATCGAGCGACGGATCACAGTTTTGTCCGCCATCGTGTTCATCGTCGATTGGTTTGATGTTCAACGTCTTGAATTTTCAATCGTGTCATTGACGCACCGTCGAGCAGACGATTGCGAGCATCGACGATGGCGTGGTGTGTAACCGAGATCGGCATCGCCAAGTCCTGCATTCGTCGCCGCGATAACGTCGGACATCACCGGGCGGTGGAAACCCGTGTGATTGGAAAGCGAAGCAGGTCTCCACCACCGCTCCGTGTGCATGTCATGGTTATTCGTTCGGTCGCAGTCATGGAAGAACGGCAAGTTCGCTGTCCAGGTCCCACAGTTGATCACCCTCTCTGATTTCCGACTCTATCGCGTTAAGCAGGCCAGTGCCATCTGCTCTGTCGTAGTCCGTGACCATCTTGTCGCCATCACCATCATCATCGAAAAAGCCTGCATCGCGCAATAAACCATGAGCACGAAAAAATGCGTTCGCTAACGCAGCTGAATGCAATCGATAAAGGATATCGACCAGCTTTAAGATCTCGGTTTCAGAGAGCAACTGGTCGAACACCGAGTTGAAGCCACCCATGTCAATCTCGCATCGAGTGGCGACAATGTAGTAGATCGCTTGATCATTCTCCGCTAAACCCTCGGGACGACCAATTCCCCTTGTCGTCATGTCGGCAACGATACGATCGAAACGCTCAGCGACGATCAGTGACGGGGCGTGCATGTTCAATCGGATAACGGCAGCGATCACCGGGCCGCCGAAACCAGTGATCCATAATTAACCAACACGGCCGGCGGCTCCGTGTGCATCGCATGGTTCCCCGCGCTTTTGATCTACCAGAATCGCCACCACGGTTTTCCCTTGAGTGTCTTCGCGTTTGCAGCGGCCGGAAGCACTCCGTGGTCATCCGGTCGTTCGTACAGTTCACCCTCGTCGCCGACAACAACGGCGTTGAGATCGGCAGCGATTGAAAGCATTTTGGCAAGGAACTCTTGATCCGGACTTTTGACACATATCTCGCCGCTGCGGAAGTGTATCCACGCCCATCCGTGTTCACCGTTTGCGGTTGGGTGATCAATCCAAACCGTGATTCCATCGTCGGTCACACGCAGAGTCTCCCCATTCGGACCGCACGCTTCCGCGTATCCATCGATTCGCAACGTGGGATCAGCGTTGACGTAAGATCGCCATTCATCAAAGCCGATGCCACCGTCGAAGTCGTCTTCGCACGGCTCAGTGTTCCGGGTGATGTGAAGATCGTATCCCATCACATTTCAGTCGGGGAACGCTCGGCATCACCGGGCGGTGGAAACCAGCGTGATTGGAAAGTGAAGTGGGTCACCACCACCGCTCCGTGTGCATGCAATGGTTATCCGCCCTCTGGAATGCTGTTGGGCACAGCATTGACGGCAGTTCCGCTGCAACAAATCATCAGCATTGAATTACCGACCGTCGAGTAGTCGAAGTGCATGCCAACGACAGCATTCGCACCGAGTTTCATGGCGCGTTCAGCCATCTCTGACATTGCGGTGTTACGCCCACGAATCAATAGCGTCTCGTATTCGCCGGAGCTTCCACCGACGACATCGGTAATTGCGGCGAAAAAGTCTCGCAAGACATTCGCACCGTAGATCGTTTCACCAAACACCGGTCCAAAGTACTCGTCGATCTCATGCGTTGCGAATGACGGTGTCGTCGTGATAAGTAGGTTTGTGTGGGCCGTTTCGGAAGCAACTCCTGAGCCGGGCCGTGGAGCACGGCATGTCCAACATATATTATATCCAAGGTCGGTTTCATTGCCACACGACGGGCAAGTCCAGGGCATGTTTCGAGCCTCGCTTCTTATGTGATTCAGTCGGATAACGTCACCAATCACCCGGCGGCGACGAGAGACTGTCCATTTGAGAACGCCCGACTTCGCCGCTCGGGTGCATTGGATGGTTCGCCAAATCGATTCAACAATCGATGCCGCGTGGGAAATCCCGCCTAGGATGCGTGTTGACTGCGTCGTGGCCAAAGTCACTATTCGATACCGGTGTAGTGTGTGATCAACCCGGTTAGAAACCAGAACAAACCAGCGATTCCAATGATGACGGTCCAGATCCAAATAATACCCAGCAGATAATGCGTTCCGGCGGTGCTGATCAGGCCAATTAGAAAAAACGGTCCGCCTTGCCACATCTTTGCGGTGGCTCGGTCTTTTGCAGAGGGGCCGTCGAGCCAGGGTTTGTTGCTAGGCATGGTGCTACGAAACCAGGAATAGACTTTGTGTTGGCGAACGTTCGGCGTCACCGGGCGGTGGCGAGAGATGTGATTAGGAAGTGTACCGAGTCTCCACCA
This sequence comes from Rhodopirellula halodulae, assembly GCF_020966775.1. NCBI lineage: Bacteria > Pseudomonadati > Planctomycetota > Planctomycetia > Pirellulales > Pirellulaceae > Rhodopirellula > Rhodopirellula halodulae. The sequence continues at coordinate 20,209 of NZ_JAJKFV010000032.1, read as the reverse complement.
CCGCTCCGTGTGCACGCAATGGTTATTCGTTTTCCGTTCTGGGGACAAGCAGCCGTTGGACAATTGTTGGAAACAAAGGATAGGCGATCCAGCAAAGCATTAGGAGGAATGCGGGGACGAGGGTGACCCAAGACACACGCACAACGGGATTCGGCGTCGAAAACCCCCAGTTCGTGAATAGCAGAGTCGCACCAAAAGATAGGCCGGCCAATAGAGAAATCCAACCGAGCCGAACTGAAGCAGCGAGCGAAAGCGGGATCACCGATGCAAAGTTCAGGACAGCGCATCCAAGTACCAGTAAGAGCAGATGGGGCCCTAGTCCGGCGGCGACAGCCAATGCAGCCAGCGTTGCAATGCTTACCAATCGCAAGGGGTGTGGATTGACATGCTGCTGGCCATCAGCTGCGGCGGGTGTTGGCGTGCAAGGGCTGGTCATGCAGGCATTGTAACCAAGTTGGCCCGGACACTTCATTCGGATAACGTTTGCGATATGCGGGCGGTGGCGAGGGATGTGATTGGAACGCCGAGTAGGTCTCCACCACCGCTCCGTCATCATCGCGTGGTTATCGGGAATACTGTAGTGAATCCAATCGAGCGACTCGCAAAGGTCGAGTGACGATCACGAACGCACCGACATGTGAGGAAGCGATGGGTACGATGTCGATGGAGAACGTCAAAGGATTGTATCAGACGCAATCGACATCGTTCGCATCGTTTCCAGGAGTCTACGCAGCGGTGATTCGTTGGAGTCGCGGTGAGGCGATCGGTTGGCAACCAGAACGCAGTCGTTCGTCAGAAAGGTTGACGACCGTTCGCATGACCGCGACGGATGTTGCAAGACCGAGCGACGGAGCGTGCCGAGCGACCGACCGCAGTTGTGTCCGCCATTGTTTTCAACGTCGATTGGTTTGAGGTTCGCTGTGTTGGATGTTTTCATCGTGCCGTAGATGCGTCGTCGAGAAGACGACCACCGACGATAGCATTGTGTGTAGCTGAGATCTGCGTAGCTACGTCCGGCATGAGTTGCCGCGATAACGGTCAGCATCACCGGGCGGTGGAAGCCAACGTGATTGGAAAGTGAAGTTAGTCTCCACCACCGCTCCGTGTGCATGCAATGGTTATGCGTTTCCGCGGCAACCGAGCGCGATCACGAGCATGGATCGGAGTAAGTGTTCGATGGTCAGCCGAGCGATTCACTTCGATGAGAGTCGGTGAGGTCACGAGCACTTGAGTGTCAGTCGAATCAACGTCGACGATTAGTGTGAGCGGCGTCGAACGACATTTCAGCACGGTAGGAGCGCAATCGTGAGCATGAATTTCACGCGGCATATCCGAGCACGAGATCGTTCCGGTATCCAGCATCGGTCGGAGTGGCTATGAGCATTGATCGCGAGCATGGAGTCGAGCTTCTGTCTCACGCATAACGGCCGACGTCACCGGGGACGGCGGTTTGATGGTCCATCTGTAAACGCCCTATGCCGTCCTCCGGTGCACGTCATTGTTATGCGACCAATGAGGCATAGGTGTCAACCAAATGGACCATCTGCCAGTGACACGCGTGCAGCTAAGGTATTTCCCAAAGCAAGTTGACCGCCCGATCGCGACCAAGTCTCGGCACTCGGCCCCACCCACCAGTGGTCGTGAATCTTGGAGTATCGCTTCTTGATCCATCGTTCGATCGAGTTGTACCACGCGCGAAACGCTTCGTTTGCTTCTGAATCATCGAGCCATCCGATTTTCGCGTAGATTCGCCCCGAGATCATCACTTCGTCACTGCGTACGCTTCGCGAGAATTCAATGAAGGCATGCCGGAATAACTCGTACCGAAACAGTCCATCATCGCCGCACGAGGGGGTTTGCGAGATTTCGCGATGCAACAACGTGATGTCGTTGCCGTTTGGCAGGCCAGGCAATGATAGGTCGAGGGTCGGGGGACTGGACGACGGAAACGAGCGTCCTGCAACAGCAGTCGTGTCACCACGTTGTGAGAGAAAACCGAAAAACTCCGATTCGTCAGTTGCGGCCATAAAGAAGTTGACTTGGCTCATTGGTCAACCGAGAATTCAGCCGCATAACGGCAGCCGTCACCGGGCGGTGGCGAAAGATGTGATTGGAAAGTGTACCAACTCTCCACCACCGCTCCGTGTGCACGGCATGGTTATCCGTTGTCAGCGACATGTTTATGCGAGAAGAAACATCGCAATATGCAGTATGCGGCGTACATCGACCAACCCACTGATACCAGTTGCAACGCAAGCACCGGCGAGAAACGAGATGGAACCCAGTTCAAGACGTTGTAAGGGTCGTACTCGTTTACGGAGACGATGAAGGCGATCGGGTAGACGCAGCACATCACGGCAGTCCACGGAAAGCGTTTGAACGAAGCGGGGGTGATACGCAAACCGTTTGTTGCGATGAACAGTGCCCAGAGATCGAGTACAAATGAGGCGGTCCAGTATGCAACTGCTATCGGCCAGATCAATTGGAAGAGTCCGAAACGGTTGACAGTTTTCCTTGTGTGCGCGGCAAGTGGACGCGGAATCCGCGTGACGCCTCTGCGAGTGAAATCGAGCGACCCGGGTTGGGGTGAGGCGTATGGATTGATGCGACCGTTCAATCTGTCGTTAGTCGGATAACGTTTGCGATATGCGGGCGGTGGCGAGCGATTTGATTGGAACGCCAAGTTTGTCTCCACCACCGCTCCGTCATCATCGCATGGTTATCGGGAATACTATCGTGGATCCAATCGAGCAATTCGGAACCGTCGAGTGACGATCACGAGCGTACCGACGGGTGAGGAAGCGATGGGTACGATGTCGATGGAGAGCGTCAAAGGATTGTATCAGACGTAATCGACATCGTTCGCGTCGTTTCCGGGAGTCGACGCAGCGGTGAAACGTTATAGTCGCGGTGAGGCGATCGGTTGGCAACCGGAACGCAGTCCGTTCGTCCGAAAGGTTGACGACCGTTCGCATGACCGCGACGGATGTTGCATGGTCGAACGACAAAGTAAGCCAAGCGACCGATCGCAGTTGTGTCCGCCATCGTGTTTAACGTTGATTGGTTTGATGTTCAACGTCTTGAACTTTCAATCGTTTCATCAACGAATTGTCGAGCAGTCGGTCACGAGCATCAATGACGGCGTGGTGTGCAACCGAGAACGACATCGCCATGTCCTGCATGAGTCGCCGCGATAACGTCACCAATCACCCGGCGGCGACGAGCGATTGTCCATTTCAAAACGCCCGACTTCGCCGCTCGGGTGCATTGGATTGTTCCCCCGCTTCATCCTGGGGGCGACCGGAAGTGACACCAGCGGCGTAGGTCTCTACGGCATCTAGCACTAGTGAGCGAAATGACGATCGCGGCTATCATGGGGATTACAAAAATACGCGAAGCCAGCACCTCGATGTTTGTATGAAGGCTGCTTGGCTGGCCGTAGCCAAGGTCTTCCCAAGGCAAGTGAAGGAAACGACCGTCGAAACAATTTGCCCTTGTGGTTACCGTCACTGTCCTATTGCGTCGGACAATCTCGATTTTGGTGTAGTCGGCTTGTTCCAGCCAATCGTGGAGTGAGTCGTCGGATGTGGGAAGCACGCCGAACGTTCCCGTGTACGTTGTCCGTTGATTGTCAGCGACGATCCAGCAAGTAAGCAGGACCGCGATCGTTGCCGTCAATCGAGCAATGCCCGCGATGCTCCAGTTAAGGTTTCGATTGCCAATTCCGATGTGCCTCAGTCGGGGAACGGTAGGGTTCAGCGGGGCCGCGCGAGCGACTCACCATTTCAAAAACGCTGGCTCGCGGCCTCCGTTGCAACCCATGGTTCCCCGCCGATTTGATATTGAACAAGAACCATGGTCATAACTTGCGAGAGTTGGAATTGGATTGGGTTCACGATAGAGCAATCGAAACATCAGGAATCAGGACGTATCAGTCTCACAACTTCCGCATACCGTTCCCTATTGTCTTCTATGGAGACCCTTTGCCTCTTGTTGAAGTGGTTTGCCATTGATTCAAAATGGTTATTCAAGGAAATCCAAGGTGTCGCGTCGCGGTCATTGGTCAACTTGAGATCCGCACCGGCTTCCAACAATCGACGAACCATTTCAGGTTGGTTATGTAATGCGGTCGAGTGCAAGGGGCGGTAACCGTAGGCATAGCTGCCGTAGGAAATTGCGTTGACGTCCAAACCAAATTCAATCAGCTTATCTAATAGAGCAAGCGTGTTCAGCCTGTTCACCATTGCTTTCTTCGTCTTTCCTCGTGTTTGTACATAGTCGATCTGAAGCAATTGCTCTACTGGCGATTTTGCTCTCTCAGCCAGCTCGTTTGGATTTGCCCCCGCCAGCAACAGTTCCATCACCACATCGAACGTTACGGGGCGGTTCTTCGCGTCATACCCAGACGCTTCTTCAAGCGACAGCCACAACGCCGTATCGCGTGATTCGGGAAGACGACCGGTAGTGGCTCCTTTGCTCAACGCCGTGCGCACGGCCTCTAAATCGACTCGGCCCACCGCTGATTCAAGTTCGCGGCTAGCTGTTTCGCTGCGGGTGAACTCTTTCAGCGGCCCAAAGCGAATGACGTCAATCCGCTGAATGAAGCGATCGCTCAAACAATCATCGTGGCCATAAGCGGCTTCCAGGCGACCGACATTCGATAATTTTGCATCGTGCTGAAAATGCAAACTGGGTACGTAGGCGTCCAAATCAGTCAACAACGTTTGGTGAGCGTCTTCGGCGGACGTCCGTTGTTGCAACCAGACTTCCGCATCGTTCCTGGAAAATCGAGCACCGCCCAGGTAGGTGTCGCCATCGTCGTCAGGATCATCTTCTGGATCGGGCGTTTCCCACCTCACGCCATCACTGACCCATTCAATTTCGGTGGTCGATTCGATGCCGTTGTGCTTTCGTAGCCGCAAATAGACAACTCCTGCACTATCCGAATCCCCGGTCACCAACGACTCACCGAAGACATCAGAGAACAATCCATCATCACCAAAAAGGGATTCGCCGTGTTCGCTACAAACGATGGTGGACCAAGGCATGGTTTTGTGAGTGACAACCAACGCCCATTTTCCAGCAGGCGGCACCAAGGTTCCTTGCAAGGTTTCTGCAGTGACGTCTCGTTGCACTTCGGCGACAGCTTTGCAGGAAAGCAAAGCTTCGGCTGGGTCGAGCGAGTCGTTGGTCGAGCGAAACAACACCGCGTTCCAACTCGAATCTCCCCATGTTGTAAATGAGCCACGGCGGCTCGCGATAGGTTTGCGTTTGTTCATCAAACACGGCTCTTTGAAGCACGGATAACCAGAGAGATGCGATGAGGATTCGCTCGACCAGCAGCGCCGGTATCCGCTTAGTCGGGGAACGTTACCGATCACCCGGTCGCCGCGAGAGATCTTTTATTGTCAAAACGCCCGACTCGGCGACTCGGGTGCATCGGATGGTTCCCCGCTCTTCCGAATCCAAGCAGGGCTACCAGTTGTGCCAGCCTTGATTGTAGCAGATCGTTTTGCCGCGTATCCGGCATTCCGTGCCGGTATCGTTAGTTACGATGTCCCCGTGAAGCCAAACGCCAGAGAAACCCGATTTACGCCATACGTCATCATGTTGAGTATCCATTGCGAATAGCACTCGATCGTCGCGATACGTCCGTCGGAACCGAAGTCGGACCTCTGTGTTTTCGTCAACCGCGTCCGACGAAATGGCGGCCCCATCAATGTTCAGTTTGTGTTTCCGATCATCGCGAACGCAGACGTGTACGGATGCCATACACGTGACACCGATCTCTTTGGCGACTTCGGATAGCGTTGGAATCGCGATTTGTTCAACAACCGCTGCCAGCAAATCCTGCGGTGGGTAAAACTCGTCGCGCTGCGTTGCCATTTAGGTCGTCAGTCGGGGAACGGTACGCATCAGCGGGCGGCGGGAGTTGGGCCACCACTTGTATAAACTCTCCACCGCCGCTCCGTTGCATGCGATGGTTACCCGCCACTTTCAAGTCTTGAGGTGAATTGATTTAGCAGTTCGATGATACGATCGAAACTAGCATCAAGTAACATCAGCCCGTTGACACCGGGTAAACCCGCATATTCCACCAGGTTATCATGTGCAAATGAACCGCTGACCAGAATCTGCGCCCCAGAGAGACCGTGGTCACTTAATCGGGACGCGATTTGCGAAGCGTCGGATGCAGCGTCGTCAACGGACGTGGTACCAGTAATTTGAAAGGCGAAAATCGCGTTCTCGTTTGTCAAGTTTTTGCATCTAAGGATCCGCCCAAGATCGTCAAGCGACTCCAAGCAAACTAGGACGTTGAGTCCACTTTGAATGATCGAATCTAGTGGATCGGACGGATGCGCAATAACCCATGACGCGCCGTTATCACGCAACGATTCATAGTCACCGTTTGGTGGCGGGTAGCTAGCCGCCGCAAGTGCACCCATCGACGGTACATCCGCAGCTTTCGTGATCCTCGAGACCAGATAGGGCGGTGCAGCCACAATCGTGTTGATCGGCCATTCGTCGTCCATAGACATTTCGAGGCCGTAAGCCTCGTAGTACGCGCAGTACGACGGACCATCACACGCGTTCTGCATGCAGATCGAGTAAGCGATTGTGGGAAGGTCGTGTTTCATTCAGTCGGGTAACGATTGCGATATGCGGGCGGTGGCGAGCGATGTGATTGGAACGCCAAGTTGGTCTCCACCACCGCTCCGTCATCATCGCGTGGTTATCGGGAATACTTTTATTGATCCAATCGAGCGATTTGATAACGTCGAGTGACAATCACGAGCGCACCGACAGGTGAGGAAGCGATGGGTACGATGTCGATGGAGAACGTCGAAGGACTATATCAGACGGAGTCGACATCGTTCACATCGTTTCCGGGAGGCTACGCAGCGGTAAAACGTTGGAGTCGCGGTGAGGCGATCGGTTGGCAACCGGAACGCAGTCGTTCGTCAGAAAGGTTGACGAGCGTTCGCATGACCGCGACGGATGTTGCAAGATCGAGCGACGGAGTGTGCCGAGCGACCGACCGCAGTTGTGTCCGCCATTGTTTTCAACGTCGATTGGTTTGATGTTCACTGTGTTGGATGTTTCCATCGTGCCGTAGATGCGTCGTCGAGAAGACGAACACGAGCACCGACGATAGCCTTGTGTGTAGCTGAGATCTGCGTAGCTACGTCCGGCATGAGTTGCCGCGATAACGGTCGGCGTCACCGGGCGGTGGCGAGAGATGTGATTGGGAAGTGTACCGAGTCTCCACCACCGCTCCGTGTGCATGCAATGGTTATGCATTTCCACGGCAGACGAGCGCGATTGCGAGCATCGAGTGCAGCAGGTGTTCGATTGTCAGCCAAGAGATTCATATCGATGAAAGTCGGCGAGGTCATGAGGAGTCGAGCGACAGTCGGTTCAGTGGCGAAGAGTAATGCAGGCTGTGTCGAACGTCGTTTCGGCACGGTTCGAGCGCAATCGCGAGCATGAATCCTACGCGGCATTTCCAAGCACGAGTTCGTTCCAGAATCCAACATCGGTTGGCTCGCCGGTGAGCACCAATTGCAAGCATGGACTTGAGCTTCTGTCTCACGCATAACGGCACGCGTCACCCGGTACGCGCGAAAGATTTTCCATTTCGAAACCGGCCAGCTCGCGTACTCGGGTGCACGCGATGGTTACCCGCCTTTGGGGCAAGGTATTGATCTTCGGACAGTGTACTGGTGATTCCAATGCCCTTCGTCGCCGTGAAGCAAAATATGTGTATCGTCGGTGTCTGGGTGAAAGTCGGGAAGATCGAAAGAAAAACCGCCGTCTTAGATGCGAGGGCGGGTTACAAGAAGCGGTTGACCGGAGGAATCGAAAGCATCGACGTAGACACGAAGGTCGACCAGTTTTGCATTGACCGTTACACGTTGCCCTTGGATGCTCAGTTGTAGATCGTGCACATTGAAGATGCCGGCGTAGTGACTCTCGGGTTCTGGGTAGCACATCCAGTAGACGCGAAAGCCTTCGAATCGCTGCTCCAGTGGTTTTGGGCAATCTCCGATCTCGTCGAGCGGCACGTAAACGTGGAGGAGGTATTCACCGCCGTGCCATGTGCCGACGGCACCGTCAATAACGGTTTGATCTGTAGATGCGAGTAACCGCGCGAGTGCAGTAAACGGAACGTCAATTCTGTCGCGAGAGTACGCGTCCCACAAGTCGGCTTTGATGCGTTCCTGTTCCTCATCGTTCATCGCCAACTAGGCGTCGTAGGATTCAGGAGGAAGTGCATTCATGTCTGTCGGGTAACGTCGGCCGTCACCGGGCGGCGAGAGATAAACTAGCCATATGAAAACACGCTATCGCCGCTCCGGTGCACGGCATTGTTCGCCCTTAGCTTCGCGAGGCGTGTGGGGTTTGCGTATCGCCGACCGAATCCCCGCCAACCCAAAGTATCCAGTGGGCCAAGCACCCATTGGACGTAGGTATTGCTGTTGGGTCCGGGATAGATTCGGTAATAATTATTCCATGGGTAATTGTTCGGGGTGGATTCGATCCTTGCAGCGAGGCGGGCGGCAGCATCGCCCGACCAGCGATAGACGAGACGCCCCGGGCCGTTGCCAACACCGGACGAAGGCCGCAGCAGGTTTCGGTGGAGGTGGCACCAAGACGTGTCGCATTTGTCAGGCGATTGCCAAACCTCCCAGCGGTCAATGGAGCCATCGCGGCAGACTACAAACCAATGATGCTCCGCAAAACGACCAAGGCCCGGAATCCGTGCCGTCCATAGGTCGACAATCACTTCGGGGTGAAACGGCATTAGTTGGGCGAACGCTACCGATCAGCCGGCGGCGACGGTTGATTATCCACCTCAAAACGCTTGACTTCGCCGCTCGGTTGCATCGGATTGTTACCCGTCAGCTCCGAACTGTCTGCATGGTGAGCGATGTACGATCTTATCATTTCATTGGGCTCTCCGCCGACCCAAACCGTTTGAAAAATGTCGCCGTCAGGTCGAGTAACTGGGGGATCGGTTGTCCCGGGAACGGGATCAAAGGACCAGTCAACCTTGATCATTGTTCGAAGTTTGTCGATGTACTCGCTGTTCGAGATGGGATTCCCATCACTGTCTGAGCGTGAGAAGAGCATCGGTTGCCCTGCTCCGATTACGGTAGCAAGGTCGTCCCAATTGGATGGCCATCTGCCATCATTTTGCTCCATGTAGGTCGTTAAGAGCGTGCCTGTGTCCCACGCAGCGTAGGCTTCAGGAATCTCGCGGATCGTTCTAACGAGAGAAATCGCAAACCAACCAATCGCAACCACAAACGCGAACCCAATAAGCTGGATGTGCCTACGTTTCGTAATTGCGCTCACGTGCATGCTTCGATCGGGTAACGTCACCAATCACCCGGCGGCGACGAGAGATTGTCCATTGTCAAAACGCCCGATTTCGCCGCTCGGGTGCATTGGACTGTTATCCGCAGTCACTCGCGTCAACAGTGTCATCGTGGATATTGATTGGCTGTCCGCATGGACGATGACGCAACCCGGTCCAAGCGTTGCCGTCGTGTACGGTAAATCGAATACCGCAGTTTGGACAGACCAGCCATCCTCTTGCGTTCGGTATCGCGGTCTGCCGTTCAAGGGCGTGCGGATAGTACAGTTCAATGTCACCAGTGATGCCGGTTCCGTTACATTGTGGACAGGTGTCGTCGGCTGCGACAGAAGGGTCGGAAAGCCGAACGCCGATGGTGCCAAGCCCACCACACCGAGGACAGTCCTGCAACACGAGCGGATTGTGGTAGTTCTCATCGGTAAAGACCGCTTGCGAGCGACGCGTGTGCTTCGCCGCATTGATGCGTGTTCGCAGTCGTGATTTTAGGAAGTCTATGTCCACGCTGTCAGTCGGATAACGGCACGCGTCACCGGGCGGTGGAAGCCAACGTGATTGGAAAGTGAAGTGGGGCTCCACCACCGCTCCGTGTGCATGCAATGGTTATTCGTAACGGAGCACTCACTGGTTAGCCAATCGGTCGAGCAGTTACTCCGAGTCCGGTGGTATGGCGGAGCGATTGCCAGAGAACAATAGTCGGAATGAAAAGATGGAACCGAGTAGGCAAGAAACGTATCCGGTGAATTGCAAAAACAAGCCCAGGAGTCGTAGTGGCGGATTAAATTTGGTGAAGGTTCCCGTGGATGGATCGGTCGTTTGTTCTCCGAAATGGACTAATGCGACATGGTTGATCAAAGAGCCAGCCCCGACGAGTAGCACTGCAATAGCGTAAGATCTCGACCACGCAGCGGGACGAGTTATAGACGCAACGATTGCCAAAGGGATGAGGCTCGCCAATGCCAGTGGTCCAAACCACTGTATCATGTTAAAGAAGATGTACTGCGGGGTCATCTGGGATTTACAGAGAGCATTCTCTTACACGAATAACGACGGGCATCACCGGGCGGTGGAAACCGGTGTGATTGGAAAGCGAAGCAGGTCTCCACCACCGCTCCGTGTGCATGTCATGGTTACCCACCATTTTCCGGATTCGACCCTTGGGGGCAGTCCCATTTAACCCATGGCTGTCGTAACGCGTCGGATCGAAACCGCTTCAAGTCTGTTTCAGTCGGGAAGTGATCCAGCGATTCCCATACCGCAAGTCGGGGATGCTTTGGTTGCAAGTCGGGGCGAAAGCAGACGTCGAGTTTCCATTGTCCCCGGAAATCAGTGTAATGCGAATTGCGGACAATGCTGCAGAGAAGAAAATCATTGTCAGATTCGCCGACCACAAGCAAGCGTTCTTCGGCAGCAATTGCGGTCGGCGGATTGAGCGCTCCAGGTAGGATATGAAAGTCGCGGTCATCCATCTGCAGCTGGTGTGCAATGCCTTTCACCCGAATTCGATGTTGAGCGTATTGCATTGTCACGAACGCAAACCAGCCAAGCAGAATAGTAGCTGTTGTAAACGTCAGCAGATGTGTTAAACGCAATGGTCTCGGTTGGGTAACGTCACCGATCACCCGGTCGCCGCGAGAGATCTTCCACTGTCAAGACGCCCGATTCGGCGACTCGGGTGCATCGGATGGTTCCCCGTTTTTCAACATTGCGGTGTCGAAAGCCGCGGCCACGTCTTTCCTGAATAGGACCACGGATAGCCAAATGCCCAGCGGTATGCCAATCCAGATCGCCGGTGAAACGAAAGGGATACACGCCAGTACCGCTGCAGTTCGACCGTTGCGTAGATCTTGAAGACGACGAACTCTTCGCATAGATCGAATCATGAAAATCATAGCGAAAAAATGTGCTACGGCGAAACAGATACCAAAAATTGTCGCGCCAACAGTCTCGCCGATAGCCAACATTGCCACGGCCACCACGCCAGCAATTGCGTAGCCGAACGATTGGAACGACAGCATTAGAATGAGTCCGGTCGTCGATGGTCGAATTCGCCGGATCGCGTTTTCTTCCGGCGACATGACGGCTTCGGCAGGTTGAGGCGCGGCGTATGGATTTGATTCGATCACTGACTCCTGATCGGGGAACGGTAGCGATATGCGGGCGGTGGCGAGGGATGTGATTGGAACGCCAAGTTGGTCTCCACCACCGCTCCGTCATCATCGCGTGGTTATCGGGAATGCTTTTGTTGAACCAATCGAGCGACTCGAAACCGTCGAGTGACGATAACGAGCGCATCGACAGTTGAGGAAGCGATGGGTACGATGTCGATGGAGAACGTCGAAGGACTATATCAGACGGAGTCGACATCGTTCGCATCGTTTCCGGGAGTCTACGCAGCGGTAAAAGGTTGGAGTCGCGGTGAGGCGATCGGTTGGCAACGGGAACACAGTCGTTCGTCCGAAAGGTTGGCGACCGTTCGCATGACCGCGACTGATATTGCGAGATCGAGCGATGGAGTGTCCCGAGCTACCGACCGCAGTATTGTCCGCCATCGCGTTCATCGTTGATTGGTTGGACGTTCAAGGTGTTGGGCGCCTTCTTTGTGTCGGCGTTGCATCGTCGAGCAGACAATCACGAGCACCGACGATAGCGTTGTATGTAGCTAAGATCTGCGTAGCCACGTCCGGCATGAGTTGCCGCGATAACGGTTCCGTTCACCGGGCGGCGATGACCCGTTTGGTCTCAAAAAAAAGCCCGCCATCGCCGCTCCGTGTGCAACGGATGGTTATCCGCCGGTCTTGAGGGGCCGGGATTCGAGGACTGTTTCCACGACGACCTTACGATCCGCCGAGCCCATATGACCATATGATCCGCGTTTCGATACCCGACCGATAAAACGAATAATGAATGGCCCGCGTCCGTCAGGCAAGACGTCGTCATAGTCTGGTGGTGCAAGTCGCGGGCACCATCGTTCAAAGGCAGGGAAGAGACCATACGCTCGCGGTGTGAGGGGCACAGTGATGTGCCCGACCTCCCAGTGAGGCCGATAAATGCCAACGTACTCGCGTGGAACGTCAATAGCGAAATCGGAGAAACCAACGGAACCAACCAATCGAAACAAGCGTTGGTTCGCAATCGCGCTATGCAGCGTCAAGCCGATGAATACCGCAGAGAGCAACAGGAAGTAAAGCAGCGGTGAGTAGCGTAGCAGGACAATGCTACCAATTAGAATGCCAGTGAACGCGAGTACGATGCTAACGAATGAGAGCCAGCATCCAATTCGTTGAAGCATGGGTATTCAGTCGGATAACGATACGGATCAGCGGGGACCGGGAGTTGATCATCCATTCGTGAAAACCGGCCACCGGTCCTCCGTTGCATCCGATGGTTACCCGTCGTCTTCGTCCCGCAACAGGATGTCATTCTCGTCTACGATTCCATCGCCGTTCACGTCTTCGTCGGCGACTCTTCCGTCAGCACGAAGCGTCACGCTATTCGTGGCAGACCCAAGCCGGTGACGAACATTGTATATGAGCCAAGTGCCAGGCGGAACAGATTCGCGGACAGCTTGGTCCTGCGCTTCGGTCAGAGCGGTGCGACTTCGTACTTGTTTTAGGTTCGGAAGTTTGCGGAGTCGCCGGAGATCATCGAGCGTGAATCCATCGCGCGGAAGACAGACGTAGTGAACGTCACGCCGGACGTGAATGGGAAGCAAAGCACCGCAAAGACCGGTCCCCGCAAAAGGGTCACGACCCAGCGTTTCGATGTCAGAATCTTCAAATCGTTGCAGTGTACTGCGAGCGTCCAGCACGTACGGCGGAGCATTCGACAGAACCAACAGGAGGACGTTGATTACAGTTAAGCATTCCATTGCACGTCTTCAGTCGGGTAACGACCCGGATCACCGGGCGGCGGCGAACGACTTACCACTGCGAAAACGCACGGCTCCGCCGCTCCGGTGCATCCGATGGTTATCCGCCGTCTGTTATTCTCGCCCGGGAAGTGTCCAGCCATCAGCTTGCCAGTCGATACCATCTGCCACGACACGAGGAAACATGAAGATGGAGAGCCGCGATGCCCGGACCTGGTAGACTCCTGCACAGCAATCGCAGCCTGCAACAACCCTGTAGTTCGCATTTTTCGAGTACCATCTGGCTGCCCAATCGTCGATCGAAGTCTTGTGTGGGTTGGGGTGGTGCCACATCCGGGCGGTTTCTTGCTGCATCAGGTAAAAGCTGAAACTGAGGGTTACTGCAACAAGGATGGCTGCAGCAACAAGGACAACTTTACGGGTGCGGTTGAAAGATGACAGCATGACACAGACAGGCGTGGATCTAGCAGCCTCAGTCGGATAACGGTCAGCATCACCGGGCGGTGGAAGCCAACGTGATTGGAAAGTGAAGTAGGTCTCCACCACCGCTCCGTGTGCATGCAATGGTTATGCATTTCCGCGGCAGCCGAGCGCAATTACGAGCATGGATCGGAGTAGGTGTTCGATTGTCAGCCGAGCGATTCATTTCGATGAGAGTCGGTGAGGTCACGAGCGGCTGAGTGTCAGTCGGTTCAGCATCGACGAGTCATCGACGCGGTGTCGAGCGTCGTTTCGGCACGAGGGGAGCGCAATCGCGAGATTGAATTCTACGCGGCATTTCCGAGCGAGATTTCGTTCCATATTCCAACATCGGTTGGCTCGCCGGTGAGCACCAATTGCAAGCATGGAATTGAGCTTCTGTCTCACGCATAACGGTCAGCATCACCGGGCGGTGGAAGCCAACGTGATTGGAAAGTGAAGTAGGTCTCCACCACCGCTCCGTGTGCATGCTATGGTTATGCATTTCCGCGGCAGCCGAGAGCGACCACGAGCATGGAGTGGAGTGGATGTTCGATTGTCCGCCGAGCGATTCATTTCGATGAGAGTCGTTGAGGTCACGAGCAATTGAGTGTCAGTCGGTTCAGCGTCGACGAACAATGGACGCGGTGTGGTGTTTTGTTTGTGCACGGATCAGGCGCAAACGCGAGCATGAACTTCACGCGGCATTTCGGAGCAGGAGATCGTTCCGGCATCCAGCATTGGTCTGGTCGGCAGTGAGCACTGATCGCAAGTATCGATTTGAGCTTCTGTCTCACGCATAACGTTTGCGATATGCGGGCGGTGGCGAGCGATGTGATTGGAACGCCAAATTGGTCTCCACCACCGCTCCGTCATCATCGCGTGGTTATCGGGAATACTATCGTGGATCTAATCGAGCGATTTGGAACCGTCGAGTGACGATCACGAGCGCACCGACCGGTGAGGAAGCGATGGGTACGATGTCGATGGAGAACGTCAAAAAATTGTATCAGACGCAATCGACATCGTTCGCATCGTTTCCGGGAGTCTACGCAGCGGTGACACGTTGGAGTCGCGGTGAGGCGAACGGTTGGCAACCAAAACGCAGTCCGTTCGTCAGAAAGGTTGACGACCGTTCGCATGACCGCGACGGATGTTGCACGGTCGAGCGACGGAGTGTGCCGAGCGACCGACCGCAGTTGTGTCCGCCATGGTTTTCAACGTCGATTGGTTTGATGTTCACTGTGTTGGATGTTTCCATCGTGCCGTAGATACGTCGTCGAGAAGACGAACACGAGCACCGACGATAGCCTTGTGTGTAGCTGAGATCTGCGTAGCTACGTCCGGCATGAGTTGCCGCGATAACGGTAGCGATATGCGGGCGGTGGCAAGCGATGTGATTGGAATGCCAAGTTGGTCTCCACCACCGCTCCGTCATCATCGCGTGGTTATCGGGAATACTGTCGTTAATCCAATCGATTGACTCGAAATCATCGAGTGACGATCTCGAGCGCACCGACAGGTGAGGAAGCGATGGGTACGATGTCGATGGAGGACGTCAAAGAATTGTATCAGACGTAATCGACATTGTTCACATCGTTTCCGGGAGTCTACGCAGCGGGGAAACGTTTGAGTCGCGGTGAGGCGATCGGTTGGCAAGCGGAACGCAGTCGTTCGTTGGAAAGGTTGACGACCGCTCGCTTGACCGGGACGGATGTTGCAGGATCGAGCGATGAAGTGTCTCGAACAACCGACCGCAGTTTTGTCCGCCATCGTGTGCAACGTCGATTGGTTGGACGTTTTTGGTGTTGAACGTTTTCATTGTGTCATCGTTGAACCGTCGAGCGGCCCTTCGCGAGCATCAACGATGGCGTGGTGAGCAACCGAGATCGTCATCGCCACGTCCTGGATTCGTCGCCGCGATAACGTTTGCGATATGCGGGCGGTGGCGAGGGATGTGATTGGAAAGTCGAGTTGGTCTCCACCACCGCTCCGTCATCATCGCGTGGTTATCGGGATTACTTTCGTGGATCCAATCGAGCGACTTGGATTCGTCGAGTGACGATCATGAGCGCGCCGACGGGTGAGGAAGCGATGGGTACAATGTCGATGGAGAACGTCAAAGGATTGCATCAGACGCAATCGACATCGTTCGCATCGTTTCCTGGAGTGTACGCAGCGGTGAAACGTTGGAGTCGCGGTGAGGCGATCGGTTGGCAACCGGAACGCAGTCCGTTCGTCAAAAAGGTTGACGACCGTTCGCATGACCGCGACAAATGTTGCAAGTTCGAGCGATTCGATGTGGCGAGCGACCGATCGCAGTTTTGTCCGCCATCGTGTGCAACGTCGATTGGTTTGATGTTGAAAGTGC
>NZ_JAJKFV010000032.1:0-4119 GCF_020966775.1 Rhodopirellula halodulae | reverse complement strand
ATCGTTGCACCGTCGAGCGGCCGTTCGCGATGATCGATGATGGCGTGGTGTGCAACCGAGATCATCATCGCCACGTCCTGCAATCTTCGCCGCGATAACGTTTGCGATATGCGGGCGGTGGCGAGGGATGTGATTGGAACGCCGAGTTGGTCTCCACCACCGCTCCGTCATCATCGCGTGGTTATCGGGAATACTTTTATTGATCCAATCGAGCGATTTGATAACGTCGAGTGACAATCACGAGCGCACCGACAGGTGAGGAAGCGATGGGTACGATGTCGATGTAGAGCGTCAAAGGATTCTATCAGACGTAATCGACATCGTTCGCATCGTTTCCGGGAGTCTACGCAGCGGTGAAACGTTGGAGTCGCGGTGATGCGATCGGTTGGCAACCGGAACACAGTCGTTCGTCAGCAAGGTTGCCGACCGTTCGCATGACCGCGACGAATGTTGCAAGATCGAGCGACGGCATGTGTCGAACAACCGAACGCGGTTTTGGGATGTGTCGTGTTTTCTGTCGGTTGGTTTGGCGTTCATAGTGTTGAACGCTTTCATTGTGTCGACGTTGCATCGTCGAACAGACAATGCGAACACCGACGATAGCGTTGTATGTAGCTTAGATCTGCGTAGCCACGTCCGGCATGAGTTGCCGCGATAACGTCACCAATCACCCGGCGGCGACGAGCGATTGTCCATTTCAAAACGCCCGACTTCGCCGCTCGGGTGCATTGGATTGTTATTTGGCTTCGCGCGGCATTGTCAGCCTGTGTTTGATTGAGCTGATTGCTGCATCAAGATCGGTGAATAGCCAATCGTCGACAGATTGAAGCATTTCGTCGCGAACAAGCGATGTGAGACCGGCGCGGTTTATCTCTGACGTAACCACGGCGACAGGAAGCTTCAGCCCTGTTTCAATTGGGTGATTGGAGCAATAGAAGAGGACACCCGCCATTTCGTCACCGCATTCGTATTTGAGGTGTGTGAAATCAAGGATGACGGCATCCGGCTCAATGGCAACCATATTGCCGGCCACTAGGCATTCAATGTGGCGAAACGAACGTTGCCCATGCGAGTTGAATGCGTGGCCATCAAATGCGGCGAGCAAGACGGTGCCGCGCGTGCTTTCGTCGTCCGCAGACGCGAACGTCGCGTTGATTTCGCTGAACGTGGATATGTCTAACGGGTCGAACTTCATTACCAAATAACGACCGCGATCAGCGGGCCGGGAAAGTTGATTGTCCATTTGTGAAACCTTGCAAGCCCGGCTCCGTTGCATCGCATGGTTCGCCGCAGTCTCAAGCAGGATCAGCCAGCGGAATCGACGCCCCACGCAATATGCCATTAAACGCAGGAAGTGGTGATCCCGACGTCAGAATGGTCGGCTGCTTTTCGTCATCAATGTACCAGTAAATCTGCAAGCACTCAAAACAGATGACAAAGTCAAACTGCTGGTTGTCGTGCACGACACGTATGCCGTGTCGAGGATTAAAGCACGCGGCGATCGCCCCGGGATTCTCGGGAACACTCGCGATAAGCAATTCCGCAATTTTCGTACGATCATCGCGAGAGACCGGCGTCGCCCCCAACGTGTTCCAGTTGTGAAAATCGTTCGGTCGTTGTTCGGCGTCGAGATAGCTTGGATCAAGGGAAAGCAATTCAAACGCCGATCCGTTACGCAAGGCATCAGTAGCTTCGGCAGGCATCGGTTCGCCAGTGGATGGGAGCACTGGTCGCTCGGTTTCGGCCGAGCAGCCAAATACCAGCAATGCGGTCAAAAGCAGTGGAAGACGCATAGATTCAGTCGGCGAACGACACGGATCACCGGGCGGCGGGAGACAATTCTCCACTTCAAAAACCGATTCACCGCCGCTCCGTGTGCATCCGATGGTTATGGCTTCTTTGCCGTTAGTCCTGCAAGTAGTGCCGGACGCTAGCATCCGACAATGACTTCATTTGGTCGGATGTTCCAAAATAGACGCCGCCGAACGGTTTTCCGGTTGTGGTTCGGTACAGGGACAGGTGAAGGACGCCTAAGTGTTTGATCGTTGTCGTCACTTCAAAATCTGAAACGCCGTGTTTGACGTTTACTTCTTGTGTCGCGTCGGTCTCTTCAAGACCGTCACCCTTTGTCTGCGTCAAGTAGAAGCAAAGTTTCGCATCGTCTGCCGAATCGAGACGAACTCGTCCAGTTACAGTCACCGTATCGCCTTGTTCGAGCCGATCAGACGTCGAAATGACATTTGTGATTTGAATAACGTCACCGTCACGGTAAGCCTTCGGCCCCAGTGCGACGGATACGGGATGTTGAATGGGTTCGCGCGCATTGGCGATGCCGGCCATCAAAATCGTTAGTACTACGGCGGTAGTTCGCATCTCATTCTCCGTTCGAGTTACTGGCCATAACGTCACGCGTCACCGGGTACGCGCGAAAGATTCTCAACTTCACAACCGCCCGACTCGCGTACTCCGGTGCACGCGATTGTTACCCGCGTTCTGGGTATTGGCGTCACGTTGAACGCCTCAATCTGACGTCGTTTCAAGTATAGCAAAAATGCGTTCGCGATCCGATGGTGTCAGTCCACACTGATCCACCGCCAATCCAATCTGCGTGAGAAACGCACGGAATATCGCCGAGTCATTTGCGGGAGTGTAGTCATCGAATGACGGGAAGCCCGTCTGCAGTTGAAGTAAGTCGTCGTTGTTCGGGATCTCAGAGATGGCTTGAGCGTCAAGTTCATCTGCGATTATCAGCAGCACAGTTTCCCATGTCGGATCACGCAGTTCAGTGGCCGCTATCCGGTCGAGTGTGGCCTGAACATCGTTGCGTACGCGACGGCATGCACGTGAGAACGCTCGGTTCCTTGCAGCAGTGGAGATGCTGATTCGCATCGCGTGTTGAGTATCCAGAATTCAGTCGGGTAACGTTCGGCGTCACCGGGCGGTGGCGCAAGATGTAATTGGAAAGAGTACCAGATCTCCACCACCGCTCCGTGTGCACGCAATGGTTATTCGGAGTGCTCTGGGTCGAGGCGACGGTTTCGTCGAGAACGAGCCCGTGTTGCATCGGTGCCGGCGTCGCAAGCGAAGCCCGAGCCCCGCAGGGAAAACGCAGGTGAGAATCGCATCACGCCCTGCAGCGAGAGCTAATTGGGTTCGGGTGTCAGCCGATCCTAGAGTTGAGACTGCCGGTCGCGATCGTTAGCCTTCGGCCAAATCGGTGGCGTGTAAAACGCGACTTCGGTTTCGACCAGTGCGTGCAGTTTACTGTCGGCAAATGCACCGCGTGCGCAAGAAACGCGCAGGGTTGGGAATGGGCGAGCGCCGGTTCAAGTACCGAACGTGGAGCATTCCGGTATGGGCGGAGATGTCACCGAATAACGTTTGCGATATGCGGGCGGTGGCGAGCGATGTGATTGGAACGCCGAGTTGGTCTACACCACCGCTCCGTCATCATCGCGTGGTTATCGGGAATTCAATCGCGGATCCAATCGAGCAATTCGGAACCGTCGAGTGATGATCACGAGCGCACCGACAGGTGAGGAAGCGATGGGTACGATGTCGATGGAGAACGTCAAAGGCCTATATGAGACGGAGTCGACATCGTTCACATCGTTTCCGGGAGTCTACGCAGCGGTGATACGTTGGAGTCGCGGTGAGGCGATCGGTTGGCAACCGGAACGCAGTCCGTTCGTCCAAGAGGTTGACGACCGTTCGCATGACCGCGACGGATGTTGCAGGATCGAGCGACGAAGTGTGCCGAGCGACCGACCGCAGTTTTGTCCGCCATGGTGTTCATCGTCGACTAGTTTGACGTTCATGGTGCTGAACGTTTTTATTGTGTCATCGTTGAACCGTCAAACGGCCATTGGCGAGCATCAATGGTGGCGTGGTGAGCAACCGAGATCGGTATCACTACGTCCTGCATAAGTCGCCGCGATAACGGCAGCGATCACCCGGCCGCCGCAAGCAATCCACCACTTGTGAAAACACTACTCGGCGGCTCGGTGTGCATCGCATTGTTCGCCGCTAAATGTAGTCGAAGTACCGAATCCACCAGGAGTCAATTCCCGTCACGCCCGTAATCGATCCGGTGTAATCGGCGTCAAGATAGTTGTACGG
>NZ_JAJKFV010000031.1 GCF_020966775.1 Rhodopirellula halodulae | reverse complement strand
AGTCTCCACCACCGCTCCGTGTGCACGCAATGGTTATCCAATGACCTGCGGGTTTAGGAAGCGGTAGAGAATATAATCGTCCTTTTTGCCATGCCGCTCGAACCCGAGGCGTTTGACGACGGCTGCTGAGCCGGGATTCGAAGGGTGTATTCGAGCGAAAAGTTCTCGGAACCCGTCAGCAATAGCGAGCCGCATCATCGCATCGGCGATATCCGTCATGCAACCCATCCTGCGGCGTGACCGCCAATAGCCGATTTCATCCCGCACTCGTGTCGTCGTCTTAATGTCGCAGCTTGCAATGGGTAAGTCGTCCGAATCCAGCGCGACGAATACAAAATGACTTCCTGTACGCCAACCGTCGTCGGCCCAGCGTATGAATCCAGCAGCGTCGTCGAACGAGTAGCGATTAGATGATAGGCGGGAGCGGAATAGGCGGTCGTAGATCGTTGTCTCATTGCAGCAATCAACCAATCGGCGTCGAAACGTGTCCGTATCAAGTTCCTTCGACAAGGATCGGAGCACGATCTTGCCGGTTGATGTTGGCACACTCGTGGCGGTCGGTTGCATTTCAGTCGGATAACGTCGGC
>NZ_JAJKFV010000030.1:377267-393162 GCF_020966775.1 Rhodopirellula halodulae | reverse complement strand
CGTGTCCGTATCAAGTTCCTTCGACAAGGATCGGAGCACGATCTTGCCGGTTGATGTTGGCACACTCGTGGCGGTCGGTTGCATTTCAGTCGGATAACGTCGGCCGTCACCGGGCGGCGAGAGTAAAACTAACCATCTGAAAACGCGTTGCCGCCGCTCCGGTGCACGGCATTGTTCGCCCTTGGCTTCGCGAGGCGGGTGGGTGTTGCGTATCGCCGACCGAATCCACGCCAACCCAAAGTATACAATGGGCCAAGCACCCATTGGACGTAGGTATTGCTGTTGGGGCCGGGATAGATTCGGTAACAATTATTCCATGGGTAATTGTTCGGGGTGGATTCGATCCTTGAAGCGAGGCGGGCGGCAACATCGCCCGACCAGCGATAGACGAGACGCCCCGGGCCGTTGCCAACACCGGATGAAGGCCGTAGCAGGTTTCGGTGGAGGTGGCCCCAAGACGTGACGCATTCGTCAGGTGATTGCCAAACCTCCCAGCGGTCAATGGAGCCATCGTGGCAGACTACAAGCCAATGATGCTCCGCAAAACGACCAAGGCCCGGAATCCGTGCCGTCCATAGGTCGACAATCGTTTCGGGGTGAAACGGCATTAGTTGGGCGAACGGCGGACATCACCGGGCGGTGAAAACCAGTGTGATTGGAAAGCGAAGCAGGTCTCCACCACCGCTCCGTGTGCATGTCATGGTTATCCATTGGTTTCGTTGCGATACTTATCTCGTTCGCGTGCTAGCGTCGCATCTGTCGCATGTCCAAGCCAGTAGCCGACCAACGATGGCGTGCCATAGGCATGGAACCAAAATGACCCTAGAGTGACAAATGAAATCGCGTGGACAAGGAAGAGGGTTCCGTGACGTTCAGGTGTAGCTTCGAAATAGATAAGCGAGCCAAGGCATACGACCGCGGTGAGCGTGGAAAGTGTACTCGCCATTGCGGAGTTGCGAAGACGGATCCTACGCTTGCAAGTCGTGCACCGAGAAAACGGGAGTGCGAGACGAAAGCGGTTTAGGGTTCCGCCGCATACAGGGCAGCAATTCCGTCTGTTCCGCGTTTGGGATGACGGCGAGACTTGCGGTGTCAGGTAGGGATTAGGACCGGTGCTCACGGCTGATTTTTCAGTCGGATAACGTTTGCGATATGCGGGCGGTGGCGAGGGATGTGATTGGAACGCCAAGTTGGTCTCCACCACCGCTCCGTCATCATCGCGTGGTTATCGAGAATACTTTCGTTGATCCAATCGAGCGACTTGGAAACGTCGAGTGACGATCACGAGCGCACCGACAGGTGAGGAAGCGATGGGTACGATGTCGATGGAGAACATCATAGGATTGTAGCAGACGTAATCGACATCGTTCGCATCGTTTCCGGGAGTCTACGCAGCGGTGAAACGTCGGAGTCGCGGTGAGGCGATCGGTTGGCAACCGGAGCGCAGGCGTTCGTCAGAAAGGTTGACGACCGTTCGCGTGACCGCGACAAATGTTACAATTCGAGCGACTCGATGTGGCGAGCGACCGACCGCAGTTGTGTCGCCCATTGTGTCAAGCGTCGATTGGTTTGACGTTCATGGTGTTGAACGTTTTATTGTGTCACTATTGAACCGTCGAACTGCCTTCGCGAGTATCGATGATGATGTGGTTTGCAACCGAGATCGGCATTACTACGTCCTGCATGAGTCGTCGCGATAACGGCCGGCATCACCGGGCGGTGGAAACCAATGTGATGGGAATGTGAAGTAGGTCTCCACCACCGCTCCGTGTGCATGCGATGGTTATCCGCCGTCTTGCGAGGCCTCTGGATGCGGCAAAAACCGAGCAGGTAGGGTTATTATTATGGGGCGACCAGCGTCAACCGAAACCGATGCGGAACGACTAAGAACCCCGGTGCTTGGGGAGTCGATCTGGATGCGGTCCCAAGGAATCAGCAATGGTGGATGGCCGAATCGAAAAAGGGGGAGGACGGACATATACAGGCCGGAGTCCGAAGCCATCAGGATCAGGCAAGACCCGTAGTTGATCCAGCCAACCCGTGCGGATTGAAAATAGCTTTGATTTCCGTCAGGACGATTGTCGCATTCAAACATAGCAGCCATTTCGGACCACCCGCCAACTCTTGAAAGGAGCCCGAGTGTAGTGCCGAAGAACAGCAGCATTGCGAAGGCAGCAATGGGTAAAAGAAGGAATGCCATCAAGCTACTTCAGTCGGATAACGTCGCCAATCACCCGGCGGCGACGAGAGATTCTCCATTTGAAAACGCTCAACTTCGCCGCTCGGGTGCATTGGATTGTTCTGCCCTTCTTACTTTTGGGGCAATCGCAAGCCGTCACTTCTGGATAGATATCAATCGACCGGCGGCATATTCTCGGCTAAACCGAATGGTACGCCAAATCGCCCAAATCAAGAACACAGCAGTCGCCAACCATATCATCAGTCCGATGTGGGCGTACATCGCAGGTGGGTTTCCGGCCAGCATGTCCATTGTCTGCGAATAGTAAGCCATATTCAAACCGAACCAACCGACAGTTCCGAGAAAAGCAAGGGCGACTGCAACGTGTGTCGACCGAGGCACAGGGTGTACCCTCGGGTCCAAATATTGTTCGATGCAAAGAACGAGAGCATATGGTGATGATGTTCCGTAGGTGAAGAAACCAATTAGTGCGGGGATGATCGGTTTGGTCGGAACTAGTGCAGTTTGGTTAGATTCAACCGTTGGAGCTTCCGTTAACGGTGGCGTGTAGGGATTCGTCATCAAACTTGTGGTGCTAGTAATGCTCAAGTCTTTCGCCGCGGAGACAGTCGTTGGCAGAACGGTACGGATCACCGGGCGGCGGGAGCACGGTAACCATTTTGTAAAAATTGACCACCGCCGCTCCGTGTGCATCCGATGGTTCGCCGGGGTATTCTACGTCCAGTTGAACGATCAATCCAGCAATGGGACTAGCCGATGGCGAAGTACAAGATCAGCATCCGCGATGCACTGAGCGCCATTACAATCGTCGGGCCCTCGATCGGCTGGTATGTGGATCACAAACGCATGGCCAATACGCACAAAGAACGGGTCGAAAAACTCAATTCAAAGATTGCGAAATACGAGGTGGTTAAAAGGCACGCGGAATCCGCGAAGTTCGGTTTTTACTCCGAAGATGTGTTCAAAGCGTTGTTGGAGCGTGTCGATCTGCGGACGATGGTCAGTGGTGTACGAGACGTGTCCGTATTCGGTTTCGAGCATGACGGTGAGGCCCAAGTAACGTTCAACGATGGTGAAACGATCATCCAATTTGTTGATGAAGACGAGTTTAATGGAGCACGCAAAATGCTCGCGGCCAAACGAGAACGACGATGATCGGCGAACGTCACCGATCACCCGGTCGCCGCGAGCAATCTTCCATTGTCAAAACGCCCGACTCGGCGACTCGGGTGCATCGGATGGTTCTGTCCTTTTCTTGGTGTAGCATCCGAACTCGATGACGTTCTCGTGGTGAAACATGCAAGCCCATTGGCAGGACGAATCAGTCGCGACCATTGCGTACCCGACAGACCAAGCGAACGCATCCCAATATTTTACAAGCAAACGCCAAGGCATGGTGAGGATCATCCGCCGATCGTAGAACATGTAGACCGTCGTTTGGTAAGGTACATCCCGATCGTGCAGCCACTGACGCACGGATTGCACCCCATCGTCAGTGTTCCAGGATTCGTCGGTCAACCGCAGAAGTTCGGAAGTTGGAAAACCAAGTTGGTCCCGAGATTTCCTTGGAAGTAGGCGATCAAGCCAAGAATTCAGCCGTTGGCGATCGGGAGCATCAACGATCCCAATGGAATCGAATTGGTTCTGCGGGATGACTCCGTAGTTCTCACGTGGCCAACCGAATTCCCGTTCGTTTGGCGATAACGCTGACCACGGTTTTAGCGCTGGAACAAAGTCAAGCATTTGTGACAGAACGTTTGCGATATGCGGGCGGTGGCGAGCGATGTGACTGGAACGCCTAGTTGGTCTCCACCACCGCTCCGTCATCATCGCGTGGTTATCGGGAATACTATCGTCGAACCAATTGAGCAATTCGAAACCATCGAGTGACGATCACGAGCGCACCGACAGGTGAGGAAGCGATGGGTACGATGTCAATGGAGAACGTCAAAGGATGGCATCAGACGCAATCGACATCGTTCGCATTGTTTCCGGGAGTCTATGCAGCGGTGATACGTTGGAGTCGCGGTGAGGCGATCGGTTGGCAACCGGAACGCAGTCCGTTCGTTGAAGGGGTTGACGACCGTTCGCATGACAGCGACGAATGTTGCATGGTCGAGCGACAGAGTGTGCAGAGCGACCGACCGCAGTTGTGGCCGCCATCGTGTTCAGCATCGATTGGTTTGACGTTCTTGGTGTTGAACGTTTTCATTGTGTCATCGTAGCGCCGTCGAGCAGACGATCGCGAGTATCAATGATGGCGGGGTGTGCAACCGAGATCGGTATCACTACGTCCTGCATTAGTCGCCGCGATAACGGCAGCCGTCACCGGGCGGTGGCGAATGATCTGATTGGAAAGTGTACCAACTCTCCACCACCGCTCCGTGTGCACGGCATGGTTATGCATTTCCGCGGCCGGCGAGCGCAATCACAAGCACGGAGTGGAGTAGATATTCGATAGTCCGCCAAGCGATTCATTTCGATGAGAGTCGTTGAAGTCACGAACGGCCGAGTGTCAGTCGGTTCAGCGTCGACGAGTCATGGACGCGTTGTCGAACATCGTTTCGGCGAGGCTCCAGCGCAATCGCGAGGATGAATTTCACGCGGCATTTCCGAGCACGAGATCGTTCCGGTATCCTGCATCGGTTGGGTCGGCATTGATTGCTAATCGCGAGCATGCATCCGAGCTTTGGTCTCACGCATAACGTTTGCGATATGCGGGCGGTGGCGAGGGATGCAATTGGATCGCCGAGTTGGTCTCCACCACCGCTCCGTCATCATCGCGTGGTTATCGGGAATACAAATGTTGATCCAATCGAGCGATTCGAAACCGTGAAGTGACGATCACGAGCGCACCGACAGGTGAGGAAGCGATGGGTACGATGTCGATGGAGAACGTCAAAGGATTGTATCAGACGTAATCGACATCGTTCGCATCGTTTCCGGGAGTCTACGCAGCGGTGAAACTTTGGAGTCGCGGTGAGGCGATCGGTCGGCAACCGGAACGCAGTCGTTCGTCCGAAAGGTTGACGACCGTTCGCATGACCGCGACGAATGTCGCGAAACCGAGCGACGGAGTGTACCGAGAAACCGACCGCAGTTGTGTCCGCCATTGTTTTCAACGTCGATTGGTTTGATGTTCAACGTCTTGAATTTTCAATCGTTTCATCAACGAATCGTCGAGCAGTCGGTCACGAGCATCAATGACGGCGTGGTGTGCAACCGAGAACGACATCGCCATGTCCTGCATGAGTCGCCGCGATAACGGCAGCCGTCACCGGGCGGTGGCGAAAGATGTGATTGGAAAGTGTACCAACTCCCCACCACCGCTCCGTGTGCACGGTATGGTTATGCATTTCCGCGGGAGCCGAGCGCGATCACAAGCATGGAGTGGAGTAGATGTTCGACTGTCAGCCGAGCGATGCATTTCGATGATAGTCGGTGAGGCCACGAGTACTTGAGTGTCAGTCGTGTCAACGTCGACGATTGGTGCAAGCGATGTTGGATTCTGTGTGGGCACGGGGCGAGCACAATCGCGAGCCTGAACTTCACGCGGCGTTCCCATGCACGAGAGCGCTCCGGTATCCAGCATCGATTGGATCTGCAGTGAGCACCAATCGTGAGCATGGAGTTGAGCTTCTGTCTCACGCATAACGGCAGCGATCACCCGGCCGCCGCGAGCGATCCACCACTTGTGTAAACACTACTCGGCGGCTCGGTGTGCATCGCATGGTTCTGCTTCAGTCTACAGCGAATGCGGCATCGAGGTCGTCAATTGTATCGACATCGTAAAACCACAAGTCCCAATTCCGATGATCGGACGGCACGGGAGAAGTCGTCTGGTATTCAGCGCGTTCAGCGTCTGATAGCGTTCCATACCATTCCCACCATACATACCGGTAGTCTTCGCCACCGCCCATTCGCCATCCAACCGTTACGGCGGAGTACGTGGGGTACGTAGCCCAAAGCGGCGGCATCAAGAGACCGTCCACGCGCGGGCGGAAGTCGAAAACGGATGGTTCGGAACAGCCTCGTTCGACGTACGCGAATCCTTCCCAGTGCTCAGAGTCGAATCGCAATTTGTGAGCAACATTTCGAAACCATTTGCGTTCGATTTCGATCCGCGTCGGATGCGGTGAGGGGATACCCCAACGAGCGGCGTAGCGTTGCACGATATCGAGCGACGTTTGATCCGTCATTGATCAAATAGCAGAACGTCACCGATCACCCGGTCGCCGCGAGCAATCTTCCATTTTCAAAACGCCCGGCTCGGCGACTCGGGTGCATCGGATGGTTCGGTGCTACACAACTTGTCGGGGTTCCACGTCGCCACGCCCCAGGTGACCGATGCCGCAAGTGCAATGCAAACCAAGAGCGGCAGGACGCCGCTCATGGTGAATATCGCCAATTTCGGCGATGGTCCCATCCAGTCAGTGAGTCCATAGTGGTTCATGGCAAAAACAGCGACCATTGCCAGCGTTGCTACGCCAGTAGGAGCAATCGCGCCATCTTCTTTCAAGACCGCAAGTTGGGAGCCAATCCACCCCAGCAGGGTGAGAGACGCGAAATAATGAAATGCGAATGACCCATGCGTGTGAACAATTGACAGTAAGACGCACGCTAGCAAGAGAGTTCCAATGAACTGAAGAAGAGTGAATTGCAAAACAAAACTTTGCTTACCTTGCGATCCAGTTGCTATCAGGAATGGAACAGTGATCAATGAGACCACGGAGAAGATGCCAATTCGATAGCTGGATAGCACCTCTAGCGTGTTTGTATGCAACATTTGCAGCAGGGTACTGGGCGATGGCCCAGCGATGACAACACTGGTACCCATAAGAAACAGCATGAAGGTAAGAGCCAAGCGTTGAATGGTTGGCACGGCCTTGGATGAGAAAATGTGTGACGACAATATCGCAATGGAAAGCCACGCAAGGAAGCGTCCCGCGAAACCAACGTAAATGACGCAATTTTCTCCCATCGACTCGGCTTCAGTGGTTTGGCAATACGCGGCGGCGAGCAACGCAATCATCCCGACTGCGAAAAGGCAAAGCATCGATATCAGCTGAGACATTCTATTCACCGAACGTCACCAATCACCCGGCGGCGACGAGAGACTGTCCATTCAAAAACGCCCGACTTCGCCGCTCGGGTGCATTGGATTGTTCCCCGCTCTACGCTTCATCCGCGGCTAGAGTTGACGATACCACAACTCCGTGCCCAACAATGCGTCCGCCCTCGCGAACAGTAAATGTGGCACTGGTCTGAAGAGTAGAGTAGTCAACGCGGGGATAGTACATGAGCCGCAACGGATATTGGCCGGAGCCAGTCTTGGGATCAACCACCGACAATGCGGGCTCGAACAGTACGCCCATGTAATGTTCGAGGAGTTGGTTGTTTGCGTCAGTTCTAGCTTTGCGGTTTGTGCGATCGTCAATCGCCAGATGTGGCATGTATCGCCACTCGGAATTGATTTCGATACCGTGTCTGGGACCACCCTCGGACGGTGAAAGCATCACGATGTCGGCGACGATTTGGGGTTGAGCGTCCACGTCGAAAATCGCAAAGAATCAGTCGGGGAACGGTAGGGTTCAGCGGGGCCGCGCGAGCGACTTTCCACTTCAAATACGTCAGCTCGCGGCCTCCGTTGCAACCCATGGTTCGTCGCTCGCCGCAAGATCGTTACGTCATCACATCATACTACCAATGCGGGCACCAGAGTGTATCTTGGTATTAGGTAGCGACTGCCGCAGTTCGGCTAGCGCCTCCTCGGACAAAGAGGTTTCGGTAACATTGAGGACACGCAGATGGCGGAGTTCTTTGAGTGTCGCGACTGAAGCGTCTGTAATCGATGTACCCCGGAGATATAGTCCGCGAAGATCATTGAGGCGAGCTAGTTGATTCAGATCACTGTCGGCTAGCGGACAATCTTGTATCGCGAGAAGCCTCAAATTGGGCAGTTTCGAACAGAGTTCGGCGGCCCGAGACGGATCTTCCGGCCTAGACAAAGACACGTCGACGATGGTCGATACCATGTCCGGACCAGCAAAGCGGATTAGCGAAGGCAGTTCCAACCTATTGTTTCGCGAGTACCGTTCCGGATCGTCCCAGTTCTCGTACTGATACCGATAGTAGATCCTCGCATCGGCATTGCGTAGTTCTGCGGCTATGCGTTGTTGCCGCGTAGCGAAATGGAGGCAAATCGCGATGAATCCTATCGCGACTACGAGTGCACGGATAGAGAATTGGGAAATCCGCATTTCAGGTCACAGGTGGCCTATTGCATCGACGAACGCTCAGCATCACCGGGCGGTGGAAGCCAGCGTGATTGGAAAATGAAACAGGTCTCCACCACCGCTCCGTGTGCATGCGATGGTTATCCATTTCGAAACCCCGTGAGATACCCATAGTATGAGGGGAAGAACAGCAAGCCAGTCGCCAAAATCAGGACATACGCACGGCATGTAGTTTCATGCCCAACCAATCGAGGAGCCGCACGCATTGCCAACACGTAGCTCGCTATTAGCAACAGAAAAAAGCAGGAGCCAATCCATCGGTCTGCCCAGCGTCCAAATGGCGAAAGCTCAATTGCAACCGCGCTGGCAAGGAGCGTCATTAGCCCAAGCACTCGAACACGCGGACCGAAGGGAAGTGCAATTGCCGCGACGCAATAAGCGGCTGCGTAGGTCGGAATACTGTCGGATGCGTAGACGAGTTGATCGGACAACCATTCTGGGAAGAAACGTGATGACTCATAGACGTTCAGCTCAACCAAAACTTGAAGACGGTTTCGGACAGGGAAGGACAGTCGATGCAAATTGCCGGCTATGCTCATGCATGCGACGGCGGCGATCGGCAACAGAATTGTGTCGCTAAGGCTCCAAGTAGGTTTTGCCCAACTTCTCATTTGGATAACGTCGGCAATCACCCGGTCGCGACGAGAGATTGTCCATTGCCAAAACGCCCGACTTCGCGACTCGGGTGCATTGCTTGGTTCGCCGCAGATACTACGAAACCCAGGACTCTCCATAGTCGATGATTCTCCACTTGCCGTCAATCTTCTCATATGTTCGCGTTGATGCGCCCCCACCCAGCGGGCAACACCAGACGCCGGTCTGAACCTCGGCCTCCGTTTCGGATACCCATCGACGAATCGTGACCCATTCCATCCAGGCACGAGCATCGGAATCCTTTGTCAACACATGACCGTCTTTGAGATACGCATCGGTTGCAGGCCTATACCAAATATTGAGCTCTGGGTGCTCATGCAGGAAATCCGTTGGTATATTGCGCCAGTTGCCCGTATCGGACCATTGATCCATTGGCGTCAATGTCAGGCAGTAGATTCGCCCATCAGGCTCATCTAGATCGACGTACTTTTCAGGCTCCTCAAGTTCGGAAAGCAAGTAGCTATAGAGGTCGCCCTGGCGTTCCGACAGCTCTGCGGGCGTCCAGTTCGACGAGACATCAGCTTGTGATGGGTTTTCGTTCTGTGAACTGCAGCCGCAAGACAAAAGCGTGATTGCGATCAGCGGAAAGATACGGATTGCCATGATTTGAGGACTCTCATGTCGGCGAACGGTACGGATCACCCGGTCGGCGCGAGAGATCTTCCATTGTCAAAACGCCCGACTCGCCGACTCGGGTGCATCCGATGGTTCTGGCTTCTCCTGCGGTGCATTAAGTCTCCGCGATCCGCTAACGAGTATACCACAGGCGACAGACATACCCACGACTAACCCAATCACAACGAATCCAGGTCCCTGCCCACGCGAACCGGCCAAAACAAACAGCACGGCGGGCGGTAATGCCAAAGCGATGGCAGCGTATGTCAGTTGACGTCTAAAAATTGTTGGATCATGCGGCCAATCCTGAGAGCGAAAACGGTAAACAATCCCGCCGATAATGCACCCGGCTAGAACGACAACGAACCCAAGTGGGCTTTGGCGTGCGAGGAAGGGAATCGATCCAAAACCGCCGAGCAGGCCAAACCCAACGATGTAAATCGCGGGACCGCGACGAAGACGACGCGTTGATTGTGTTGGGCTTGCCTCTCTCGGCTCTGTCGTTGGTGGTGCGTATGGGTTAGACGTCACGGGAATGTCAGAGTTGATTGGCAGAACGTTTGCGATATGCGGGCGGTGGCGAGGGTTGTGATTGGAACGCCGAGTTGGTCTCCACCACCGCTCCGTCATCATCGCGTGGTTATCGGGAATACTATCGTTTATCCAATCGAGCGATTCGATACCGTCGAGTGACGATCACGAGCGCACCGACAGATGAGGAAGCGATGGGTACGATGTCGATGGAGAACGTCACAGGATTGAATCAGGTGTAGTCGACATCGTTCGCATTGCTTCCGGGAGTCTACGCAGCGGTGAAACGTTGGAGTCGCGGTGAGGCGATCGGTTGGCAACCGGAACGCAGTCGTTCGTTAGAAAGGTTGACGACCGTTCGCATGACCGCGACGAATGTTGCTGGATCGAGCAACGGATTGTGCCGATCGACCGACCGCAGTTGTGTCGTCCATTGTGTCCAGCGTCGATTGGTTTGATGTTCGCTGTGTTGAATGTTTCCATTGTGTCATCGTTGAACCGTCGAGCAGACGGTCACGAGCATCAATGACGGCGTGGTGTGCAACCAAGATCGGCATCGCTACGTCCTACACAAGTCGCCGCGATAACGCCGACGATCACCGGGCGGCGGCGAAAGAGTAAAAACTAAAACCCAAAAGACCTCGACTCCGCCGCTCCGTGTGCATCGGTTTGTTCTGCATTCATTGTGCGTTCAATCCCGGTACACGCCGGAAAGTCGCTTCATTTCGGCTTCGGGAAAATCATGTTCGCACCACCGAGATTTGTAGCCGTCAATTCCGAAAGTATCGAACAAAGTCCAAAGGACTGTATGCACCTGCTGCATGAATCGCCGCGCGGATACAACGCCCTCCGTAATACGTTTCGGGTAACCGTCGCCGACGGATTTCATCCCCCAGCTGTGCCAATCGTCGTACCAATCAATGCTGTATGAACAGTTACTGTCATCAAGTCTCATGATCTTGAGCTGGTGCTCTCCTGGTTCATCCATGAACACAACCATTCGATCCGCTGTTCCACGCGACACGTGGTAGGCAGCGTTTGCAAGCTCTCGCAGCGTATCGTGAAGATACGAGACCGTCATGTCGACAGAGACGTCGTCATTGCAAAGCGTTGCGGTCGCCCAACCATGTTCGTGAAGTTCGTAGGCCAGCGTGAATTTCGTCATGTCCTTCAGCGGCAGAACGTTGGCCATCAGCGGGCACGGACGGTTGATTGTCCATTGCCAGGAACCGTGCAAGCCGTGCTCCGTTGCATGGCTTGGTTACCCGAGATTCGAGTGCAATCTTCATTCGTCGCGTATCATGCCAAGAAATGCCTTTGAGCGATCGAAGTACGCCACGCATTCACCACGAGCAACTGCGGCATCGAGTTCGTCTCCGGTCTTGCATAGGCGGACGTTCGTGTCGCATTTTCCACAATGACGCAGTAGTGAATCGCCTGTTCGGTCCAGGTCAACCCATCGCTTGTTGCAGCGGAACAGGATCGCTCGAGGGCAATTTTGTATCACAGAGCCTAAGGCTGAATAGTGAAGGTCAACCGTAGTTTCAAGCATTGAACGTTCAGCAACGTCATAGGTTAGTTTGCGATCAAGAATGAAACGCAAAGTCGTCAGCAGTTCCTCGGTTCGGCCGAGAGTGTCGTATGGGATTATGAGATGGATGGTCGTTTCATCCCAAGAGAGCGGAAGGACCGTGTGATTCCGTGCAACGGTTTCGGGAACGATCTCGAGTACGTACTCGTCAATCGCAATTCGGTCCAGGTCACTAGCGTTCAACATGAGTCAGTCGGGTAACGTCACGCGTCACCCGGTACGCGCGAAGGATTTTCAACTTCAAAACCGCCCGATTCGCGTACTCGGGTGCACGCGATGGTTCGTCAGATTTACTCTTCCGAGACACCGACAACGGGGAGTCTAACGGAAAATCCCGTGCCACGAATAATGAAAGCGTTTGCATTCTCTTCCCCAGTCTTCCGCAGCACGTCCACGAAAAAGATCTCACCTGACTTTGTGACAATGACGAGTTCTGCCATTTCCCCTTCTTCCGCCAATCGTCCCCACTTTTGTATCGCACCTGTTTCTGAAAACAGTGTGCGAATTAATCTGGAAGCTATGTCACGGGCTTGCTGGTCAGTTAACTCGTTGTCAGCGGTACTAAGATCTCCAAATGGTTTTAGTTGGGTCAAGATTATTCGCGCGACGGAATCTCTTGGTATGGCATCCGGTAGATGCAAGCCGATCCAGTCATTTGCTTTCGTAATCGATTTGTAATCGAGTTGCTTCACCTCAACCGGCGGTGGTTCAGTCGCCTTGGCATGCGTCAGAACGCTAACAGCAAGAGCTGCAAGCATGAGGTGTCGGGGCATCGTATTCTCCTGACGAACGCTCGGCGTCACCGGGCGGTGGCGAGAGATGTAATTGGAAAGTGTACCGAGTCTCCACCACCGCTCCGTGTGCACGCAATGGTTATCCGCAGCATCCGGCCAAGTAGATTAGGAGTGCAGATCATGCCGGAAGACAGTCATGTAGAGAGCGTAGACGACTGCGGAGTTCAAAGCGATTAATACGGTTGAGTACCGGAACCAGACACTGCGGTGGGGACGCGATTGTCGGCAATGCAGCACTGCAAGCAGCCCGAAGTCGGTAAACAGGGTCAAAAGCCAGATCAGCCACCAGTATCCAACTCCAGCGGCGTGGATCGTCGAGATCAATGACCCATTGGGAACGGGGTGTTCGCCGTCAATTCGAAAGCCGCAGAGTAGACCTAGGATTGGCCATAGAAACACCACAAGTGAGATAAGAACTCCAATATGGGCAACAAGGTAAACCCAGCGTGGCCAAACGGGTGGCACATCGTTATTTTGAAGTGTCGGTGCGTATGGAGTTTCAGTCATTGGTGTTGTCACCATCTAACGCACTCATTTCAGTCGGATAACGTTTGCGATATGCGGGCGGTGGCGAGTGATGTGATTGGAACGCCGAGTTGGTCTCCACCACCGCTCCGTCATCATCGCGTGGTTATCGGGAATGCTTTTGTTGAACCAATCGTGTGACTCGCAAACGTCGAGTGACGATCACGAGCGCACCGACAGGTGAGGAAGCGATGGGTACGATGTCGATGGAGAACGTCCAAGGATTGAATCAGACGGAGTCGACATCGTTCACATCGTTTCCGGGAGTCTACGCAGCGGTAAAACGTTGGAGTCGCGGTGAGGCGATCAGTTGACAACCAAAACGCAGTTCGTTCGTCAGAAAGGTGGACGAACGTTCGCATGACCGCGACGGATGTTGCAAGATCGAGCGACGGAGTGTGCCGAGCGACCGATCGCAGTTTCGTCCGCCATCATGTTCAGCGTTGATTGGTTTGACGTTCAAAGTGTTGAACGCTTCATTGTGCGATCGGCGCACCGACGAGAAAACGATCGCGAGCGCAAATAATGGCGTGGTGTGCAACCGAGATCGGCATCGCTACGTCCTGCATAAGTCGCCGCGATAACGGTACGCGTCACCGGGCGGCGGAAACCAGGCAACCACTTATAAAAATTCTCCACCGCCGCTCCGTGTGCACGCGATGGTTACCCGCCTTATTCGCGATCGCTCGAAGGGTTATCGAACACGGAGAAATCGGTGTTCGGGGGAAGTCGGCGTATTCGCGGTTCGATCACGGAATGAACTGCAATCCGCGTCAGAAGAACCATGACGCCAAGGAACGGTACGATCAAGTACGGAAGCGGTGATCGCTCAAGTGTCTGGAATACGGCAATGGAAAGTGCGATGAAGCTTGTGAGCCAAAGCATCGTGCTGATGCGAAATCGACGGCCATCGCGTACCGCGCGGCGGAGGATGCGGATGTCAAACAGATCGCGTAGTCCCGTTAGCGTTTCGTGCGTCGAGAAGATTAGCGAAACGACGAGTAGCACCACGATCGATGCACCAGCAAACATTATTGCGTAGGCGTTCCACATTGAATGCTAGCGATGCTCCCAGGGAAGAATGGAGTCACCTCAGTCGGGTAACGGTACGGTTCAGCGGGCGGCGGCGATTGACCCAACCACTGGAAAAAAGGTGACCACCGCCGCTCCGTTGCAACCGATGGTTATCGCATTTCTGGTGGAAGTTCGTCGAATGGCGATTCACAAACGTGCAGAGTATTGAGTAGCGAGTTTGCAACCAAATCCCAACGCACCCAGGAGTATTCCACCGTCGAAGTACCGCCGGCGTCCGGTGGTCCCATTGTAGCGATCTTGATGACGCCCGTTTGGCGATCGTCGTCCATGGAGTCCAGTGCAGACACCCAACGAGTTACGCCGGGTGACACGTCAGCATCCCCAGCCCAAACGGTCGAGTCGTGCGTCCAGCCGTTCTCGGAGTGTGTCTGAAGTACCAGATCGTTGAAGTCGAAGCCCTTGTGATCGGCAGTATTGTATTGAAGCAGAAGTCGGGACTTGCCATCCAGTGAAGTCACCGATTCTCGTTCGACGACGGTTCGGTGGCAACCGTTGATTGCAAGAACAGCAGTGATCAGTGCGAAGCGAAACATTCAGCTGCGATAACGTTAACGATCACGTGGTCGCCGCGAACGACTCACCACTTCAATAAACTCAACTCGGCGACTCACGTGCATCGTCTGGTTCTGACTCTTCTCTACTTCGGGCGGTGGGTGACACGCAGAATGTACAACGCCTCGTCATCGTCGAGAATTTTGCTCATCAACCCGGTCTCCAGCGAAATGGCCGCAGCTCGAATCACATGAGATTGCATGTCGCAAGAATCCTCAACGGAAATCTGTTGCCATCCGGCATCTTTCGACAAATGTCCCCCGAAGAAGGCTTCGCGTCCTTTGGTCGCAATTTGGGATTGGGCTAGCTCACGTTCGTCATCAGTTTCGTAGGGAATACGGAGTTGGTCGAATCGAATCGAAACATCGTCGCCCGCCCGGTGGTTCCTGATCGGATTCTCAATCTTGGCAACCCGGCGGTTGAGATCAGACAACAAACGTTTGATCTCGGAAAGGTCGTTCTGGTGGCGACTCGGTGGTTCGCCGGCGCGACTAGTAGAAATTGCGAAAACGCAAACCAGCGAAAAAGCAACAAATCGATACATTACGATTCCCTCCAAAGAGTCAAAAATCGAGACAGTGTTTGTTTAGGTCAGAACGTTTGCGATATGCGGGCGGTGGCGAGGGATGTGATTGGAAAGTCGAGTTGGTCTCCACCACCGCTCCGTCATCATCGCGTGGTTATCGGGATTACTTTCGTGGATCCAATCGAGCGACTTGGATTCGTCGAGTGACGATCATGAGCGCGCCGACGGGTGAGGAAGCGATGGGTACAATGTCGATGGAGAACGTCAAAGGATTGCATCAGACGCAATCGACATCGTTCGCATCGTTTCCTGGAGTGTACGCAGCGGTGAAACGTTGGAGTCGCGGTGAGGCGATCGGTTGGCAACCGGAACGCAGTCCGTTCGTCAAAAAGGTTGACGACCGTTCGCATGACCGCGACAAATGTTGCAAGTTCGAGCGATTCGATGTGGCGAGCGACCGATCGCAGTTTTGTCCGCCATCGTGTGCAACGTCGATTGGTTTGATGTTGAAAGTGT
>NZ_JAJKFV010000030.1:367983-377257 GCF_020966775.1 Rhodopirellula halodulae | reverse complement strand
ATCGTTGCACCGTCGAGCGGCCGTTCGCGATGATCGATGATGGCGTGGTGTGCAACCGAGATCATCATCGCCACGTCCTGCAATCTTCGCCGCGATAACGTTTGGCGTCACCGGGCGGCGGCGAGAGATGTGATTGGAAGGTGTACCGAGTCTCCACCACCGCTCCGCGTGCACGCAATTGTTATCCGCCCGTGATGAAGATGTGTAGGTCGGGTCGGAAATGACGGATAGCCGACAGCACAGACGGTCCATCGACAAAGCAGCTATTCGCAATAGACCACGGTCCAGAATATCGGTTGTGCAACAGTATTCTAGATCTATTTTCGCCATCGAGAAATTCAACAGAGTCTATCTCGATGAACAAAACAATGTTGGATGCCGGCCAGAACAGACCGTCACCATGCCATGCGATCGAGTCCCGGTCGACCACAACAGATGCACTGGGACGACGGCAAAGAATGACGAGTAGGCCAATTAGGTGGAGTAGTCCCAGTGGGTAAAACATCCACCGTTGGGAAGTGGATGCGGCAAGAACAAAGTACGCGATGACAGTGCATGCAGAAACGCCAATCGCGATATAGAAGCGGCGGTTGTCGACCGGACGTTTAATGGTGATACGAGGATCGTTCATTAGGCGTCAGTCGGATAACGGTCAGCGTCACCGGGCGGTGGCGAGAGATGTGATTGGAAAGTGTACCGAGTCTCCACCACCGCTCCGTGTGCACGCAATGGTTATCCGTCGTCATGCGAGGCGTCGATCACGCCGGCAATGTAGTCCCAATCAAGACAGTGCTCCCGGACTAAAGCAGTTGGAACATCAGCATAGGTTTCCGTCATGCGTACGACAAGCTTGCGTCCGTTGACTAGCGGTTCAGCCGTTGAGTTGTCGCTTAGAAATAGCGGAAACACGCGAATAGCCTCTGAGACGATCAGGTTCATGCGTTCGTTGGTGTGGACGGTCGATGGTGATGCAGCGTAGATCCGACTAGGATCGGATGTGTCTAGACAGAATGCGATGCCATCCGTAATGACGACTCCACCATCTGAGAACGCCGTCGTTGAAGCAAATGCAGTCTTGGGAACCGTGAAAAGCCGACGAAGCTTTGCGAACCAAGTTTCGTAGTCGTCCGTGATGGACGTCGATTGATAGGGATTCGGCGTTTTGTTCAAAGCTTAAAGAGAGAGAATAGACAGTGGAATTCAGTCGGATAACGGTACGCATCAGCGGGCGGCGGGAGTTGAGCCACGACTTGCAAAAACCTCTCCACCGCCGCTCCGTTGCATGCGATGGTTACCCGCCGTTTGCTCAATCGGGTCGGCGATCCCAGACCAGGTCAAATATCAGAGGATGCGCTGCGAGCGAGCGAGAAACTGCAAGTCGCAGGGTGTCAAGGTCACGGACGTTACCAGTCCGTTCAAATAGTGAACGGAGCAGATTGTAGCTGTACCCAATGTCAAAGGCAAAAGCGTTCTCGTGATCGCCGTCCGGGACCCATTGAAGCCAGATGGATGCGTCGCGATCATTGAAGCGGAATGTAATCGACCAGCAGTGCTCGTCCGCCGTTGGCGCACCAACAGACGCGAATGCTTCGTTAGCGACAAACTGTGGATGCACCGCAATAGCAATCATACGGTTTGCTTCGTGTGCCCATTGCTCGCCAAAGTCATCGGAAACTTTGGTCTCGGGGTTGGTACCAACCAGATCATCGCTTGGCAAAGTGCCGTTCCAGAGAAATGTCCCGAATGCGGTAGTCATCGTTGCGAGTGCGGCGACTCCATGTCAGTCGGGTAACGGCCGCGCTAACCGAGTCGCGGCGATTGATTTTCAATTGTCAAAAACGACGACTCCGCGACTTCGGTTCATCGCATGGTTCGCCTATCTCTGTTTGTCGACGACGATGTACTCCTTGGCAAACGAAACCCAGTCTGCGATCAGTTGTTCTTGGGCTTCATTTGAGCGAGACCCACTCGCAGAACAGTATCCACCGGGGAATTCGCATCGATAGCTGTCTATTGCACCATCAAAATCCGTTGGTGAAAGATATCGTTCATGAAGAATGGAATCAAGAATTGCGAGGATCCAAGCCCGTTCCTTGTATTCCGCATCTGGGTGCTTCAGTCGGAGAATTAGAGCAGGTACTGCCGTTCGCCCCATGGCAAGAAGTT
Source organism: Rhodopirellula halodulae (assembly GCF_020966775.1). Classification (NCBI taxonomy): domain Bacteria; kingdom Pseudomonadati; phylum Planctomycetota; class Planctomycetia; order Pirellulales; family Pirellulaceae; genus Rhodopirellula; species Rhodopirellula halodulae. The sequence goes on along the minus strand of NZ_JAJKFV010000030.1, from coordinate 375,091 downwards.
TTCCATGTGCAGAATCTGGAGATATGAATGAGTGATAGCGTGGCCCATACTCCCCACCGATCATCTTGACCGTGCCTAATGGCTTGAGTTGCGAAAGCAACTCCCTCGATTTGTCGTATTCAGCCTCAGTCAAGGGAATGCGAATCTTCGGTCCAGCTGTGATCTCAATTGTGAATCTATTGGAGGAGACAATTGTCAACTCTTCGAGTTTCTTTTCATCCTCGATATCCGCGATCGTCACTGAGTCGTGATAGAAAACCTGTGCGGTATATCGTCCTGGGAGACGAATTCTGACAAAGCTGGCTAGATCAAGAGTTTGCTCATCTGATTCGCCAAAGCCAAGCTCTCCCTGGCTGTAAACACCTCCACCCATTCCATAGTTGGGGCCAATTGCTGGCAACCGCCTTTCTTTGTCGTCCCAAACATGAATTCGCCAACGCGATAAACGACCACTGCGATAGTCGCCACCGAAGGTGAACCAGATTGGTTCTCGTTCTGGATCTTGATTAACAATCTTGACCGGGATCCTCGCCGGCTTTCGGACGGCTGATTTGATTGGTACGTCCACGTCGACATTGATTCGCAATGGTGGAGACCTACCCTCGATTCGGCGAATGGTGGTCAGCAACGCAAGGTCGGTTGCCAAAGACCAGGCGTCGTCTTTCGCATCATTGGCCTTACCTTCCGCGCGTAGTTCACGTAGTGGCTGTAAAGCGGCCTCGCCGCGATCGGCGAGAACATTCAGAATTGCCTCAGGCTGGTGCTTTGGCTCTGAATCGAGAAACGGCCACTCGAGTCGAGGATTGGCCTTGAAGGTCGAAATCAGCTGCTCCGTTGTGACCCTGGACTCGCCCTGCGCTCGAACGATCGAACAGATGAGGAGTGATAGCCAAAATGCATTAGCGTAACGTTTCATGGTCGGACCCAAATTTGGATGGCTGAAACATCATTAACGCGAACGGTAGCCGTCACCGGGCGGTGGCGAGAGACGTGATTGGAAAGCGAGATAGGTCTCCACCACCGCTCCGTGTGCACGGCATGGTTATGCATTTCCGCGGCAGTCGAGCGTGATCACGAGCATGGATCGGAAGAGGTGTTCGACTGTCAACCGAGCGATCCATTTTGATGAGAGTCGGTTCGGTCACGAGGACTTGAGTGTCAGTCAGTTCAATGTTGACGAATGATCAATGCGGTGTCGAATGTCGTGTCGGCACGCTTCGAACGCAATCGCGAGGATGAATTTCACGCGGCATTTCCGAGCACGAGATCGTTCCGGTATCCTGCATCGGTTGGGTCGGCATTGATTGCTAATCGCGAGCATGCATCCGAGCTTTGGTCTCACGCATAACGTTTGCGATATGCGGGCGGTGGCGAGGGATGTGATTGGAATGCCAAGTTGGTCTCCACCACCGCTCCGTCATCATCGCGTGGTTATCGGGAATACTTCCGTGGATCCAATCGAGCAATTCGATATCGTCGAATGACGACCACTAGCGTACCGAGAGGTGAGGAAGCGATGGGCACGATGTCGATGGAGAACGTCAAAGGATTGTATCAGACGCAATCGACATCGTTCGCATCGTTTCCGGGAGTCTACGCAGCGGTGACACGTTGGAGTCGCGGTGAGGCGATCGGTTGGCAACCAAAACACAGTGCGTTCGTCAGAAAAGTTGACGACCGTTCGCGTGACCGCGACGAATGTTACAAGTGCGAGCGACTCGATGTGGCGAGCGACCTCAGTTGTGTCGCCCATTGTGTCCAGCGTCGATTGGTTTGACGTTCATGGTGTTGAACGTTTTCATTGTGTCATTATTGAACCGTCGAACTGCCTTCGCGAGTATCGATGCTGATGTGGTGTGCAACCGAGATCGGCATTACTATGTCCTGCATGAGTCGCCGCGATAACGGCAGCGATCACCCGGCCGCCGCGAGCGATCCACCACATGTGAAAATACTACTCGGCGGCTCGGTGTGCATCGCATTGTTCCCCGCTGCCTAACGCTTCTGTGATTACGGTTGTGCCACCGAATGCAGCCACTGGAGTCTCGTGATATAGTCCGAATGTAGCAAATGCGATCGGTATCCAAATCGGCAGCAGGAGAACGAACTGGGCCATGAGTCCGCCATTCGCGATTCCCGTTGCAGCTGCAATTCCATGCCCCGCGTTTGGTAGAGTCCACATTGCCCCAACTGCGAAAAAGTAGAGAACCTCAAACAGTAGCAACATCGCAAGTAGGCGTGCGCAAGTCGCAGAGCCAAGGCAGAGCCCAATAGCGGCGATAAAGATTGAGACATAGCACACGATGCACACTGCGGACATCACGTAGAACGCGGTGAAGAAGCAAGGCAAGTTAGCGGTGTCCGGCGATTCGTCGAACGCACCCCGGAATGCGGCGGAGAGAGAGCTTGCGTTGTATAGGAGCCCGAGTATCGCAGCGACAATTAGCAACGCTGCGATCGCGTAGGATGAGTAGCGTTGAGTCGTCGTCCGTTGTGCGATCATGGATTTCATTCGGGGAACGTCACCAATCACCCGGCAGCGACGAGAAATTGTCCATTTGAAAACGCCCGACTTCGCCGCTCGGGTGCATTGGATTGTTCTGCCTTCTTTGGTCCCTTCAGCCAGAAACAGCCATCCGCATCAGCTCATCGTCATCGAGACGTCGTATCGGCTGAGCATGTATCTCGCGACGAATCGAAGCCGGAACACCGATCGCGACAGAGCCAATATCGTAGGTGATTGGAAACACGTCCGCGATGCCGAGGCCGAAGAAAGCGGCGCATTCATTTGGGCCGTGAGTGTCGATGTTGAGGTCATGGTACCGTGCCAAATGGAACGGCTTGCCGTCATCACGGTATAAGGTCAGTGCAACGAAGTGCTCTGTTTGCGTGTGATTGTTAAGGTCGATGTTACTCAGGATGCCACCAACGGAGTCACCATTTGCAAATTGCAGTGTCGTCCCAACCACGCGGTTGCCAAGATCGGAAACCGGTACGTCATTCACCGGTCGGATGACAGTTTCGTCGCCGAATTTGGATTCAACGTCATCGCAGAATTCCCAAACCGGGTGGTTGCGAATGTCGTCAGGTGTCAAATCAGCGAACGGTTTCATGCATCATCAATGGCAGAACGCCACGCATCACCGCGGTCGCGGCGAATGATGCTCCATTGAGAAAACGTATGACCCGCGACTCCGGTGCATGCGATTGTTCGCCGCGTCTTGGGGCACATCATCTCAAGACCAACGCAAGCAACGAAAAACACGCAAGTACGGTAGTAGCAATTATGGTGCGAGCATTCTCTGTGCCCCATTTTGGGCGATACCGTGCAACACACATGTAGCCCGCTAAGAATGCAAGTATAAACGCAAAGCATAGCGAAAGACTGGAGACCGTCCACCAGATGTGTGTAGGCGTATAGCGATCAGAAAACGGCGAACTGCTTTGAGAAAATCGCACTTCCTCGATAGGGTACGCCAGTAGCGTGGCAACCGCGCAAGCATCCGACACCCTCGTGTTTAGCGGACAAAGTATTGCGGTGAAAAAACCGATCACAATTATCGAGTCAAGTCGAAACAGCAGAGTCGAAACGGCGGAGTGCACCGTCCAGGCGGGAACTCCCCAGTAGATACCATCTTCGTAATTGATGGCATCCGAAAAGAGCAAGGCTCCGCATTCATCTAGGGCTGGAAAGTACAGAATTGCCAGTGCGAACGCAAGCGGAATCATGAGCAGCGTCGATAGTCGGAGGCGCGGAAGTTTCGTTTGAAGCTCCATTTCAAGGAGAAACAGTCGGCGAACGGCAGCGATCACCCGGCCGCCGCGAGCAATCTACCACTTGTGAAAACACTACTCGGCGGCTCGGTGTGCATCGCATTGTTCCCTGCTGCCTGACGCTTTTGTGATTACCGTTGTGCCAACGAATGCAGCCACTGGAGTCTTGTGATATAGTCCGAATGAAGCAAATGCGATCGGTATCCAAATCGGCAGCAGGAGGACGAACTGGGCCATAAGTCCGCCATTCGCGATTCCCGTTGCAGCTGCAATTCCATGCCCCGCGTTAGGTAGAGTCCACATTGCCCCAACTGCAAAAAAGTAGAGCACCTCAAACAGTAGCAACATCGCAAGTAGGCGTGCGCAAGTCGCAGAGCCAAGACAGAGCCCAATAGCGGCGACAAAGATCGAGACATAGCACACGATGCACACCGCGGACATCACGTAGAATGCGGTGAAGAAGTAAGGCAAGTTAGCGATGTCCGGCGAATCGTCGAACGCACCCCGGAATGCGGCGGAGAGAGAACTTACGTTGTATAGGAGCCCTAGTATCGCAGCGACAATTAGCAACGCTGCGATCGCGTAGGATGCGCAGCGTTGAGTCGTCGTCCGTTGTGCGATCATGAATTTCATTCGGGGAACGGCAGCGATCACCCGGCCGCCGCGAGCAATCCACCATTTGTGAAGACACTACTCGGCGGCTCGGTGTGCATCGCATTGTTCCCCGCATTTGCGATTGTCCGGAGTAGGCCCCATAAACGCGTACCGCGCAAAGTCCAGCAAGCCAGAGAACCGGAAACCAGAATCGACGTAATGTTCGATCACGTAGAACGCGAAGTAATAAGCACGGCAAAAAGCCCACACAGCAATTGCAAGCAGAGCGACGTATCGCATATCTGGAAGCTGAACAGCCAACAGAATTGAGGCTAGCAAGCCAAGAGATACAAAAAGCGTGCTCTTTAGCCATATGATTCGGGGATTTGTTAGGTTTGCCACGCTGGTATCTCTCAATCGAGAAAGGCGTCGAGCTTTTTCTGAATGCTGTGAGGATTGGACACGCCTGATACGCTTGTTCCTTTGTGACGCATCGGAGCGGTATCACAGCGGAGAATGGTCTGCCGGGGAACGTCAGCGATATGCGGGCGGTGGCGAGCGATGTGATTGGAACGCCGAGTTTGTCTCCACCACCGCTCCGTCATCATCGCATGGTTATCGAGAATACTTTCGTGGATCCAATCGGGCGACTCGCAAACGTCGAGTGACGGTCAGGAGCGCACCGACAGGTGAGGAAGCGATGGGTACGATGTCGATGGAGAACGTCAAAGGATTGTATCAGAGTCAATCGACATCGTTCGCATCGTTTCCGGGAGTCTACGCAGCGGTGAAACGTTGGAGTCGCGGTGAGGGGATCGGTCGGCAACCGGAACGCAGTCGTTCGTCAGAAAGGTTGACGAGCGTTCGCATGACCGCGACGAATGTTGCAAGATCGAGTGACGGGATGTACCGAGCAACCGACCGCGGTTTTGTCCGCTATCGTGTTCATCGGTGATCGGTTCGACGTTCAGGGTGTTGAACGTTTTCATTGTGTCATCGTCGCAACGTCGAGCTTCCGTTCGCGAGCATCATTGATGGCGTGGTATGTAACCGAGATCGTCATCGCCATGTCCTGCATGAGTTGCCGCGATAACGTTCGGCGTCACCGGGCGGTGGCGAGAGGTGTGATTGGAAAGTGTACCGAGTCTCCACCACCGCTCCGTGTGCACGCAATGGTTACCCGCCATTTGCCGACATCGCCAGCGAGCAAAGTGTCGAAATGAAGTTGCGCGCATCAAGGATATCGTGGAACTCTTCCGGAATGGCTGGAAGTTTTGGGATCGTTGTCGCCGTTACTTCGTCGGTGGCCGACAGACGAATCACAACATCCGTATCTGCATAACCAAACGATCGAATTTGTATCGGAAGCGGGTTAGGAAACGGAAGTCCCGGTAAAATCAGGTTGTCGAGATGAACCGAGGCCCCATAGCAGTAGTGCTTCGGTTGGCAATTATAGATGAGAACAAGCGAAAGTATCCCTCCCGCCTCAAATAGTTGCGTTGGGGGACCGAGAAGTGATTCAACATCCGATGCGGTCATTCCAACAGTGACGTCGCGGGCAATGTCGGCATACCGCTCTTGTTGAGCCAGATCGGCTGATCCTGAGATCAGCAAAAACGTGAACCAGACCGCAGAGATTGAATCAGGTATGAACATGAATCCTCAGTCGGGTAACGTCCGCGATAACCGAGTCGCGGCGATTGATTTTCCATTGTCAAGAACGACGACTCCGCGACTTCGGTTCATCGCATTGTTCCCCGGTGTCGCGGCAGAGATAGGCCAGCCACCGCGGTCGACGATCAATCAATCATACCGAGTACGATGACCGCCGGCAAAGCAAGCCATAAGAACGCATCAACGCAAAAGAACATGATCTACAGCACAACGCCCAGCACGTATCGCTAGCGCGAACATCGCCACAGTTCATCCCCGTGTTCGCAAAAAATCGCTTTGAGGTTAGCCAGAGATACAAAGCGTTCGAGCCGTTTTTGATTCTGCGGATGCTTGGGTGGAATCTGAGCGCTGATCCCACCGTGTCCCTCGGGGTCATCGGCTGGCGGTGTAAGCGTCACGCCATCACCACAAATCAATCGTTCGGTCGCACCATCGGTGTAGTGAACAACGATTGCTTTCGGCCAATCGATCGCTGCAAGTTCCGCTATCGCATCCATCACATTTTTGCGTCGGGGAACGTTTGCGATATGCGGGCGGTGGCGAGCGATGTGATTGGAACGCCGAGTTGGTCTCCACCACCGCTCCGTCATCATCGCATGGTTATCGGGAATTCTCTTGTTGATCTAATCGATCAATTCGAAACCGTCGAGTGACGGTCAGGAGCGCACCGACAAGTGAGGAAGCGATGGGTACGGTGTCGATGGAGAACGTCAAAGAATTGTATCAGTCGTAATCGACATCGTTCGCATCGTTTTCGGGAGTCTACGCAGCGTTGAAACGTTGAAGTCGCGGTGAGGCGATCGGTTGGCAACCAGAACGCTGTCCGTTCGTCCGAAAGGTTGACGACCGTTCGCATGACCGCGACGGATGCTGCAAGATCGGGCGACGACGCGTGCTGAGCAACCGAGTGCAGTTGTGTCGGCCATCGTTTACAACGTCGATTGGTTTGACGTTCAAAGTGTTGAACGTTTTCATCGTGTCATCGTTGCACCGTCACGCAGACGTTCACGAGCATCAATGATGGCGTAGTGTGCAACGGAAGTCGGCATCGCTACGTCCTATATAC
>NZ_JAJKFV010000029.1:2349371-2516066 GCF_020966775.1 Rhodopirellula halodulae | reverse complement strand
TTTTCGGTTGCCATCGGTCATCGCACACTCCGTTGCTTCGAGGAGCTCAAAGTATCGCGTTTATCAGGCTTTCAGCAAATACCAGTTTCCGGATAGGCTCTTAGCCACCATCCGTTCTTCAAGCCGGAAATTCGTGTCGCAACGTATGATGCTGACGAGAAGGTCGTCTCGCCATTTCCCAACAAGAGATGGAACACACCGCGCAAGGAGAACGACTGGTATCTCGATGATGTGCTGGGCATTCGCAACGATGACCAGGGAGTTGTCTGGATGCTGGACATGGGGACGAGAAACAACATCACTCCGAAACTGGTCGGTTGGAACACGACGTCGAATGAGCTTCACCGAATTTACTATATCCCCGCACCAGCAAGTCGGCCGACTTCGCAACTGAATGACTTCGTGATCGACCCAAGGCGCGAGCTTGCGGTGATCGCAGACGAAGGGATCGGCCGTGGTGGTGACGGATCGAAAGCCGCTCTCGTTGTCGTCGACTTAAGAACCGGAGCCACTCGCCGATTGCTTGAAGGCCGCTCGATGACGCAGCCCGACAAGGATTCGCCGATCATGATCGACGGCGAAAGAGTTCCTGTGCTGGTTGGCTGTGACGGGATCACTTTGGATGCGAACAGCGAGTGGCTTTACTTCGCTCCCTTGTGCGGGAAGAAGCTTTATCGGGTGCCGATGAAAGCGATCGCCGACGAGACTTTGTCGCAAGACGAATTGGCGACGGCGTTAGAAACGTACAGTCCCAAGGTCAACAACGGTGGGCTCTCGATCGACACCGCTGGCAATGTCTACTCGACCAACGTGGAAAGCCGCAGCATCGGCGTGGTCTCTGCCAGCGATCGACGATACACGCAGCTCGCATTCGACGATCGCATGCAATGGCCGGACGGCATCAGCTTCAATCACGACGGCTTCATGTACGTGTCTGCCGCTCAGGTGCATCTTGGAGCGTCGTTCAACGGTGGAAAAGACAAGACATCGAAACCGTTTTTCATCTTCCGCTTCAAGCCGCTGGCGTCCGGTCTGATCGGCCGTTGAGACAACGGGAGAAACAACGTTTGCCTGCGGGGTTAGGTTTCAAGCAATTTGAGTTGCTCGAATGGTCCGTTGATTCGAGTTTTCGACGTTCAAAAGGAACAAACAAATGAAAGCGATTGGATACAAGAAGGCTGGACCAATTGATGCGCAGAACGCCTTGATCGAATTCGAGGCTGACACTCCAAAGCTGCGTCCGCATGATTTGCTCGTTGAGGTTCGCGGTATTTCGGTGAACCCAGTTGATGTGAAGGTCCGCGCCGGGCAATCGCCCGAGAGTGGCACGAAAATCATTGGCTACGACGCTGCCGGTGTTGTCCACCAAGTGGGAAGCGAAGTCTCCAAGTTCAACGTTGGTGATGAAGTCTTTTATGCCGGAGACATCACCCGTCCTGGCACAAACGCAGAACTGCATGCCGTTGATGAGCGGATCGTTGGCAAAAAACCGAAGTCGCTTGGCTTCGCCGAAGCCGCAGGCATTCCGCTTACATCGATCACGGCTTGGGAGCTGCTTTTCGATTCGCTTGGCGTCGAAGAAGGCGGCGGCAATGGCGAGAGCCTTCTGATCATCGGCGGCGCAGGCGGAGTGGGCTCGATCCTGACCCAGCTTGCCAACAAATTGACGCAGCTCACCGTCGTCGCAACGGCGTCACGTCCTGAAACGATCGCATGGGTCGAGAAAATGGGGGCCGACCATGTCATCAATCACCGTGAATCTCTGGTGGAGCAACTGAAGTCGCTCGACATCCAGCCTCGCTATGTTGCCGCGCTGACGGGAACCGAGGGCCATTTTTCAGCGATCATTGAGCTGGTCAAACCACGCGGTCACGTCGCTTTCATCGACGACCCGGAGACTCTGGACATCAAGTCTGGCAAGCCGAAAGCACTCAGCTTTAGCTGGGAGTTCATGTTTGCCCGTTCGATGTTCGAGACAGACGACATCGACCAGCAGCACAAGCTTTTGAACCGTGTCTCGGAGTTTCTGGACGACGGCACGCTCCTCTCGACGGTCAATCGAAATTTCGGCGAACTCAGTGTGTCAACTCTCACGCAGGCCCATAGGGAACAGGAAAGCGGCCGAGCAATCGGAAAGAATGTGCTCGATGGGTTCACAAACTAACTCACCACTTTTCACAAAACGAAAAGGGTTACGAAAATGACGCGGCATATCACGCTTGGCATCACCGATCTTTCGTTTCATCGAGTCGCGGGATCGTTGACGGCGCATGTTCTGCATGGCATGGGAATCGAAGTCGAACGGATTTACTCCCCACACGAAGCCAACTTTCAAAAGTTAAAAGCAGGTGAGACGCAGATGCTGGCGTCGGCTTGGCTACCGTCCAGCCATGGCGATTACAAAGCGGACGTCGAAGATACCGTTCCGCTTCGAGTTCTCGGTCTGCACTACGAACCGCATGCACTCTGGGGAGTCCCCGACTACGTTCCCGAATCCGCGGTTGCCGAAGTCGCTGACCTGCTCAAGCCCGGCGTGTCCGACAAAATGAAGCGTGATATTCAGGGTATCAATCCGGGGGCGGGCATCACTCGGTTCTCCATTGCGATGATGAGCGAATACGGATTGAACAATGCGGGATACCGGTTCCACACGGGCAGTGAAGCGGACTGCTTCACCGCCTTTGAGCATGCGGTCGAGAACGGTGAATGGGTCGTCGTCCCGCTATGGACGCCGCAGTTCCTGCACTTCAAACACAAGATTCGAGAGCTGAGGGAGCCAAAGCGTTTGCTGGGTGTGGTCGACAAAGCGGTTCTGCTTTTGCGCGATGACCAGTCGACTCTTTTCACGGAAGACGAATTAAAAACGCTCGACAGCCTGCGTTGGTCCAACGAGATCATCGCCGAGTTGGACTACCAAGTCTGCCGAGAGAACCAGCGGCTTGATGAAGTCACAAAAAATTGGCTTGATGCGCAGTAGAAAGTGAGGATGCCTTCCCATACCCATCTTCGCATCGAGAAAGAAATGAGGTGTGGACGAGAAAAAAGTTGCCGGAAAATGCTATGCCCCGGAGCATCCCGAAGGGATCGTTAGCCATTCGCCGTGCGTTGAGTGTAGCGACACCCACGGTTGCTCTAGCCAACGAACTGTTGCCCCTGGATGGGGTCGAGTCCGCCTCTTTCGATTCCATTCCCGTGGTGTTCGCTACGCTCGTCCACTGGCTAATCGCTCTCAACGCCTCCGGCGTAAAGAAGTGGTAGCCATCATTGCATCAACGATGCTGGTTCTCAGACCCATCGATTCGCGAGAAGGCGCCTGTGCACCCAAACTTGTGGACAAGTTAAAGACGCAAGACGAGCCTCCCGTTCCCCTTTGTCGCTTTCCCTTCATCGACGTGTTGGAAGACACCGGCGGGCGGTGAATCTTTGGCTGGGTCCTATTCCCTAGGTAAGCTCACCGTTTTCATTTGAGTTCCCAACACTTGCACTTTTCCGACGGTCGATTCGATTGTCGTTTGATCCTCTTCGAAGCGAATTCCAACGAGCGTGTGTTCATCGTTCGACAGTATCTCTGGACGTTGAAATCCGAAATGAAGTTCGGGATGGTCTGAATTGTCCAGTTCGATACGGTTACGGCCAAGGGTCGGGGACCACGCCCTTCAGTGCTCGATCGAGCGCAGCTTGAAACGACTGGTCGTCGTAAAGTTTCCGCGCTGACGCGGCGATCTTTTCGGCCTCTTCTTTGCGGTCGTTGACAACCAAGAGGGCCACGAGAGTTGTCGAATCATTTACAAAAGACTCGTTGGCATAGTCCATGTGCCGCTCGCCAAATTGCGGGTTTGCGGCCAATTCTTTGTCCACCCGATAGCCCTCGCAAATTCTGTCGAAGTCTTTTTCTGGAGAAAGGTACTTGCCGATCAACTTGTAAGCCTTACCTCGGATCAATGAAGACTCCGCCAACGAGAAAACCCTCTCCGCCGCTTTTGGCTTCTCCTTGTCCAAGGTTTCAAAGACCTTCATCGTTGATGTCTGTTCCCCCAATTGTGCGTTGATGGATTCCATGTCGTGAAACGATTGGTGAACGTTTTTGCCGGCCAAAGCTTCCAAGCGAGCCGCGTCCCGAACTTCCTTCAGCTTTTTCAAAGCGGGTGGATATTGTTGTGCCAGATCGTGCCAATACGCCAATGCAAATGACAACCGCACTCCATACATCGCAGGCTCCACTTCGAGCGCGTGTTCGTGGAACCAGACATGTTTAGCAAGGGCGTCCTCGTAGCGTTTGCTACGCGCGTCGGCATGTGCCTCTTGAAGGATCGTGTGCGGATCAGGCGACTCGGGAGGGGTCCAGTCGTCGGCATTCAATGTGGCCGCCGCGAGCAAGACCAACAGCATCGCATATCGCATTCTTGTTTCCTTCCGCCCAAGTTCATGGATGAGTTCCGCTTCGGTCGCCAACGCAAATCGGATGGTAGGTGTACCACCCGTTCGCGTCAAGAAATTGAAGAGGTGACGTGGCCGTCAATGAATCTGGCTGCTGCCCGATTTGTGTCTCCGCCTCGGCAACGAATGACGATCGCGCAGTGATACCCTGCTGGAGATAGAGGTCGAAACACACACTCCCGATCGCCGCTTATTGGCGAACTTGCGTCCACCGAGTCGGTTACAATGGACGCGGCACGCCCCTTGGTCACAGGTGCGTTCCCCTGCCCCTCGCCAATGCCCACCTGACACGTCTCGCACTCGAGCATGATGAGTCGCCGAATTCGGTTGCTCACCCGCAGCATGACGAGGCCAACATTCCACCAGACGTTCAGCCAAACGTTCGGCGGTGAACAACCTGGTTCTCTGCCAACCGAAGGTCGCTTTCCCGGAGCCCGCCATGTTGAATTTGACATCTCGAGCCAAGACCCACACCTGCAACGGCACGACCAGGCGAGACTTCTTGCAGGTGGGAGCCTTGGGAGCGATCGGATTTGGGTTGCCGCAGTTGTTGGCGGCGGAAGCGGCGGGTGCCGCCGGACAAAACTCGGACAAGAAATCATGCATCATGATTTTCAATCTGGGTGCTCCCAGCCAAATGGATACGTTCGATCCCAAGCCCAACGCTCCGGCGGAAGTTCGCGGGCCGTTTCAAACGATCTCGACACGCGGCGATTTTGAGCTGACCGAGATCCTGCCTCGGCATGCTGAGATCGCTGACAAATTTTCCATCGTTCGTTCTTGCTATCACACCGCCGCCGCGGTGCATGATGCAGGATGGCAGATGTTGCAAACCGGTCGTCAATTCACGGGCGGCGTGAACTACCCGCACGCGGGTGCTGTGGTGGAATACTTGCGAGGACGTCGGACTGACTTGCCGGCGCACGTTGTGTTGCCACAAACCATGGGACGCGGTGGAGGCAATCTGCCCAACGGACAGGCCGGTGGCTTTCTGGGCAAAGCTTACGACCCATTCGCCTTGATGGCCGACCCGAGCCAACCCAACTTCAAGGTCCCTGACTTGCTGCCACCGGACTCGCTTCCGGATGTCCGGATCGATCGCCGTCGTCGCATGCGTGACTCGATTGAAAGTCACATGAACCGATTCGAGTCCACGGAATCGGCCAAGTTGTTCGACGCGAATTTTGAGGCGGCTTACCGTTTGATGAACAGTCCCGACGCAAGGTTGGCGTTTGACCTCAGCCAAGAGCCAACGACGGTTCGCGAACGTTATGGCATGAACCGTTTTGGCCAATGTTGTTTGTTGGCTCGACGATTGATCGAAGCCGGCGTGCGGTTTGTAACAGTGAACACGTTCTTGACCGTCTTCAACGAAATCACATGGGACATCCATGGCAGCAAGCCATTCACCACGATCGAAGGCATGAAGAACATCGTCGCACCGATGTATGACCAAGCCTACTCGGCGTTGATTTCGGACTTGGATCAGCGAGGGTTGTTGGAGGACACGATGGTTTGCGGATTGGCCGAGTTTGGACGCACACCCAAAGTGAATCCCGCCGGCGGTCGTGACCACTGGCCGCAATGCTTCTCGTGCACGTTTGCGGGGGGCGGCGTCGTGGGTGGCCGCGCGATCGGAAAATCGGACCCCATCGGTGGCGTCCCCGCGGACCGGCCCACCAACCCCGGCGAAATCATCGCGACGATCTTCAAAGCCATGGACTTGGATTTGCATGCGGAACTGCCCGGCCCCGGTGGCCGACCGTTCCCGTTGGTGGACTTTGGCGTTCGTGAGATCAAGGAGTTGTTCGCATGAGAATTTCCAACATGCTGTTGTTGCTGACCACCATCGCCATCGGTCCAAGCTTGTTTGGGCAAGTGTCGGTGTCGTACGCGAAAGACGCGGTCGACTCGACGGAAACACAGGTTGTCTTGTTGCCACGTATCGTGCACTTGCAACACACGGACGATTTGCAACAACTCACGTTGGTGCAGAAAGCCGACTCCGACCAGTCGTCCAGCGACGACAACATCACGCACTTCGGTCGTGAAATGGCCGATGTCACGTTCACTTCCTCCGATCCTGCCATCGCCAAGATGGTCGGCAACACCGTCCATTCGGTTTCGGATGGAACCGTCACCATCACCGCGACTCACGAAAACGGCACGTCGACCACGCAGGTTCGTGTCACCGGCACGAGCGATGACCATGCGTGGAGCTTTCGCAACGACGTGCAAAGCGTTTTGGCCAAACAAGGGTGCAACATGGGTGCGTGTCACGGTGCCTTGGCGGGAAAAGGCGGATTCGTGTTATCGCTGCGTGGCTACGACAGTCCCGCCGACCATTTTGCTATCACCCAAGAAGCTCGCGGCCGACGCATTGAGCTGGCCGATCCGGGTCGCAGTTTGCTGCTGGCCAAACCTACCGGAGCCTTGCCGCACAAGGGTGGACTGCGATTGGACGTTCATTCACGTGACTACGAGGTGCTTTCTCAATGGATCGCACAAGGTGCCGCGTCACCGTCGGATGACGATCCGACGATCCAGCACATCAGCGTGACTCCTGAGCAGACGTTGCTGAGGCCTGGTGATCATTCGCAAATTTTGGTCACGGCCCATTACGACGACGGGTCGACGCGTGATGTCACACACTGGTCTCAGTTTTCCGCAACCGACGAGTCCGTTGCGGGAGTCGACCAGGACGGACGGGTGACCATCAATGGCAGCGGACAAGCCGCGGTGTTGGTGTGGTACGCGAGCAAAGTGACGCTGGCCCGAATGACGGTCCCGTTCGACAACGAAGCCACCGACATTCGCTTCACCGAAGCCCCTCGTCGCAACTTCATCGACGAACTGAACCTGCAACAGCTTCAAACACTTCGTTTGCCGCCGTCCCCCCGCTGCGACGATGCGACGTTCCTGCGGCGGGCAACCGTCGACACCATCGGGCGATTGCCAACAGAAGAAGAACGCAAACAATTCATTGATTGGTCGGAACACGAACGCCGCGATTTGTTGATCGACCAACTGTTGGCTTCGGAATCCTTCACGGATTATTGGACCTACAAATGGTCGGATGTGCTGGTGATCAATGGAAACAAACTGCGTCCCATCGCGGTCAAGTCCTACTACGACTGGTTGCACGATCGCGTCCGTGTCAATCAACCCTGGGACCAACTGGTTCGTGAGATCCTGACTTCCACGGGCAGCAGCGACACCAACGGCGCAACCAATTTCTTCGCCGTCAACCAGACTCCCGAGGACATGACGGAAAGTGCATGCCAATCATTTTTGGGTCTCTCGATTGGTTGTGCCAAATGCCACAATCACCCGCTCGAAAAATGGACGAATGACCAGTACTACGCCATGGCCAATCTGTTCTCTCGCGTGAGAGCAAAGGGATGGGGCGGTGACAGCCGCAACGGGGACGGCCGACGTGAATTGTATGTGGCGACCACGGGCGAGCTGGTCCAGCCGAACCGCGGCAAGCCTCAACCTCCGACTCCTTTGGACGGTGTCCCGATGTCGTTCGACGACGCCACGGACCGACGGATCGTCCTGGCGGACTGGTTGACCAGTCCTGACAACCCATACTTTGCACGATCGATCACCAACCGCGTTTGGGCGAACTACTTTGGACGTGGGTTGGTCGAGGAAGTCGATGATCTACGGCTCAGCAATCCGGCCAGCAACGAAGCCTTGCTGCAAGCATCGGCGGAACATCTGATCGACTCTAGGTTCGATTTGAAATCGTTGATGCGGACGATTCTGCAAAGCGAAACATACCAACGAAGCAGCGTTGCTTTGCCGGAAAACCAAGCGGATCCGAAATACCTCAGCCACTACGCTCCGCGTCGCTTGATGGCGGAGGTCCTGCTGGATTCAATCGATCAAGTTCTCGGGACATCCACTTCGTTCACCGAGATCGCGTTCTCGGGCGCCGACAAGCAAAAAACGGACTTTTACGAAGCCGGCACACGAGCGATCGAACTGTACGACTCAGCCGTGGATTCGTATTTCCTGAAGACGTTTGGACGCAACCCACGCGAAATTGTTTGCGAGTGCGAACGGGACGCGGAACCTTCGATGGTTCAAGTGCTGCATCTTTCCAATGGCGAAACGCTGAACCCAAAATTGAGCGACGAATCCAGTTTGCCTTCGCGGGCGGTCAAAGAAGGATGGTCTCGCCAAGAGTACTTGGACAGACTGTTTTTAAGCGCCCTGTCACGGCGGCCAACCAAGTCAGAACGTGAATCCTTGTTTGCCGTCATGGACGAGTACGAAGACCAAAGCACCGCGATGCAAGATGTCGCGTGGAGCGTTTTGACCAGCGTCGAGTTCACCTACAACCACTAAATGATGATGAATCGAATTTGGATTGCGTTGACGGCGTTCACGCTGGTGATGAGTACCGTGCCCGCACATGCGGTTGATTACGCGACGGACATCGTGCCGCTGTTGGAAAAGTACTGCGTCGGTTGTCATTCGGCGGACGATGCCCAAGGTGGGTTTGCAATGGATTCGCACGAAGCTTTGCTTCGCGGCGGCGATTCAGGCCTCGCCATCACCGCGGGTGTTGCATCCAGCAGCCGACTGTATTCGCTGGCGTCGGGTGCCATGGAACCCGTGATGCCACCGGATGACATGGAAGGCATGACGCCCGATGAACTCGAAGTGTTGGCGGAATGGATCCAGGATGGTGCCAAGGGTCCCGATGGCGAAATGCCAAACAAGCGAGAATTACAGACACCACAAATCGCACCGAAGTCCAGCGCTCGTTTGCCTATCACCGCAATCGCTCAGTCATCGGATGGACGCTATCAAGCACACGCGAAATTTGGGTCGATCGAATTGCTCGATCGCGAAAGCGGTCTTTCGCGAATCATTGAGACGGAAACGGGCAAGATCAATTCGTTGTGCTTCGACTCGTCAGGCGAACGATTGGTCATCGCAACGGGACTGACCGGTGGCTATGGCCAAGCCATCGTGTATTCGGTAGCGCAAGGTCAGCGTTTGCTGGAGCTACTCGAGCACGACGATGTGCTGTATGCCGCCGAATTTTCACCGGACGGAAAGAGAATTGCGACGGCGGGATACGATCATCGCATCCTCTTATGGGACGCCGAGTCTGGCGAAATGCTCCGCGAGCTGAGTGGGCACAACGGTGCGATCTACGACTTGGCATTCGCGCCCGATGGCAAACACTTGGTTTCGGCGTGTGCCGATGAAACCGCGAAAGTGTGGGAGGTTGCATCCGGTGACCGCCTGGACACGCTCAGTCAACCCGAGGGCGAAGTGTTTTGCGTCGACTTCACCCCCGACAATCAATTCATCTTGGCCGGAAGTGCCGACAATCGGTTGCGAGTCTGGCGTTTCATCTCAAGGGAAAACGCCGAGATCAATCCATTGATCGAGACTCGATTTGTGGATGAATCGCCCATCCAACGCATGGCATTCACTCGCGACGGAGGTCAGCTCGTTTTGCTGTGCGAGTCGGGCAACGTGAAAGTCTTGAGGACTCGGGATTGGACGGTTGTGGGCACGAGTCGACCGTTCGAATCCGTCGCCACTGACTTGGTGGTCCATCCGGACGGCACTCAGGTTTCCGCTTCGCTCATGAGTGGATATATCGAACAGAGAAAACTGACGACGAGACGTTCCAGTCCGGTGGTCACTCGATCGGAGATCTCCTCGGTTTACCTGGACCTGGGCGATCCCATTTCCTTGAAAGAGGTTGACCTAGAATTCAACGACCAAATTGCCTCAGTGCCTCGCGGAGCCGAAATCACAGGATCAATCGACTCGAAACAGCAAGAGGACCGCTACCAATTCGAGGCGAATGAGGGGGAGGTTTGGATGATCGCGGCCCAGCGGACAGCGGGCGACTTGGATCCAAAGATTCGCATTCTTGACGAAGCCGGTTTGCCGTTGGTCCGCACTCGGTTGCAAGCCATCCGAGACACCTACTTCACATTCCGTGGAAAAGACAGCAAACAAACTGGCGATTTTCGTTTGTTCAATTGGCAAGAGATCGGCCTGAACCAATACCTGTATTCCAACGGCGAAGTCACTCGAACCTGGCGACACCCGCGCGGTCCCGATTCGGGATTCGACATGTATCCAGGTTCGGGTAACCGGCACACTTACTTTGGGACAACGCACACCACCCATGCATTGGGCGAACCCGCCTACATCGTCCGCGAATTGTCACCGGGCGAATCTCCCGAGCCCAACGGTTTACCAGTTTTCCATGTTGATTGGGAGAACGATGACGATCCTGGACGAATGCTCGGCAATGGCAGTCAGCTTCGCTTTGTTGCCCCGCATGATGGAAGGTTCACGGTTTGCGTGTCGGATACCCGCGGGCATTACGCGGATGACTACCAGTACAAGCTTCAGATCCGCCCGGCGGCTCCCTCGTTCACGGCCTCCATCGGAAAGATCACCCCTTCGATTCCAGCCGGTGCCGGCCGAAAGCTGGATCTCAATGTCAAACGGCTGGATGGGTTCCGAGGTCCCGTGACCTTTGACATTGGCGGACTCCCACCGGGATGGCATTCAAACTTTCCCGTGACGATTGAGCCGGATCAAACCTCCGCCGAAGCCGTGCTCTTTGTGCCTGAAGGACTGGCAAAGCCCGCTCAAGCACTGGAACGAACCATCACAGCCTCGGCGGAGATACTGCAGCGCCGCGTGGAACGTGTCGCGGGCAAAATCAACGGTCTGACCATCGGTGACAAACCGAGAGTCACTCCCATGATCCAACCCATCGATCGGGATGTTCCCCGCAATGAAGACTGGACGCTTCGCGTGCCTCGGGGAAAGACCGTTTCGGCACGTATCGTTCTACGACGAGGCAAAGACACCAAAGGCAACATCGACCAGTCCGAGATTCGGTTCGGCAAAGAAGGCAGCGGGCACAACGCGGCCCACGGCGTCTACGTCGACAACATTGGGCTGAGTGGTTTACTGGTGCTACCCAACGAGAACGAGCGTGAATTTTTTGTCACGGCAGATCCGGTGGCTGCGTTGGGCAAGCGTTCATTCTTCTTGGTTGCCGAACGAGATGGCGGCGTGGCCAGTTTCCCGATTACAATCGAAGTCACGGACTCTGATACTTTGACGGCGGACGCAAACTGAGCTCATCATCAATCGACCTGCGTTGAGAATTGATCGCGTTGGGTCCAAAGGTGTAAGAGCCGTGGTTGGTTAAAAATGATCCTCTGCCGATATATTGCTCAACGACTGGTGCTGCTTGCCTTGTTTGGACTGGTGGCACAGGCCACTGACGCCGCAACCTTCGCCAACTTTTCTGCCGCCAGACACAATCGTTTTTTGGCCGACGGTTCGCTGAACCCCGACTTCTGGCTCGATCACTCCTTGCTGACGGGCGTCGCAGTTTCTCGCGCGGTTTTGGTGACTCCCCAGCACTACATCACCGCGACGCATACCGCCACGATCGATCCCACATTCGTGGCAGCGGATGGCACCCGTCACACCTACACCGCATCCAGTTCGACAGTCCTTCAGACGATTCTGCAAAATGACTTCACCAAGGATGACGGCACGTTTCTGCCCGCGGGAAGCCTTCATTTCAGCGACCTGAAATTGGTTCGGCTTTCAGCTCCCATCTCGCCAAGCGACGGAATCACGCCGATGGCGGTCTTGGGTGGTGGCTACTACGACATGCTGGGACGGCCGAT
Organism: Rhodopirellula halodulae; assembly: GCF_020966775.1. Taxonomy (NCBI): domain Bacteria; kingdom Pseudomonadati; phylum Planctomycetota; class Planctomycetia; order Pirellulales; family Pirellulaceae; genus Rhodopirellula; species Rhodopirellula halodulae. The sequence goes on along the minus strand of NZ_JAJKFV010000029.1, from coordinate 2,503,926 downwards.
GATTCTTCAGGGGCAAGGTTCCCAATTTGGATCGGATACGATTGATTTCACGCAGACCGAGGAACTCGATACTGGGGCGATCAGCGAGTCACTGATCTATCGTTGGGATCATCCTTTGGGCGGCGGCGGTCCTGACGAACTGACTTTAGTGGGAGGCGACTCGGGAGAAGGAGCCTTCATCGAAATCGGTGGTCAATACGTCTTGACCGGGACCAACATGGGCATCGGCACAGATGACGCCACCGGGTTCAAGTACAGCTTCAACACCTTCATCATGCCATATCTTGATGAAATTGAAACTTCGATCGCCGCGGATGGCTATTCATTGACTGTGGTGGCTGTTCCAGAACCTTCGTTGTTGCTTTCGGCCTTCTTCATCATGTCAACGTTGTGGGTTGGACGACGTACCAGGCGATTCCGATGGCATGAACCAACGATGCGGTGAGCACCATCAAGTGCCAAACGGCATGCAGATACGGTGCACGACGATCGTTCATCAAAAAGACCACTCCCAGGCTGTACACAATTCCGCCGAGCAGCATCGACCAAGCGAGTTCAAGCGGCACGTTGGTGATCAGCGGGATCGCGGGAAGCCAGCCCATCAGCAGGTAAGAAACAACACTGATCGAATGCACGCGGTGCATTCGGATGGCCTTGTTGTAAAACCCGACGATCGCCGCGGTCCACATGAGGATCAGCAAAGGCATCCGCCAGCCCTCAGGAGCATATCCGTAGGTGATCGGTGTGTAGGTTCCGATGATCATCAGATAAATTGCGGCTTGATCCCAGGCGCGGAATCGGTCCAGCAGGGGCTGCTGCAAAAAGACATGCGACAGCGTCGAGCACGTGAATGTCGCGACGACTGACAGGGCGTACACGCCGCAGGCGATTGCCAATCCCGTGTCTTGCGATGCAGACAGGACCAGCCAACCACCAACACCACACCAAAGTGCCGCCGACAGTCCATGCGTCCATGCATTCGCCCATTCTTGCTCGGGCTGAATCGGCGGCACGTCAACGGTGTGTTCCAACGCTCAATCTCCTGAAAGCAAACTTTCGTCACGCATCCATCGCAAACACAATTCGGGCCAAAGATCATCGGCACGTCCGTCCATGCGACCGCCAAAACCATGCCCACTGCCGGTGAACACATGCAACGCCGAAGGCACGCCGGCTTCATGCAATTTCGTGAACACCGTGACGCAGTTCATCACGGTCAACCGATCGTCTTCTCCGTGAACCAAAAACATGGGTGGAGATTGCTCATTGATTTCAAAGCCATCCAGTTCATCGGTTGCGTCTTTTTTGACGAGCCATGCTGGATAGATCAAACAAGCAAAATCAGGCAGCTTGATCGACTGATCCGCGTCGTCCACGGCGTCGTATTGACGCTCCGAAATCGTGGCCGCACGACAGGCCGCATGTCCACCCGCTGAGAAACCCAGCACGCCCACCTTTTCAGGCTGCTGTCCAGTCACCTCGCCCGCACGAACCAACGCAATCACCCGTTGAATGTCCTGCACCGGTGGCTTCCATTTCGGTTCCATCGAACGCGTCGGAACACGGTATTTCAACACAACGCTGGTCACCCCTCCGGCGACCAATTGCTCGGCAATTTCGGTGCCTTCCAAATCCCACGCCAAAATCGAAAAACCGCCCCCTGGGCAAATGACCATCACGGTTTTGGATGGTTGCCCTGATGCATCCATCGCGGGATAGACGTGCATTTCGGGCTTGGAAACATTGCCCAGCCGAATCAAACGACGCCCGCCGACCTTGTTGTCGCTCGATTTGGTGAAGTCACGCTCCGTATCATTCGGCGCGTCCCATGCTGGTGGCTCGCTGGGCCAAACAGGCATGACGCGGCTGGCCTTTGCCACCGCATTCGCGGCATCAGGTTCCTCAGCTTGTCCGTCTGATCCGAACCCGCCCGAGAACAATACAGCGGAAAGAGCAAAGCTGAAATACAACGGGCCAGCACCCGTCTCGGCAAGGCGATTCGTCACAAGATTCATATCGTGTTCGCTCGTTGGGAAGTGTTCGCTTGTGGGGAGGACTGGCCCGACATGGTACCTCAACCCACGGTCACGCGCGGCTCCACCAGAAACGCACCAAGTCCGCGACTTGCTCGCCTTCGATTTCATCGCCCAACATCAGCTCGTCCGCCAATGCGGCGATGGCCGACCAGCAAGGTTCCGATGACACGATGTGTCGCAACTGTGCGATGCACTGACGCAGCAACTTCTCTTGTTGCTGTGGGTCCTTTTTGAGAATCTCAACGCAACGTTGGGCTTGTCGCCAATCACCCGCCCAAGTCCGCACATCCAAGGCGTCCTCATCACCGCTTTGGTAAACAAACTCGGCAACCGGCCCCGCTAGGATCGTCAGCAGTTCACGAGTCACCTGCCAATCGGAATTGGGATCGATCCGCCCCCACTGGACGATGCAATCGCCAAACCGACGGACACCAATCTCGTCCTCGTCGTCAAACATTGACGCTTGCGAAAGTGATACGGACGCGATGTGGGCTCCCAAGGCACACCCAACGATGGCGTGCCCCGCTTCGTGATAGGCCGTCACAAGCTCTTCGTCGTCGTCCGCCCAATCCCAATCCAACGCTCGCTCCCTCTATTCGAACTCGGCTGCCAAAACTTGCTTTCGCGAGATCGTACCGAGCATGATGGGATCCGACGATATGATGCTCGACATCTTTTCCGCGAAGCACACAGGTCCAAACATACAAAACCAGAGGCGATCAAAGACGTCGACCGTTTGAACAATGATTCGCGCAAAAAAACCACCCCCGAACGATCGAAGGCGGCTGATAACGTTTTGCTAGAGGAGGTCTTTCGACGACCGACTAGTTCAGCATTTGCTTGACTTCTTTCATGACGGCAGCGACGTCCACTTTGTCGGCGGAGAATTCGTGGCGAGCCACCACTTGCGATTCGTTTGCGATCACGACGGTGACTTGCGCGTCGTCGGACAGTTTGTAATTGGCAGGGCCGTTCTTGTCTTTCGCAACGACGATTGGCACATTTTTCGAAGCCATCTTCTTGCCGGTGTCTTTCAAGCTGTCGGCTTTCTCGCCAAACAGAGTCACAAAGCCTTTCAGTTGTGCATCTTCGTTGGCTGCCACGGCAGCATCGATTTCTTTGACCAACTTCGCGACGGGCTCAGCCGTTTGACGAGCGAAAACCATCACCATGGGACGCGAGCCGTACTTGCAGCGATAGCACAACGCTTCGCCAGCTTCGACGCCGTCATCCTCTGCACCAGCAACCTTGGTGACGTAGAACGCGCCGATGGGATCGCCTTGGCAAAGTCCTTTGTCTGCGGTGGCGGGGTCTGCGGCGAAAGCAGCGGGAATTGCCATCACACATGCCAAAGCAGCAGTCAAAAACAAACGCGACATCAAGCTTCTCCGTTTGAAGCGGGGATACATGGCGGCCTGAACCCAAATGTTCAGTCTCGCCCAAAACGAATTCAATTCTGTGTCAAGCAATGACGATTGCGACGAATCATCCGCCACCGCCTGAGCGGATCCGACGAAAAACAAAGCCTCGCGATCCGGTCCGCTCATTATTTCACCCGAAAATCCGTGCGGCTAGTGACGGATGCTCGGATTGTATCGCTTTGCCAACTAGGATTGGACTCAAACTGATTGCAACTTTTTCCCCACACGCGCAATTGCGTTGAAAGTTACAGAGTGTCACTACTCCTCTTTCTCAGGAAAATCCGATGAACCTTGCTCGAATCTTCGCAGCCGTCGCGGTTGCCGTTTGTATTTCGTCCGCTTCGACCGCCAGCGCTTGTGGGCTGCTCGGTTGTGGCGATCCATGCTGTGAACCAGCTCCCGTGTGCTGCGAAGCACCCGCGCCGGTTTGCTGCGAACCAGCTCCTGTTTGCTGCCCACCCGCACCTGTGAAGGTGTCTTGGTGCGTGAAGAACCCTCTGACCTGCTGCCCCGTCGAAGTCAGCGCATGCGTTCCCGCTTGCTGCGAAAACGTCATTCCTGAATTGGTCTGCTGCAAAAAAGGTTTCTTGGGTCGCAAGATCATGACGTTCAAGTTCGCTTGCTGCGACCACTGCGTCGACGTTGTGTTCACGCCACTGGGCCGCGTCATCGTTCGCGACTGAGATCGGTTCGCTCAAGAACAGACGGAAATTTCGCGGCACCTTCGCCGCAATTGAACAACGTCTTCACGGACACTACAAAGCCGGTTGGAAATTCCAGCCGGCTTTTTTCGTAACCTCTCACGTTTTCGCGTGACCTGATCACGAGCGTCACCGAGTAACTCTATTCCAAGCGTTCTCAATCAATGACTGCCCCCGCCACCCAAACCGTTTGCAAAATCGCGACCCAGCAGCAATGGGAAGCGACTCAGTCCACGGGAATCTTGCCGCCGGCCCCGATTGATGAAAAGGACGGCTTCATTCATCTCTCAACCCCCGAACAAGTCCCCGGCACCCTCGCGGCTCACTTCGCCGGCCAGTCCGAATTAGTCGTGCTGCACATTCGTGTCCGCGACATCGAAGAACATCTGAAGTGGGAGACGTCTCGCGGAGGCGACTTGTTCCCGCATCTCTACGCCGAGTTGCCTCTGTCCGCCGTGGAACGCTGCGAACCGGTTCAACCTTGAGAGCTGGCTGCGCTGACTGCCGTTTTTCGGCTGGCCCCCGAATCCAGTGACCACCCCACGAAACGCAACCACAAGATTCCCACGGTTGTTACCAGCATGAAAACAGCAGCACAGAACAGGGAAACCGGAACAACTGCCCATACGGAATCCCATTGAAACGCCCAATTCAGCGTGCGAGGTTCGACCCAAAACCCCCAGGCGGTGATCGCGGCGGATGCTCCCATCCAGTTGGCAAAATAGACAGGTATCCATTTCAGTGACCAAGCTTTGGGCGAATGTGCCGTCGGTCCTGCATTACGCGGCATCAAGACAAAAGTCAGTGAAGAAACCACGGATCCGGCAATGACCCCAAGGGCCACTGAAACCCAAAAGTCGATGGGGTCTTGGAGTGATTCAAACATCGCACGACAAACAACAAAGACCAGCGCAGACACCGCCATCAATTCCAACGAGTCGGCGATCGACCCGCGACGGGGCGGTAGTGAGGCCTTCAACTTTGGACGCAGCGTCCGCGTGCTCATCCAACCGACCGCACTCGCTACCAAGGCCAACGCCAAGCAGTAACCGAACAGCAGCGGGGAAAGTTCATCCCAGATATCTTTAAAATCTCCTCGCGGACCTTGCTCGAACAACATCAGTGTCCAACAGAGAAGCCCAGCACAAACGAGCCCGAGCAAAGCAACGAACGCGACACGAGTGATATAGCGCTGCAGCATCAACAATGGCAGGGTCGTCAACAGTGCAAACGCCCCCAGTATGGGCATACAGATGACGCCAACGAACACGAACATGATCGTTACAAATTGATCAAACTGCCGAAATGTGTCATCGATCGCCCACATTCCGGTCACTCCAGCGACGATCGAAACAAGCATTCCCGCAAACAATCCACCCAACCCCAGCCAAAAACTCTTCCAATCAATTGCCTTGGACAGTTTGACTCGACCCGGCGTGGCAACCTGCGGTTCATTGGCATCGACAGATCGCTCGACTTGGCTGGGGCCGCTCGTTTGGCTGGGGCTGCTCGTCGCCATGATCACTCTCGCATTGCCTGGATGATCGGGTATCGCCAGCATCCAACAACATGGTCGTTCACGATGCCGGTCGCCTGCATCAGAGCATAACACGTCGTGGGGCCAACAAACTTCCATCCACGTCGTTTCAGCTCCTTGCTCATCCGGCGTGATTCATCCGTGATGGCCGGAATCTCGTCCGCGTAAGCAAACGCGAGGTCGCGTTCAGGCTTGAACTGCCACAACAACTCGCCCAACGAGACATGCTCGTCCATCAAACAACGCATGCGACCAGCGTTGTGGATCGCCGCTTCGATTTTTGCTCGATTGCGAATGATCCGAGCGTCCCGCATCAAACGCTCGATGTCCGATGCAGAGTACTCCGCCAACCGAAGCGGATCGAACTGGGCAAAGCATTCCCGAAAGGCGTCGCGGCGTTTCAGAATTGTGATCCACGACAGCCCGCACTGAAAACCTTCTAAGCAAACCTTTTCAAACAGCCGTTGATCGTCACGCTGTGGAACGCCCCATTCCTCGTCGTGATACCGCTGGTATTCCGGGTCCACTTCGCACCAGCCGCAACGAGAAAATGGAGCTTCATCCACGCTAGCTTTGATCCTGAACGTACGTGGTGAACAACCAAATGATACTAAAACGCGAATCCATTGTTGCTTGTCGCCCTACCAAAGCCGCGTTCAGATGCAAGCAACGCGGCGTCAGCGCGACAACACTTCACCAGCACTCGCCATCTGGCGAGTGAACTTCAGCTCGAAAACGATCGCCTACAGCAGCGATTCACCGCGAGCGTAGCGGCCCAGCGTTTGTTGGTACTTCCGCTTGCCTTCTTCGACACTGGCACGGATGGCTTTGGTGCTCTCTTCGCTTTCTTTGCGAAGTTCCGCGATCATTTGCAGCGATTCGATTTGGAACCCGCTGATGGCATCAACCAACTTTTGCACGGACTCCGGATTGATCGTGCTGCCGTAGCCCGCTTTCAACGCCGCCCGTTCCAATTCGCGACCCAGATCAGCGATGTCCTCCAGGCCTTTGTTGACACCGTCTTTCATGGCCTCGGTGGCCTGCGTCACTTCATGCAAACCATGTTGGCTGGTGTAAACGGTTCCCAAAATTGTGAAGACATGTTCGTTGGTGGTGAAGAACGTCACCGCACGGCGGAACACACGTTCTTTCACATCGTGAGTTTGCTTCAGCTTGGTAATCAGCGTTTCGCCGACGTCGTAACCAATCTCCAAGTTCTCGGCGATGTCTTTGAGCAGTTGATACGTCTTGTCTTCCTCTTCGAACTTATGCCGGGCTTCGTCTCGTTTCAGCTCAAGCTGGCTTTTGCCGCCTTGGTCCTCACCGGTGTAGTTGTCGAGCGCTTCCTGAGCCGTGGCCAAACCGTCTTTGGCTTCTTCCAAAATGGGGGCATGGGTGTCCAGAAGTTCGCGAGCCAGCACCTCGGCTTCCTTCAACGCGAATCGGAAATCGATGTACGCGTCCATGATTTGCTCTTCGACGTTCAGAGCGTCTTTGGTGTCTTTCGCAACGTCGCCATAGATCTCGGCGATCTTTTCAAAGCGATCACTGGGGGTTCCACGTCGCATCTTCATCCACCAGTTGGACACTTTTTCCGTGCCGCTGATTTTGCCGTCGTCCAATTGAGCGATCAGCCGCTTGCTGTCCTCTCGAACGGAATCGAACATCTGCGTGATGTCCATGTATCGATTGCCAATTTCCACGGACTCGATGTTCTCACGCACCAAAGCGTTGAACGAACTCATGTGTTTGATCACGTCCGCGATGGCCAACACCTTGGCCTCGTCCAGATGACGCACGCCTTCCAACAGGCTGATCAATTCCTGTGGAGCAACGTTTTCCGTCGTTCCAAACTTCTTCAACGTTTCCAAAGCACGATCGAGGTACTGCCGCATCGAACGCGTGTCCCGTTGCGCCGATGGTGCGGATGAGGTGGTTTGCTGGGCGGACTCAGCGGGTGCGGAGGCGTTGGCTTGCTGGCTCATGTGAATGAACTCGTGCGTTGGTACAAATGGATGTGAAAAGGAACGACGTGAAGAGAAACTCTGCTCGGGCAGCGACACTTCCCTGCCGTCACACTTACCGGGCCGAATTGACCGGCTGACGGAGCGCGATATTCAACGTGCCGCCACGAAAAGTTTGGCGACCTAATTTGCCAATCTAGCGGGCCCATTCAGCGGGCCAATGTTGCGACACGGAACTTAGGTTACGTTCCTGCGAAGGTCGGAGCAATCACGGGGCGAGTCTTGCCCACTCCGCGATCCAACGATCTGCCGATACAATCGAACTCTCGAACGAAGCTAGCTCGCTAAGCGGAAAATTCGTCCCGCGCTGGTTTCGGCAATCGGTGCCTTCGTGAGATCCGTCCGGGAATGAGATCATTCCGAAACAGCGCCCTCAACCTGATCTTTCCCAGCCGGTTTCAAACGACGCCTTCGTCCTTTCAATTTTCGATCGTCATGGCCAACGCACAAGCTCAAGCGACCGCGCCTTCTAGCATGGAAGAGCTGCGTCAACGCCGCGCCAAAACCAAGCTTCCCGGCGAAGACCTGACCATTGCGGAAACGCTACGAGTCATGGATGTCGCTCGCGAACTTCGCGACCGGCGTGCCACCGCCGAGGAAATGTTTCGCTCCGATGAAGTTCGCATTCAGCTTCGCGAGAAGTTGATCCGGACCGCCGAGATGTCGGGCGACCGAGTCAGCGAAGCGGAGATCGACGCGGCGATCGACCAGTATCTGTCCAATCTTCACACGTACGAAGCCCCCAAGCCGGGTTTCAGGAAATTCATGGCCTATTGCTGGATCTGGCGAACTCGAATTGCCATGGCGGCCACGGCCGCAGCCGCCGCGGGGGCTTGGTACTTCTTTGCCTAACGCTGTCACGCCAATTTTGTTTGCGACTTTCTATCACTGCAGCCTTCTTTCCCATCACTCGCCATGCCGCTGACCGGCCCAACCGTCCACGGACAACTGCTGACCGCCTACAACCAGGCCGCTGCAAAACTGGAACAGTTGCGCAGCCAGATGGGACAGTTCCAAGCAACCCAGGACCAGCTCGAAGCCCAACGGGACGAGACACTGCGTAGTTTGGCCGAGCACTATCTGCCGGAACTATCCCGCGAAGCGATCCAAGAGACGTGGTCAGAAGTGCGACCGACGATGCACGAGATCCTGCTACGAAAACAGGATCACGTTCGACGCCTTCAAGATGACTTGGAAGCCGACAACCACGGTCGCGAGACGCAAGAAGCGGCATTGGCAAAGCTCAACCAGGATTTGGAAGCGGCCGAAGCCAAACAGGAGCAATTGATTGCCGCGGTCGAAGATACTTTGAAGAGCAATCCGGCATTCGTTGCCTTGTCCGATCGCGCTGCGATGGCGGAGGCGGCTCTGGAACGCGCCGAAGCGAACCTGGACGAAATCAGCCAAGACGCGGCACGGAAACTACCCGCGTTTGAGGAATGCAAACTCTTCAGCTATTTGAAAGACCGACACTTCGGCACGGCCCAGTACACCCATCGTGGATTCACGCGACGGATGGACCGGTGGGTCGCGAAAATGTGCGACTACCAACAATCCAAACGCGACTACGACTACCTGAAGAACACGCCAGAAACGATGCGTGCGATCATCGCGGAAGATCGCGACGCGTTGGAAACCGTGATGCAGGAACTGGAGGGACATCGTGACCGCGCGGCGGACCAACACGGTTTGGACCAACATCTTCGCGAAGTCCGGGCACTGAAACGACAGCGAGAATCACTGCTGGATGACCTCGGTGAGTGGACGCAGCGATGCGAGACAAGCCAAGCAAAACTGACCGAACTGGAAACCACGCAGTGCTCTTACTACCAGGAAGCCGTCGAGCTGTTCCGGAAAATGTTGGCTCAAACGGACACTCACGAACTGCGTCAAAAAGCTCGCCGCACCCCGGAAATCACCGACGACCAAATCGTTGCTTCCCTGCGAGGCATCGAGACCAAGATGGACCAAACGGAATTGACCAGCAACCGTTTTCAGGACGACATGGTCACTCAGCAGCAGATCCATCAGTCGATCGGTCGTTTGATCCAACGCTTTCGCGCGTCCAGCTTTGACCGCGGGCGTTGTCAGTTTTCGGACATGCTCGACGTGATGACCATGTTGGACCGAGCCCAATCGCCGCACGATGTGGATGCGGTTTGGAATTCAATCCGGCGAATGCAAAGCTGGGGTCCCACCGCGATGGACCACGTGACCAATGTCGCCACGCACCCGATGACGCAGGTCCTGGTCAACGCGATGGCACACGCCGCGGCGGGCGCCATGAGCGAGCACGCCAGACGAGCCGGCCGGCGCAGTCGACGTCGCTGAGAACGGTCATTCAGGAAAAGAGCCAAACGCCTGCCACGCAAACGCACTATTCGCAGGCTTGTTCGCGAACAATCGTTGCCACAGCAAAATCTACGCCGATCTTTCGTTGTTGCAGACTGAGCTTCTTCAACCAAACCAGGAACATGACACCGGCCATGCGTATTCACCGCCACCTGACGATCCATTTGCCGTTGCGATTTGTGAGTCTGTGTTTCGTCGGGCTTGGAGCTTGGCCTTGCACTCTCTCACACGCCAACGAGGCAATTCGTGTCGCGATCTACAATGACAATGGCGTTGGGCAAAGCTGGAAGTCAGTGCAGTCCAACTTGACGGCTGAGGATCAGACGTTTTCGGTGCAGACCATCAATGCTCAAGAGATTCGGTCGGGCGTACTGGATGACTTTGATGTCTTGATCCACCCCGGCGGAAGCGGCAGCCAACAGGGAAAAGCATTGCAAGAAGCCGGCCGCGAGTCGGTTCGAAAGTTTGTGTCAGATGGCGGTGGTTATCTTGGCATTTGCGCCGGTGCTTACCTTGCAACCAACGACTATTCATGGTCCTTGAACCTGCTGGACGCGAAGGTGGTCGACCGTCTCCATTGGAATCGCGGAAACGGCGATGTCAGCATTTCGCTCACGGATCAAGCGGCAACCCTTTTCGACTGCACGGACCACGAAGTCAACATCTATTATGCGCAGGGACCACTGCTAGGCCGTCGCGAGTGGGATGACCCCCGAGTGCCCGACTATGAAAGCTTGGCGGTGTTCTCGACCGAAATCGCGAAAAAGGGAGCCCCACGCGGGATCATGATTGGAACATCGGCCGCGGTTCGCGGCGAATACGACGAGGGACGAGTGCTGTGCTTCAGCCCCCACCCTGAACTCACCGAAGCGTTGGGAAGCTGGATTACCATCGCGGTTCAATGGCTCGCGTGCGACCAATCACGACCTGAAGCAACTCCCCGGTGCCCCACCTCGGCCCGACCCACTCCCGGTCGGCGACGAACGCCAACGAAAAACCGCGACTGAATCCAGAATGATTCGGCCGCGGTTGCGTGGTCTTCGTTGGTTGACAGCGTCAACGATGAGCGCTGTCGATGAGCGTCTTCGATTACTGTCGAGTGGACGCTTCCGATCCTGCGACGCGTGGCAGTTCTTTGGTCGCCACGAAGAAGTTGTCGATCTCGGCGGTTTCCTTCAACCGATCGTACTTCAGCCCCATCGCCAAATTCATTTTCTTCTCGAGCAAAACGCTGCGAAGCTCTCCTTCCACGGCGTTGAAGTCCGACACGACGGGCTCGGTGAATCCTTGGCAACGCAAGATGATGTACTTGTCGCCCGTTGCGATGATGCCGCTCAGGTCACCCGGCTTCATCTGGAACGCTTCCTTTTCGACAGCAGGTTGACCACCAAATTTGCGAATCGGCGGCACCTTGCCATAGTTGCTCGCTGAAACGGGTTCGATGCTGTACTGGTTTGCCAACTGACCAAAGAACTGGTCCGTCGGGTTGTCTCGAGCCATCTCCCAAACCTTTTGGGCACTGCGTTGGTCCGACAACACACAAGCCAGCACTTCTGCACGGGGGCCGTAGTGAGCTTCGAATCCCTCTTGCATGTCGGTTTGCGTCAGAGTGGTTTCGTCTTCCACCAACTTCTTCAGTGCAACGCTCGGCCACACGACGTCTTCGATGTAAACGTCACGCGTTCCGGGGCCTCCTTCAAGAACAGCGTCAAACCATCCGGCGATGTCAGCGGCACCGTTGGGGGTGATGTAGCCAAAGCTGATCGCGGCTCGCTCGATCTCCGCTTGCAGGTCGGCATTGGTGACTTGCTTCCCAGCTTTGGACAAAGCTTGTGTCAGCAGTTTGCGATTGATCTCGCCTTCCAAAACACTTTCGCCATGACGCTTGATACATTCGGCAGCGACACTGGCGATCGAAACTTGCTGTCCGTTGATGATCGCGGCGACGCCGGGATACTTGGCGGAAGCCGCTTGATCGCCCAATACTTTGACGACCTGAGCTTGTTTCTGAAGTTGCTCAAACAATTGGCTCGCGGCGGTCTTCATCTTCTCGTCACGAATTCGATCGTTGATTTGTTCTTTGATGGCCGGCAACGCTTGCGGCGAAGGTTGGCTGGCGGGGATGCGACGCACGGCTTGCAAGAACATCCAGTGATCGCCAACCGGCAACACTTCGGAAACGTCGCCTTCGGCCAAACCAAACGCTGCGTCTTCGATGGTCTTGTCGCCCATGTAGCGACGAATCGGTGGAATCAAACCGCCAACGCTGGCGCTGGTCGGGTCTTCGCTGAATTCCTTTGCCAAACGAGCGAAGCTGCTCGGTTCCGCGGCGGCTTGCGCATGCAACTGAATGGCCTGTGACTTGTCTTGGATCATCACCATTCGGCACTTCACCGCTTCGCCGTATTGCGAAACAAACGCTTCGTTGAACTCTTGCTGAGTCACATCCACTTGGTCGGCGACCAGCTTTCGCAGGGCGAGCATCGGCCAAATGATTTCGCGGCTGTATTGCTCAGGCGTGATGTCGCGTTCTTCCTGCAAGAGTTGCAGGTAGCTTTCCACGTTCAGGCCGAACTTCTTGGCAACACGAACGATCTCCGTGCGGACTTCTTCCGTCGTCACGCCCAGACCGCGGCGTTTGCATTCCTGCATGATCAAGTGACGATTGATCAAGTTGTCCAGCACATCCGTGCCGTAGCGTTCGACGCTGGCTTCCGCCAACGTGTCTCGCGAAATCGGGTCCGCGTTGACCACGGCGACGACCGAGTTCTCAGCAGCATCCACCGACATCGTCGTGACGCCGCCGGCGATCGCGACCACGGCAGCGACCAATACGAGGAGCCGACGAATAGAATTTTGCGGTGATGTTGATCGCAACATCCAACGAGCGTGAGCCGTCATCTTCGGACATTCCTTTATCCGGGTGATTTTTGGAACCTGAGCCGCGACTTTAGAAAAACCGCCAAATTGTCTCAAGTTCAATCAACCGCACGATTTCAGTATCGACGTTGGTCACCCGCGCAAGCCAGGCAACATGGGCAACCCCCAGGCTTCCAACTGGCTCAACGATCGACATTGAACACGTTGCTTAGCCGGTATCCGCGTCCATCAAGTCGCTTCAATCACACCGATGCGGGCATGATTGGGAAGCAAGCCTTCCGTCAGACGCTCGCCAAAGGCCTCCATCGAATCGGCCAACAATCGCCAAGTCCCCGATCCTTCGGCTTTCGCATCACCGGTCCGCAACAGCGTTTGGTAATCCGCGACGGGCACCTCTTCGTTGGACGCGGAATCTTCCGCCGAGGACAGTCGGACCATCACCAACAAGGCACGACCGTCCATTTCGTACTGAAGCACATAGAGGCCCGACTCTGTATTCACATCCACGGAAAGATGCTTTGAGTCCAACAATCCGTCGTGGGTGTAGCCTTTGCGGATCGCAATCAGGGTTTTGTACCAATCCCGCATCGTTTCGTTCCCGTCCTCGACAGCACCGATGACGGACGAACGCATCGCTTGCTCGTCGGTTGGCAAAACACCGTCACTCCAATCGTGCTGCGGGTACTCTCGTTTGCGACCACGGACCACAGCTTTTTGGAGGCGTGGGTCACCGAAATCCACGAAGAACCGGAAAGGATTTTCCGAAGCGAATTCTTCGCCCATGAACAGCATCGGTATCGACGGTTGCAACATTGCCAACGTCACCGCGGCGGCTTGCGTTTCCAATGAAGTCAACTGGTGCAGTCGCTTTCCCGTCGGATGATTGCCGATGAAATCGTGATTTTGAATGCAGATGATCGATGACTCTGTGTTCACACGCACAAGGTTTCCCGCGTCATCCACCACCGGCTGCGGTTCACGCCCACGATCGCCGCGAACATCACCGGCGAAGACAAAACCGCGACGAAGGGATTGCTCCAGATCCACACCGGCGGAATAGATTCGCTGCGTGAGCTGTTCGCCGGGTCGCACCGTCGCGAACATGCTGTGGACAAAGTCGTCACTCCACTGCGCGTCGAAGCCGCTGCCGCCATCGGACAAAGGCTGCACCATGATTTTGTCGTAGACATTCGTTTCGGCAATCAACCAAACCCGTTGGCCATTCGCTGATTCCCATTGACGCAGCTCTTCCCCCATTTGCGTCGTGATGTGTTTCTCCGAGTCGTCTTTCATGCAGTGGATCGCATCGACCCGCAAACCATCCAGGTTGTATTCATCCAACCACATGATCGCATTGTCGATGACAAATCGGCGAACGACATCTCCGTGTTTCTTACCATCGAAGTTGGGGGCGGCCCCCCAAACCGTCGAATGTTTTCGTGACGAGTAGGCCCCGAATTGCGACCAATAGTTTCCTTCGGGCCCAAAGTGGTTGTAGACCACGTCCACCATCATCAGCATCCCGCGTTGGTGAGCCGCGTCGACCAGACGCCGGAACTCTTCCGGGGTACCGAACGATGTCATCGGGGCATACCAATGCGTCCCGTCGTAACCCCAGTTCCATCGCCCCGCACAAGCCGCCACCGGCATCAATTCAATGGCGGTGACACCGAGATCCACCAGCTCATCCAACCGCTCAACCGCCGCGAGGTAGGTGCCTTCTTCGGTAAACGTCCCCAAGTGCAGTTCATAAATAATCAACTCATCCAGGCTTTTCGCGACGGACTCCGGCCGGGCCTGAAACGGGAACTGCGTGTCAACGATGGCGGATGGTCCGTGGACACCATCCGGCTGATACCGGGACGCGGGATCTGGCAATGCATGTAGCAACATGTCCAGGTTCAAGGCTTCCGTCCCGGCATCAAACACGTCCGCGAATTCGTCACGAACAAAACGGTACTGGTAACGAGTGCCATCGCTGACTTCGGAAACATGACAGTGATGAAAGCCTCGGTCATCACGCGTCATTCGGAACAATCGTCCAGGCAAGACTTCCAGCGCAACGCGTTGTTGCTTGGGAGCCCATAACGTGAACTCGGCTTCATTGGATCGAACCAGCTTTGCTCCCCAAGCAATCTCACCTGGTTTGCTTGTCGGCGCGAGCTCATCTGCTGCCCCGCCGACCTCTGACAGTTCATCGAACAATCCGAACCAACGTGCTCCTTCCAAGACACCACCTGTGCTGGTCGCGGTTGCCAACTTCAATCGATCGGGCCAACCGTGGGCCACATGAGCGTCCCAAACGTTGCGTGCAATTTTGCGATCGGCATTGCCGACCACGACGGCGCGATACCCCGCAATGAGTGCCGCGGTGTCATTGCCGGAATCGCCGCAGAAAACGATCTGCTCCGGTTCCAATTGATGTTGTTCACACCACCAATGCAGTGCGAACGCTTTGGAGGCTCCTTGGGGTAAAACGTCGACCAATCCATCGTTGTTAAATGGATCGATGCTGCTGACGATGCTGCATGGCAACTCGTGCAGTTTGAGATAAGCCGCCACGGCATCGTGGCAAGCTTCCAACTTTTCGGCGGGGACGTAGTAACTCCACTTGTGGCGACCTTGCTTGAATGATTCTTGCAACGTGAAGTCGTCCAATTCCGCAATCGCGTGACGGTGTGTTTCCACGTCCACGTCACCGAGCACCTCATCCAAGATCGCTTCGTAGGCACTTTCGCGAACAAAGTCGCCTTCGTCGGTCAATCGATAGATGCTGACACCAACGTCGCACAGAATCCACTGCGGTGTGGGCAAATCAAATTCGCCCATCGCGTCTCGTACGGAATCGAAGTGCCGACCGGTCACAAACACCAATGGCACATCGTTTGCCTCCAAGTGCTTGCGAATTTGCGACATCGCCTCAACGGCAACTTCATCCCCGTCCAACGGCAAGAACGTTCCATCCAAATCCGTTGCCAAGACTTTGGGCGGTAAGGAACGAAGCGTGGCGGAACGAGACGTCGAGTGGTCGGATGCGATGGTGGTTTTCATCGTGTAAGATCAGCGTTGTTGCGCGAGGATGACGTTTGCAATTTGACTCCGAATGCTCCCCAAGGATTACAACGCACGATGACCGATTCGTCGATTGCCCGCAGTGAAGATCATCCAGCAGGCGTTGCGATCATCGTGGGAGAAGTCTTGTGGGATTGTTTTCCCGATCGTCAAGTGTTGGGCGGAGCACCACTGAATGTGGCTTGGAACTTGGCGGGTTTCGGCTTGAATCCGCTCTTTGTCAGCGCCGTTGGCGATGATGAACTCGGACACAAGATCCTGAAACGAATGCGAGAGTGGGGCCTGTCCACGGACGGAGTCGCTGTGCTGCCGGATGCTGCCACCGGCACCGTGCAAGTCACCTTGGTCGATGGCGAACCACAATACGAGATCGTTCGCGGTGTGGCCTACGACCGGATCCCCGTTCCCAACGCGGAAGTGCTGGCAACCGTGCAAGACCGCGTTGCGAAAGCCTCTAAACAAGGTCTGCCATCGCTGCTTTACCACGGCACGCTGGCGTATCGAAGCGAGCCCAATCGAGAAACGATTCATCAACTGCGGCGTCATTTCCAAACCAGCGGCAACGATTCATTGGATGTCTTTTTCGACATCAATGTTCGTAAGCCGCACTATGACACGGCGTGGCTGGACGACCTGATGCCGGGAGCGGGCCTGGTCAAGTTGAACGAAGACGAAATGGGCGATCTAGCTAGTCAAAAATTGCTCAATGCGGACGCTCGTCGATCGGCGGCACGCGAGTTGCTTTCCCAGTACAGCAATCTCGAATGCTTGCTGGTAACACTGGGTGCGGAAGGCGCGGAGTGTTATTTGAACAAACAACAGTATGGTCTTCCTAACGACGGTCAGCCACCGATCACGGTGGTCGCTCCGGAACCAGAAACCATGATCGATCCCGTCGGTGCGGGAGACGCTTTTGCATCCGTTGTGATTGCCGGGCATTTGAGACGGCTTCCGATCGAACCAACGCTTCGGCTCGCGACACGATTCGCGTCCCAAGTTTGTGGTTTGCCGGGGGCCACCAGTGACGACACAGATTTTTACAGGATTGATTTCAGCGGGGATCCGAGGTGCGTTCCGGATGATTGAACGCGCACGGGACCTGGTCCTTTTTTCGACAGGAATACCATGAGTATGCCCCCCAGCGGGACACTTCGCGTCACATTGCTGAGTTTGCATGGATTGATCCGTGCACGAGACCCTGAGCTTGGACGCGACGCAGACACAGGAGGACAAATCAAATACGTTCTCGAGCTTGCAGAAGAACTTTCCAGACGAGAAGACATTGAATCGGTCGAGCTGGTGACTCGGCAAATCTTCGATGACCGCGTTGGGCCGGACTACGCCCAAGTCGAAGAAATCATCAATCCCAAAGCAAAAATCATTCGCGTTCCGTTTGGTCCCAAACGGTATCTCCGCAAAGAAGGACTCTGGCCCTACCTGGAAACCTTCATTGACCAAATGCTTGGTCACTATCGCCGAGTCGGTTTGCCAGATTTGATTCACGGCCACTACGCCGATGCGGGTTACGCCGGCGGACAATTGGCTCGCCTTCTTCACGTGCCGTACGTCTTCACCGGACACTCATTGGGCCGAGTCAAACGACAACGCTTGCTGGCCGCTAATCAGAATTCCAAAGCCCCGAAGTCGACGCACGACCTCGACAAAAAATTCAAATTCACCGCCCGAGAAGAAGCCGAAGAGTTCGCCTTGGAAACGGCTTCCATGGTGATTACCAGCACGGGGCAGGAGGTCGAGGAACAATACTCGATCTACGATCACTATCAACCGGATCGAATGGAGGTCATTCCGCCGGGAGTCGACCTGTCGCAGTTCTATCCCAGCGATGATTCCGAACCGCTGCCGAGAATCCATGACCAACTGACGCCGTTCCTGAAGGATGCCGAGAAGCCCATGGTGTTGGCCATGGCCCGTCCGGATGAGCGCAAGAACATCGAGATGCTGGTTCGTGTATTCGGTGAGAACCCAAAACTTCGTGAACTGGCCAACTTGGTATTGGTGTTGGGATCCCGTGATGATCTTCGCGAAATGCCGGCGTCACAGCGTCGCGTTTTGACAAACGTCTTGCATCTGATCGACGTTTACGACCTTTACGGACATGTCGCGTACCCGAAGTCACACCGCCCGAGCGATGTGCCAGAGCTGTATCGACTGGTGGCTCGTCGCAAGGGAATCTTCGTCAATCCCGCGCTCACCGAGCCGTTTGGTTTGACGCTGTTGGAAGCCGCGGCGAGCGGCGTTCCGATTGTGGCCACCAACGACGGCGGTCCGCGAGACATCATTGCGAACTGTCAAAACGGATTGCTGATCGATCCTCTTTCGCCGGAGGACATCGATCACGCATTGATGCGTGGTTTGACCGAACCTGAACAATGGAAAGAGTGGTCCGAAAACGGAATCGAAGGTTCACGAACTCACTACAGTTGGGCCAACCACGTCGATCGCTATCTGCGCGACGTCACCGAAATCATCGAACAATCCGCCACGCCCGCGTTGGCCCAATCATCCGGACGGACAACCCGGCGTTTGCCTGAGTTCGATCGGATCATCATGACCGATCTGGACAACACGTTGACGGGCGATGACGAAGCCCTCGCGGACTTTGTTGACCTGCTCAACACGGCCGGCCGCGATGTTGGATTCGGAGTCGACACGGGACGTTCGCTGGACGAGGCCATGGCATTGATCAACAAGCTCAACCTGCCTCGGCCGGATGTCCTCTCCGCCGCGGTGGGAACCGAGTTGTATTACGGCGAAGATTTGACGCCCGACCTGTCATGGCGAAAACAGATCAAACACCATTGGCAGCCCAAGTTGGTGCATGAGATCCTGGATGATGTTCCGGGGCTTTTCCTGCAAACGGAAAAGGATCAAACCGAATTCAAGATCAGCTACCGGATCGATCCCGAAGACTCACCCACCGTGGCTCAAATCCGAAAGATGCTCCGGTCCGCCGGACTGCGTGTCAAAGTCGTGTTGTCACTGGGGTCCTTTTTGGACATCATCCCGCTGCGTGGCGGGAGTGAACTGTCGCTGCGACACCTTGCTTATCGGTGGGGATTTGAGCCCGAGCGTTTGTTGGTCGCTGGTGACTGCGGCAACGACGAAGGCATGCTGAAAGGCGGCACGCTGGGCGTTGTGGTGGGCAATTACAGTCCCGAACTGGAAAAGCTCAAGCGACTGCCTCGCATTTATTTTGCCGACGGCCACCACGCTCGCGGGATTATGGAAGGGATCGAATACTACGATTTCCTGAATCACATCCGGATTCCGAACGATAAGATCGAACACGAGCCCGGAAAGCATCGCACCAGCGAGTCGGCGGGACAGGACAACCACTCACAGGACGAACAGCCCGCAAACGATTTGAATGACGACAGCAACCAACGTCAATCTTCCGAAACCGCCGCAGCCACTTGAACCTGCCACCGCTGACACGATGAACGCGATTCATAGCAACACGCTTCTTCACGCGGTGCGAAACGGTGTGAAAGACTCCCGCGCGCGACAGGCTCTCGACCGCCTGCTTCCGCGACTGGAGTCGTTTTGGGAAATCGAAAACGTTTCACAAAAAGAAGCCGACGAGATCCAGCTGCGCATCGTGCAGCACTGGGACGATCTGTTCGGCTATCTGGTACACCTCTACGGTGACCAGTGGGACTTTTTCTATCACCTGGAACAAATTCTTCAGACCATCATTCGTGGATGGCGTTTGCGGCCTGACACGCTGAAGCACGACGACGACATTCGGATGAACAATCCGAATTGGTATCTGTCGGAAAAGCTGGTTGGCGGTGCACTGTACGTGGACTTGTTCAGCGAAAACCTGGGCGAACTGCGCAAACAGATTCCGTACTTTCAGGACCTCGGGCTGACCTATCTGCACTTGATGCCATTGTTCGCCGTTCGTCCCGGCAACAACGACGGCGGTTACGCGATCAGCAACTACCGCAGCGTGGATCCTCGCGTGGGAACCATCGATGACCTGCGACTGCTGGCGGAAGATCTTCGCGAAGCGGGCATCTTGCTCGTTTTGGACTTCGTCTTCAATCACACCGCCGACGATCACTACTGGGCACAACAGGCACAGTCGGGCAATGAAGAATACCAAAACTATTACTTCATCTTTCCCGATCGCGAAGTTCCCGATCAATACGAACGCACGCTTCGAGAGATCTTCCCCACCGTTCGCCGCGGGAATTTCACTTGGCACGACGGGATGCAGCGTTGGGTGTGGACCACGTTCAACAGCTTTCAGTGGGATTTGAATTATCGAAACCCGGAAGTCTTCCGGGCGATGTTGGCCGAGATGCTGTTCATCGCCAACACCGGAGTCGACCTGCTGCGATTGGATGCGGTGGCGTTCATCTGGAAACAGATGGGCACCAACTGCGAGAATCTTCCGGAAGCTCACACGTTGATTCGAGCCTTCAATTCTTGCGCCCGCATCGCGGCACCAGGGTTGGTGTTTAAGAGCGAAGCCATCGTTCACCCGGATGACGTGGTTCGTTACATTAGTCACAAGGAATGCCAGACCTCGTACAACCCAACATTGATGGCGTTGATGTGGGAATCCTTGGCCACACGCGACACCAAGTTGCTGCGTCGCTCGTTGGCTCGACGGCACAAACTGCCGGAACAAACGACTTGGGTGAATTACCTGCGTTGCCACGACGACATCGGTTGGACGTTCGATGATGCGGACGCGGACGCGGTTGGCATCAATGCGTTTGGACACCGCCAGTTCTTGAACGCGTTCTACACCGGCCAGTTCGAAGGATCCTTCGCCAGGGGCGTTCCGTTTCAACACAATCCTGACAATGGCGACATGCGGATCAGCGGCACGCTGGCCTCACTGGCGGGACTCGAACAAGCCATCGAAGCGGACCGCGACGATTGGAAAGAATTGGCGATTCGCCGCATCCTGTTACTCAATGCCATGATGCTCAGCATCGGCGGCATTCCGCTCGTTTACTTGGGTGAAGAATGGGGTGCTCTCAACGATTACGACTTCGTCAAAGACCCCGCCAAAGCCGGTGACACACGCTGGGTCCACCGACCGAAGATGCAGTGGAGCTTCTTGGACGAGCTTGGCGACGACGGTTCCATCCGAGCCCGCATCTACCGCTCGATTCGCAAGTTAATAGCGATTCGAAAGATGACGCCGGCGTTTGGTGGACTGGACATGGAACTGCTGGTGCTCGAATCCCAGAACCTGCTGGGCTACGTGCGACAACACGAGGGCAACCGAGTCATCGTCGTGGCGAACTTCTCCGAACATCCACAACAAATCGACAGCAATCGATTGCGGACTGCGGGCATGGGTCGCTTCTTCGAAGATCTCTACTCGGGCCAAACCATCACAACGTCGCACCCGCTGACACTTCAAGCCTACGAATTCATGTGGCTGCATCGTGTGTAGAGAACTGAAGCTGGGTCGCTGAGCCGATCAACATCGATTCCCACCCACTGTGGTCCTGAGGCCCTGCGTCCTTTTCCCACTTTTTCCCTCAAACAATCAACATCGCATCGCCATAGCTGAAGAAGCGGTATTCATTCTCGATCGCTTCTTGGTAGGCCTTGCGGATCAGGTCTCGGCCGGCAAAAGCACTGACGAGCACCAGCAAGGAGCTTTTGGGCAGGTGAAAGTTGGTCATCAGTGCGTCAACAGCACCGAACCGATACGGTGGCTTGATGAACAGATCCGTTGCACCGGTCCAAGTTGCCACTTCGCCGCGTCCCGTTTGTTCGTCTCGGTTGACGACACAACTTTCCAGCACGCGAACGCTGGTGGTTCCCACGGCAACGCAACGTCCACCTCCGCCGCGCCGATCGTTGATGAGATCGACTGAGTCCTCCTCGATCCGTCCCCACTCTTCGTGCATCTCGTGCTTGTCGATGTCGTCGACTTCGATGGGGCGAAACGTTCCGATGCCAACATGCAACGTCACTTCCGCGCGAGCGGTTTGCCCTTTGGCGATCTCACTGAGCAGTCCTTTGGTGAAGTGCAGACCCGCGGTGGGTGCGGCGACGCTGCCCGCGTCCTCCGGTTTGGCACTGGCGAACACGGTTTGGTAATTGGTCACGTCCGCATCCACCATGTGCCCGTCGCGAATGTAGGGGGGGATGGGGACTCGGCCGTAGCGATCCAACCACTTCCCCGGTTCGATCGCCTGTGGGGGTCCGGGGAAAAAGTCATTCGGCACGGGCTGAACCAGCAGGTGCCCCTCTTCGCCGCGACCGATCACCAACAACTCGCCACCGGCACGCGCATCGCGGTCTTGAAGTGTGATCGTCTCTCCGGGTTGCAGCGAACCACGGGTCTTCGTCAGGCATTCCCAGACACCGGTTTCTCGATCGCGACGCAAAAACAATCCTTGCCAACGTCCCCCCGTGTTGGTCCGTTTGCCAAAGAGGCGAGCGGGCACAACTCGCGAATTGTTCATCACCATCACATCTTCGGCCCGCAACAACTGCGGCAGATCGCGAACATGATGATGCTCGATGTCACCGGAGGCTCGATCGATCAGCATCAACCGAGCGTCCACCCGATTGTGCAGCGGCTCCTGAGCAATGCGTTCACGAGGCAAGTCGTAGTCGTAGAGATCCAATGAGGGCATACGGCCAAACAGATTTTTGGAGAGAAAGTATCAGGGCAGGGCATAGGGGTCGCGGTGCATTCCGTGCGAAACCGCTGACCAGCATACGGTTGCCAGGCCAACATCGCGAGACGCGTCGCCTCGACGAAACGCTTCCGAATCGCCATAACATTGGCCGTCGCGGAAAAAGCCGTCGGCGGGTTGATTCAATCAGAGGTGCCTTTGGCTCGACAAAGCCTCTCTCGTAGAAATGCGAGTTGACCGCAGCCAAGCGTTCTCGGATTGATTTGACATACCGCGAATTGGCTCCGCCCCCAACCGTTCCCTCCTCAATCATTCAGGCAACTCGATGGAAGCCGGAATCGTCGGCTTGCCCAATGTCGGCAAAAGCACCCTGTTCAACGCGTTGACCTCCAGCGTCGCCGCCCAAAGTGCCAACTATCCGTTCTGCACCATCGAGCCCAACGAAGGGATCGTTAGCGTGCCCGATCCTCGCTTGAATCGGATCACGGACTTCATCAAACCGCAAAAGGTGATTCCTTCGGCATTGAAGCTGGTCGACATCGCTGGGATCGTCAAAGGAGCCGCCGACGGCGAAGGCTTGGGAAACAAATTCCTCAGCCACATCCGTCAAGTCGACGCCATCCTGCAAGTCGTGCGTTGTTTTGAGGACCCGGATGTGATCCACGTCAGCGGTCAAGTCGATCCGATCGCCGACATCGACACGATCGAGACCGAACTGGTCTTGGCCGACATGCAGACACTCGAAAACGCATTGGCCAAAGCCCAACGGACCGCACGAAGCGGTGACAAAGAAGCCAAACTGCGCGTCGCGACGATCGAAAAGTGCAACGCACACTTGGAAAGCGAACAGCCGCTGCGGACGTTGGAATTGACCGACGCGGAAGAAAACTCGATCAGCAGCTACGGCCTGATGACCGCGAAGCCCATCCTCTACGTGGCCAACGTGGACGAGAACGACTTGGCCGGTGAACACGAATTGGTCGGCAAAGTTCGCGAGCACGCGGCAAAGACCGGCGCCAATGTGGCGTGCGTCTGTGCCAAGCTGGAAGCCGAGATTGCTGAGCTGGACGAAGAAGATCGCGACGAGATGTTGGCCGACGTGGGTCTGGACGAACCGTCGCTGAACGTCATCGCGCGAGCCGCCTATCACACGCTTGGTCTGCAGAGCTTCTTCACCGCTGGTGAAAAAGAAGTCCGCGCTTGGCCGGTTCGGATTGGTGCCACGGCGCCTCAGGCTGCTGGTGTGATCCACAGCGATTTCGAACGCGGGTTCATCCGAGCCGAAATTTACCAATTGAACGACTTGGAAGAACACAAAACGGAAAAGGACATTCGCCAAGCCGGTAAACTTCGAGTGGAGGGAAAATCCTATGTGATGCAGGACGGTGACATCTGTCACTTCTTGTTCAACGTTTGATCGCCCTTCCAGTTAGATCGCACTTCCATGCGTCGCGGACAAACGCTTCGTTTGCACCGAGACCTCCCTTCCCAAACTCAATCAAAGCAACGCCGCAAACCGAACCCACCGATGTGGCGTGAACGGTTGAGTCACACCCTGCCGCCATTCCTTCCTTTGACGGTTCTATGAACAAAATGTTGATCCCAATCCTTTTCGCTCTCGGCACCGCTCTATTCTGGGGCTGCTACGGCCCAACGATCGGCAACGCCCAGGCTCCACGCGTCAACGGCGCGCCGCTTTGGTCGCCGTTCAAACCTTACGTGTTCATCGGAATCGCCTACTTGGTCATCGCGATTCTCGGTGGTTTGGCAATGATGGGCGTCAAAGGCGACTCGTTCAGCTTCACCGGAGAATACTTCCCCACGATGAAATGGGGTTTTCTCGCGGGTGCCCTCGGTGCCTTCGGCGCGTTGTGCCTGACCACCGCAATGATGACCAGCAAAGGCAATGCATTGCTGGTGATGCCAATCGTTTTTGGTGGCGCGGTGTCTGTCACGGCCATCGTGTCCGTGATTCGGCTCGGCGGTCATGTGACGATCAACCCGTTGCTCTGGGTCGGCATGGCCCTGACGGTGGTCGGCGTTGTCATCGTCGCCATGAACACGCCGCACGGGCACGCCCCCACCAAACCGGCAACGGAAACCACCGAGGCGGCTGAATCACATGCCGCGACCGCGGTGGAAACCGACGATTCTCAGCCTACCTGATCGGGGCCGAATCTCCGCAGAGCCAAAATCGTCTCAGAGCAACTCGCCTCTTGGTGCATTCGATGAGTTCCGATAACCAGCCCACCACGTCAGCGGCGGACGCATTGTCGATCCCGCGTGCGATCGACAATGAGTTGACGCACGTGTGGATGATTCGAACCTTTCTCAAACACGCCGACGAGGCCGAGGAAGACGAGGACCTCCGGGAAGTCGTGCGGGACCTGTACGATTTCATTTTGGCCGTCAGACCGGTCAACGATGAAATCGACCCGAAGCTGTACATGAAGATGGCCAAGAAGAAACTGAAACGCCTTCGCAGTGCGACTGAGCTGTACGAAGCCATCCAACCCGAAGTCAGCGGTCACACCAATTTTGTGATGGCCGCTCGATCCCTTCGTCTGGCCGTGGACCGCATCGTTGCACTGGTACAATCGCCCGGCTGAGTGGATCGCGCCGCCGATGCGAGTGCCGATTAAGAAACACAGTGAAATCGGCCGGAAACCACGGGGACGCACGTTCGGGGGACTGGAAGAAAATCGTCTTCCCGGCGATAACAGGGTGCCGCATCGCAGGCACTCATTTCATTCGGCGATTACCACATTCCGCGATCCCCTCTGTGCATTGATGAGCTCATCCGCCAAAGTTGCCAAACTCGCTCTTGAAGACGGCACCGTCTACACCGGCACCAGCCTCGGAGCCGAAGGTGAAACCACCGGCGAAGTCGTCTTCAACACGTCGATGACGGGTTACCAAGAAATCCTGACTGACCCCAGCTATCGTGGCCAACTGGTCACGATGACTTACCCAGAAATGGGCAACTACGGGATCAACTCGATCGACTTGGAAAACCGCGGAACGAACCTGGCCGGATTCATCATCCGCAACGAAAGCCGTCTGCACAGCAACTATCGCTCGGAAGGTTCGCTCAGCGATTATTTGAAAGAGCAAGGCGTCATCGGCTTGGCCGGCATCGACACCCGAGCCTTGGTGCGTCGCATCCGCAGCGAAGGCGCGATGCGAGGTGTCCTATCAACACAAGACCTGGACGACGATTCGCTGGTCGCCAAGGCCAAGGCATCTCCCGGTTTGGTCGGCCGCGACTTGGTTCAAGAAGTCATGCCATCGCAGCTCGAGAAATGGACCAACGAACTGGATGACTGGACCATCGAAGAACTCCGCGAAGCCGCTCGCGACGCATCGTTGGCCGACGACAGCCGACCTCACGTGGTCTGCATGGACTTCGGCATGAAATGGAACATCCCACGTCACCTGCGTTCACGCGGCAACCGAGTCACCATCGTTCCCGGCAACACGTCGTCAGAAGAGATTTTCAAGCTTCAACCCGATGGCGTGTTTTTGTCCAACGGCCCTGGGGATCCGGAGCCATTGACCTACGCCCACAAAACAATCGGTGAATTGCTCGGACAAGTCCCCGTGTTTGGCATTTGCTTGGGGCATCAATTGCTGTCCGTCGCCTGCGGTGCCAAGACTTTCAAGCTGAAATTTGGTCACCGCGGTGCCAACCAACCCGTGTTGGATTTGGAAACCGGCAAGGTCGAAATCACCAGCCAAAACCACGGATTCGCAGTCGACGACGAGGGCCTGCCGGATTGCCTGGAAGTCACCCACCGCAATTTAAATGATGACACCATCGCCGGCGTTCGTCACAAGGACACCGGTGCGTTTGCGGTTCAGTATCACCCCGAAGCCGCCGCCGGTCCTCACGACAGCCATTACCTGTTCTCACGATTCCAAGAGCAATTGGATCAAAAAGCAGGGGTGAACGCATGAGCAAAGCCCCCAAGACCGCCATCAGCCCGACTCGCGCCGAGAATTATCCCGAATGGTACCAACAGGTCATTCGGGCGGCCGATCTCGCTGAAAGCTCTCCCGTTCGCGGCTGCATGGTGATCAAACCTTGGGGCTATCAGCTTTGGGAAAACATGCAACGAGCTTTGGACGACATGTTCAAAGCCACCGGGCATCAAAACGCTTACTTCCCACTCTTCATTCCGATGAGCTTCTTGGAAAAGGAAGCTGAGCACGTCGAAGGTTTCGCGAAAGAATGTGCGGTGGTCACGCATCACCGTTTGGAACCGGATCCCGATGGCGGATTGCGTCCCGCCGGCAAGCTGGAAGAACCGCTGATAGTTCGTCCGACCAGCGAAACCATCATCGGCGCAACCTACGCGAAATGGGTGCAAAGCCACCGCGATTTGCCGATTCTGGTCAATCAGTGGGCCAACGTGGTCCGCTGGGAAATGCGGACGCGAATGTTCCTGCGAACGGCTGAATTCTTGTGGCAAGAAGGTCACACGGTTCACGCGACGGAAGCCGAAGCCATCGAAGAAACCGAAAAGATGGTCGAGGTCTATCGCGACTTCGCGGAAAACTGGATGGCGATGCCGGTCATCGTCGGCAGCAAAACTCCGTTGGAGCGTTTCCCCGGCGCGGTCGAAACCCTGTCGATCGAAGCCATGATGCAAGACCGCAAGGCATTGCAGGCCGGAACTAGCCACTTCCTCGGCCAAAACTTCTCGCGTGCCCAGGAAATTAAATTCCAAAGCGAGACGGGCGATATCGAGTACGCATGGACCACCTCGTGGGGCGTCAGCACCCGATTGGTGGGCGCGTTGATCATGACGCACAGCGACGACGACGGTCTGGTGTTGCCACCTCGCTTGGCCCCCACGCACGTTGTGATCCAACCGATCTACAAAGACGATTCGCGCGCCGAAGTGTTGGCATATGTCGAATCACTGCGCGACGAATTGGCCGCACAAACCTACGCCGGCGCGCCCGTTCGAGTCTCCATCGACGATCGAGACATTCGCGGAGGCGAGAAAAAATGGTTCCACATCAAACGTGGTGTGCCCATTCGCCTGGAAGTCGGTCCGAAAGACATTGCCGCGGGCACCGTCTTCTGCGGTATTCGAAATCAACCCAAGAGCGTCGGTATTGAGCGAACCGAATTGGTCGCCACCATCGGCGAGAAACTGGCCACGTTGCAGCAAGAACTCTACGACGCCGCGTTGAAGCTTCGCGAAGACAACACCGTCGAGCTGAAGACCGAAGCCGAGTTTCGTGACTTCTTTTCGTCCAAAGACGACGATGCGATCGCAGGTGGATTCGCATGGTGCCATTTCGCCGACGAAGATTCCTTGCAGCCATTGCTGAAGGAATTGAAGGTCACGATTCGTTGTGTTCCTCAATCAGACAACGACACCGAGGGAAGTTGTTTCCTGACCGGAAAGCCCGCGGCGAAACGAGCCGTGTTTGCGAAAGCTTATTGAGAGCAAGCAACCATCGGCGACACAGCCAAGCCAACAGTCACTGAACAACTCACGGTGAAGCTGGCCATCGTCGGTCGTTGTGTTAAGCCGAACGAATCCCGTATCACTCGGGTGCGGGATCATGGTGGCCACGTCCGCGCCACCACGCCCACCACATGGCAATCCATCCCCAACCGGCAATCAAACCAAGGATCGTTGCCGGCCAATCTTGCCAACGAACGTAGACACTGACTCGACTGTCGAGATCTGGCTGTGCGTAGATGACACCGTCTTCGCCTTTGGGCAAACGTTCAACCACACGCCCGAACGAATCCACCCACGCCGTCGGTCCGCCATTGGCGGCGGACAAAATTGGACGACGACAACCAACAGCCACCAGTTGGGCACAACGCAGGTGATGATCCACGACCGCGGAGTTTCGAAACCAAACATCGTTGGTCAACGTGACAATCGCGTTCGGTAAAAGGTCGGTGGCAGACTTGTTCACCGCGCCGTCGGCTCGTACCTGGTCCGACATCAATTGGTGCATGTGCCGAATCGGAACCCGCTCCACAGCCGTTTCGATGCAGAGATTCGGCAGCAGCGACAAACCGGGCAAATCAAACCGCTCTCCCGTATCGCCTCGATCCAAACCGAGTCCTGGCGGCACCATGTCTTTGATCCAAGGCAGACTCTTCACCAGCGGAATCGTCTCGCCGAACAGCACCAAGTGATTCTTGGCATAGGTCCCCGCGACTTCCCCGGAAGCATCCACCCAGATCACTCCGCTGAATTGGCTGGGCTTTTCCGCGTATCGCACCAATCCGCAACCACCGATGATCGCCGGCATTGTGTTCTGCAACGCTTCGTCCGACACCATCGCTTTTTGAATGATGACGGCCCGTTCGCGAAATTGTTGTTGGCTGTTTTGGACTGCGAATTCGAGTTGCTCGGGAGGCAGCGGTGACATTCCAGGACTCTGCATGAAATCGGGAACGACCAAATTCGGTCCCGTGGTCATCCAAGGCATGCCGCCGGAGAACATCGACTCGGGCCAAACCACAGCGTCAATCGTTGTCTTCGAATTCGCAACCGCATCCACGCTCGCTTTCGCGTACTCGCTGAAGATTGCCTGCTCGCGCTGGATGTCCTGTTCGTAAATCGTTGGTTCGTTGCGTCCGAGCAAGGCAACCGTGACTTCGCCAGGCTGGACTTCATGCTGCAAAGCGCTCAATCCGTAGACGCAAGTTGCCAGCAACAACGTCGCCGCCACGACAATCGATCCCCAAGCATCCCTGCGTGCCTCTCCGGTTGGTGCACCGCGTTGCAAAATCGTTTGCACGATCCAACGTTTCGCGGCTTCATACATCGCGACGTTGACGGTCACGATGACAAAGCTCACCGCATAAGTCCCTCCTAAATCAGCGATCTGAATTAGCATCGGCATGTCCGCCAACGCGTGCCCCAACATCAACACAGAGATTCCGGTGAACAGATAGTTGCGAATCCATTCCAGGCCGACCCAATACACCGCCGCGATCATGCCGATCGGAATTTTGCTGCGCCAGCCCTCACGATTCGATGCGACGCGTTGCCACTTTCGAATCAACCCGATGAAGAGCACCGGATAGATGGCAAGGTAAGCGGACAACGCCAACCATGGCAAAAACATCAGCGGATGCGCGTGACGCAGCCCCTGCAAACTCAACAACCAATAGCCCAAGAAAGCCAGATAGACACTGCGTTTCCAAGGCGTCGCGTCGGGCGTTTCCGCGATGGCGAGCAGCGGAACGATGGCGACAAAAACGAGCGGTCCGATCGCCAGCGGTGGACCAGAAGCCCACAGAACACCAGCCGCCAACGTGGATGCCGCGAAACACCATTTCCAACTCGCGGCGTTGTCACTACCAGACGCGTTGGACCGGTCGGCTGAGTCAGGCGTCTCAAAAGAAGGAGACTCGGCGGATGATTTGTCGCTCAACGGACTGGCTCGCGAACACGGGAAACGATTCGTTTGCCCGTGAAATACCAGTCCGCTCGATGCCCGACAACCCGTTTACGTGATGCTGTCGGACATCAAACCCTCGACAGGACCTTCGATCAAGCCTTTGCCGCGCCCGGCCAAAAGCGTTTCCAACGGCTTTCGGCTCCGCCATGACCTTCGCTGGACTCGCCCTCTTCTGATTCAGTGGGAGACGGGTTGCCCAAGCGATGAGCCACGTCGCGGAAAGCTTGGGTGAGAGCCGCTTTGGGAGCTTGCGTGATCAAAGGCACCCCGTTGTTTCGCACCTCGACCATCGTGCGATAGTCGTTTGGCAACAGGGCGAAGATCTCTCGGCCCAAGGTTTCTTTTGCCTTCTTCAGACTGATTTGACCGGCGTCCAATCCGGCTCGGTTCACAATGATCTCAACGCGATCGGCGAGCCCTTCCGTCTCTTCGAAACTCATCATCAATCGAACGACGTTTCGCAAACAAGGCAAATCCAATTGCGTGACGAGCAGAACTTTTGATGCTGCTTCGATCGCGATCATGTCCAGCGCGTTGTAGGTCTTTGAAAGGTCGACGATGAGGTGCGAGAACGATGCCTTCAACAGACCGATCACTTTCCTCAGACTTTCCGCGTCGATCGCTTCCAAGTCATGCAGTTCTACCGGGCGAGGCAGCAAGTACAGACCGCTGGAATGCTTGGTCAGTGACTTTTTCAGCAACTGAATATCCAGACGACCGATGTTTTGCACCACATCGGCCAGCGTGTAGTCCGGAATTGCATCCAAGAACACATCGGCATCGCCGAGCGCCAAATCCAAATCGAGCAAAGCAACGCTGTTGCGACTCTCTTCCGCGAGAACACATCCCAAGTTCACAGCGGTGCTGGTTGTCCCCACGCCCCCGGTGGCTCCAGCGATCGCAATCACCTCACACGAGCGATTGCGAGCGTCGCCCCCACCGAACTTCGCTTGCCCAATACGTCCCAAAGCTGCCGACAATTCGTCTTCCACCAATGGCAACGTCAAGAATTCGCGTGCCCCCGCGCGAATCGCCTGAAGGATCAACTGCCCGTCACTAACGGCGCTGGTTGCCAGCAAAGCGGTGTTGGGATTTTCGTGTGTGATCCGTTCAATCAGTCGAATCGCCGCGGTCGAATCCGTGTCCAACGAGATCACACCCACGTCCGGCGTCGTTTGCTCCACGATGTCCGGGAAGAACTCA
Source organism: Rhodopirellula halodulae (assembly GCF_020966775.1). Lineage (NCBI taxonomy): Bacteria > Pseudomonadati > Planctomycetota > Planctomycetia > Pirellulales > Pirellulaceae > Rhodopirellula > Rhodopirellula halodulae. The sequence goes on along the minus strand of NZ_JAJKFV010000029.1, from coordinate 2,472,613 downwards.
TAGCGAGAGCAGTCCGCCTCCAACCAAACGGTGTCCATGCCCAAAAGCATCGCTTTCAAGGTTTCGCGGGACGAGTCGTTTGGATCGACCAAAGCCAATCGTAGGACGTTACTCATAACTGACAGCTTCGAATGGTGGGAAGAATCATGGGGACAGCCCGGGACGAATCCCGGGCCACATGTGGGGCAATTTCAATGCGACTTGATAGGCTCAACGAACCGATCAAGCCGCTTGGTTTGTCATCGGTATTCAGGCTGGCTCACGATCACTCCGTCGGCGACCTTCTTGGGCTCCGCACTGGGAACGATCGCATCGGCTGGCAACAAGACGCCGGCTTCGTACCGGTTGTTGGCTCGTTGGCTCACCGGTTGTTGCCGGTTCGGTTGCGGTTGGTAGTAACCAGCCACGTTGGCCTGGGTCCGATTGGGTGTCCGCAGTGATGCTTGAGGACTTGGCAAAGTTGGATCAACGATCTCACCTTGTGGGTAGGCTTGCCCAGGAACCATTTGCATCGGTGCGTTGTACCCCGGCGGGTTGTGAATCATTGGCCCCGACTCGATCGGGCTGCCTTGGATCATGCCGTTGATGCCAGGCTGAGCGTTTTCGTTGTAGCAATCGTTGGCTTTCAAGTTTGGCACTTCGATATGACCGAATGCGTAGAACTCTTTGTCGTCAGGTGAATGCGAGTTCAGACCTGGGCCACCGCGAGGCACCTCGTGCGGGTCCATGGCTTCGACCAACTCAGGTGTGACCATGATCAGCAATTCAATTTCGTTGCGACGCTCTTGCATCTGGCGGAACAACGCACCGACGTAAGGCAAGCTTCCGAAGAACGGAGTTCGCGTGGTGGTGGCTTCCGTGCGGCTTTGCAACAAACCGGCAAAGCGAACGTCTGCCCCGCCTGCATCTCAACGGCGGTTTCGACATAGCGAGTCGTGAACGCGGTCACATTGGTACCATCGATTGTGACCGCACGCGAAGCATCCGGTTCGCTGACCTCTGGACGAACTTCCAAACGAATCCGTCCGGGTCCAACCACGAAAGGCAGGAAGTCGATGCTGGTACCGTAATCTTCGTAAGTGATCTGTACCTGCCCGTTTTGACCGGGCACGATGGTCGGGATTCGACCGCCGACGGTGAATCGTGCGGGACGACCGTGCGTTGCAACCACGGTCGGCTCGGCCAGTAGCTTGACCAGCTTTTGTTCTTCCAACGCTGACAACAACGCTTCGAAATTATTGCTGACGTTCATCCGAGTGATGGCGTTGCTGTTGGACAGCGGCCCGACAGGTCCCAGGATCGCACCGTCGTCAGGGAATGCTCCCAATGCGTCGACGTTCAGCACGCCGCTGGGTCCGTTGAGCAAAGTGAAGTTGTCATCGAGTACTGCCAAGTCGACGCCGAGTTGACGAAGCTTCGTCCGGCTGACTTCCATGATCTTGGTATGCAACAAGACTTGTTGAACACCCACCACTTCGATGTTGTTGATCACGGTGGTGTAGAACTGCTCCGTGATCGCCACGGCACGATCCACGTCGTCGACGCTGGTCACGTAACCCGAGATGATGGCGGATTCACCGATCGGCGTGACTCGCAACGATGCCAAAGGCAACTGCGAGTTCAAGATGCCTTCGACCTCGCGAGCATCCGCGACAACGGTGACGTCGATGGTGTAAAGCTTGTCTTCCGTGTCCCACAAATTGATCTGCGTGGTGCCCGGCGTTTTCCCGAAGACTTGAATTTGGTTTTCAGAAACGGGTGTCGCGCCCAACACCTCTTCGTTGTGAACCTGGAATCGCGGAATGCGTTCGTTCAACGACAGGATGCGACTACTTTTGACAATCAGGTCCATCCTTTCGACGGTCTGGCTGATTTTGTGGTCGCCAGCGGCGGATGTCAAAGTCGATGCGGACTGAGCTGAGACCGTCCCAGTCGCGCTGGCGGTCACCAGCATCAAGGCGGCTGCGATCCAACGAGTCAGCGTTGAATCACAACAGTTTCGAAAAGTGCACACTCGCATCGGAGGCATCCTTGCCGGGGCGGGTCGAGTTATTCAATCTTCTCAACGAGCATTCATCCATGAACGCTCGCGACTTCGACGACCAACGCTTTCCGTTACAAACGCGTTGGTCGTGGGCGGCGACTCGCTGGACTCAGCGAGCTTGCCTTGGCTTCCGTCTTGTGTTCGCTGAAATCAATCAGCGGCTGGTTGGACCGTATTCTTTGTCTTGCGAACCGAACGCTTCTGATCCTCGCGATGGGCCGCTGTTGTAAAACGGGCTTTGCGATCCATTCAGATAGCTGTAATCGGTCGGTGCACTCGGTTCATCCAGTTCGTTCTCGCTAGGGAGGGGATAATCCGCCCCCGGACGAGTACTGAGATCCTTCGTGTCTTCTTGAATGTTTTCTCGACCGGATTCATTGAGCACCTTCGGCACGCTGGATCCCTCTTCGATCCAGTATTCCGTCAGCACGCCACCGGACATCTTCAGCATCTTGAAGCCCTTCTTCTTTTCCTTCTTAGGGGCTTGGATGGAAGGTGTCGAAACAGGCGTCTCTTCACGGTCAGATTCTTCACGTTCTGCTTGTGCGATTTGATAATCCGACAACCACTTCAGGAAGTCTTCGCCTTCGGTGTTGCCGCCTTCGCTTTCGCGAGTGTCGCTTGGGTTCCCCAGGGTCAGGCGGATCTTGCCAAGTTCACTGGCGTAGGTCCAAGCGGGTGTGTCTTTCTTATGGATCAACAGCGAGATAGATTTCGCTGGCTTTGCTTCCACTTCGGGGTCCACTTCACGTTCGGTGCGTCCGTCCACAGCGAAGACTCGCACGCCAGTCAAAACCGACTTGGCGGTGGTCTCGGGAATCAGATCGCTTTTGACGAAATATGCCATCACATCGACGCGGTCGCCGGGGCGAACCAAAGTCGCCACGCTACTTTCCGGATCGGCTCGCATCGATACGACGCTGTAACCGACGGGAATCGTTTGCGAGGAACCATTAGCGTCCGCCATCAACTTCACCGGCATCACAGGCTCGCCTTCATAAAAACGCTGGCGAGCGAATTTTCCTTCGACGTCCTCGAGCTTTCCGCTGGCGCCTTGTGGCACTCGATCAGCGGGCCATTGCTCCAAACGAATCTTGTCAGCCGTGATTTCTTCGGCGATGTCGATGGTTTTGGAGGTCACAAAGATCTCGACCATTTCAACGGTGTTGCCGCCGGTCGACTGAGCTTGCATCCATTGGCTCATGCCGATTGCGGCAATGGTGCCGCAAACGCACGCCAGGATGAGGAAGACTGATTTATTTCGCATGGCAATCGTTTAGGTGACCAGTGTTGACAGACTGCTCGCGTCGAATTCGATCGTGGGTTCGATCGCCCGCAATGGAAGCGTCACTCACGGTATCGGGTGTGTGTCTTCACGAGGTAAACACACTTGGGGCAACCGGGCGTCTTCGCGTAATCGTCACAGATTAACACGCGACCAATTAGCACCTGAAATCCAACGCATTGTGGGAGAAGCCCCATGATTTGGGGCACAAATGACGACAGGCCGCATGGGGTAACCATGCGGCCCTCGCCGTTCAAATTGAATCAAACAAGCTGACCCGTGGCGGCGAAGTAGATGATCGTTCCGATCGCCATCGGGATGCCATAAGGCAGCAGATACATGGTTGGCTTTCGCTCTCGAGCGATTGCAGCCAATCGTTCTGGCTTACGAACCGTTCGCCACTCTTCCATGATGGTCCAGAACTGAGCGTAGTGCTTTTCCCAAGCTCCGCTCTTCCAGATCATGAACAGTGCCATGATTCCACCAACCACTGCCGTCGCGGCGAAGGCCTTCAAGGTGATCATGAATCCACACCATGCACCGATGCCAGCCAACAGTTTCACGTCACCGGCACCCATGCCGCCGACGTTGCGAAGTGGCAACAGCATCATCATGCCGCCGAAAGTCCCCAGCAGGCTGTAGCCCAATCCTGGCAATCCGCCTTGGATGAAGCAGTGAGCCCAACCGCAAATGATGAACGGGAAGGTCAGCCAGTTCGGCACTTTCAAAATCATACCGTCGATGACGGCGGCAACGATCAAGACCACCGTCACGAACCAAATGGTCCAGTTCTCAGTGATGGCATTTAGGAGCGTTTCCATGGTGATATCCCCGTGTTTCTTCGGTCGATTCGTCCGTGCAACGAGTCGCCGTTGGTGGTTTCAAATTGGAATGTTTTTTTGGTGGCGGTGAACGTCTCAACGAGGACCGATGAGCCAGCTCAACATGGCGAACAACAAAGTCACGCCACAGCAGGCAAGTTGCCATACGTGGGCGGCTGCGTCGGCAGGTATCAGTGGATAGTTCATTCGCTCAATGCCCGGGGGCAAGCTAGAAGGTGATTTGGATTGAGGTTGGACCATGAACCAAGCGTGAAACGATCGGGTGCCAGGACACGGTTCGGCGCATCCGATGGCAACTCACGCCACTGAGTTCACAGCAAAAGGGCTCCCCCTGCGGCGATTCCGAAGGACGGTGGAATCGCTTCCACCGCCATTCGGGATGTCGCCAAATTGACGGGACGAGCCCGCCATGCAAGCGATCAGTTAGCGGCGATCGCTGCACCGGCTTCGCCGAACTTGTCATTGGCGTTGTTACCGATCGTGGTAACAGCACCGATGCAAACGACGATGATCAAAGCCAACAAGACGGCGTATTCAACTGCAGTTGGTCCGTCTTCTTCTTTCAAGAAAGCAACAACGTTTTCAGCAAATTTCTTCATGTCTAACTCCAGACAAAAACGGGGGCCACGAAGATGTCTCGTTAACCCGGCGACAATGTGTCAGCCGACTCGATGTGAATCGACCACGTGACAACAGCCTTCGTCGTTGGAAATCAAACTGACAAGCCTCGGTTCAAACTCGGATGTTCCGAAGAAACATCACGTGTTCTTTCCACGGCAACCCGGCTTTCCTGAAGCCAAGCCCAGCGACATCAAAGACGCTCGGCCGACTCACGGACCCGTGGTTTTGCGTGCCGTCCTCTCGAACGGTTTGCCTTTGTCAGGGAACTTCGGCTGACCCCACCAAGCTGAAAAAGGCAACACACCTTCGACCGTTCAGCAGGGCAGTGAGCCGCGTGAAACCGCAACTCACTTTCTCACTACCGAACACTACGACAGAAAACGAAGGTGTCAAAAAAGATCGTTTGCCCCAACCTTAACGCTGAGGCAAGATGCCGGGTTGCACCGGTCCTAACGATTGCAACGCGCTGCGTGCCGCACATTTGGACACCGTGTCGCAGGGAATCACACCACATCGCCGCCCCACGCCGAACATTCGAATCCACCCCTACTCGGATGGGACTGGGCGATACATGCCATGCAAACGCACTCAGCCTGCCCGCATTTGCTCACGACAAGCTTCGAATCCGCGATCATTCAGCGTGACCAGCCTACGCGAACATCCACGCGTGCAGCCGAATCATTCGCTGGGCCAACCGGGTAACTCAAACTTCTTTTGAGTATTCGCGGTGTGCTCGCCGTAGTGACGTTCCATCTGCTTCAGCAGCGCTGCCAATGTTGGCCAGCGACTGGCTGGTGCCTTCTCGTCGACAGCGTAACCATCCAACAAGTAGGCAAAACGCCGCGTGAACTTGCTGACGCGTTGCATCTGCCGAGCCTCTTCCGCTCCCGTCCAATCCGCGTGAGCGAATTCATAATCCGGTGGCATCTGCGCGGGGTTCAGATCCATCACCGGAATCGACGGATCAATCGCGTTGTAAATCTGAGAGAAGAACAACAGCTGACGCCCCATCATGTGTTCCACATTCCAACGCGGCGTGTGCGTTCCGTTGGCCGGACGGAAATTCATCTGAGCCACCGACAAATCGGCGAAAATCGTCTGAGACTCACGGCAAGAACGTTCCATCGCGACAAACAGCTCGTCCATCTCATCGGGCATGGTCCAAACTTCCGTCGCCATCAGCCAACGAACGGGAGGCTGCTTCTCCAACTTTGGTGTCTTTGCCGATACCGCCACCGCATTGTGCGATCGAGTTCTTGTTTCCCATTGGTTCGCCGCATCGGTTCCGATGTCGTCCGCCTTGGTTTGATCCAACGGTATCCAATTGCGGATCACAAAGCTATCCGAAGACGGATCCGACACACCAGCAATCCCCGACGGGTCGCCTACCAACAGATCAATCTGCCCGAATTGCTCTAGTTCGCTCGCGTTTAATTCGTCGGCGGCCACCACGATCCGCATGCCATCCACCTGAATCACCGCCATGCGGTTTGACTCGACGGTTACCTCGACCAAATTCGGATCTGATTTCGAAAGTGCAAGGTCGCTTGGCTGCCTGATTGCTCGGACAGCATCTTCATTCGGCAAACGTTGCAGCCAAACTTGTTCCGCCCGGCCCAAATCGACCGTTAGATCGCAATTGCCCAGATTCTCCGTCGGTTTCGTCCCATGCGTGATCGCAACGCGAAATCCCCAGTGTGTTTCGATCGAAACCACCTTGTTCGGCCAAATCTGAACCAGAGCGGGATCCCCGGGCGAAGCATCTGCCCTGTTCAAAGGGCCCGCGATCACAGTCCCAAGAAGCAATCCGAGACTCGCCAGCAAACGAATGGCGAACCCAGATGATTCGCGAAAGAGCGGCGTTCTCGACAACGGGGCAGCCGGAAGCATGGAAACGTCCTATTGAAGCGGTGCAATGATCCGGAACATGCGGGTGGTTCCGGCAATCGCATTGGATAATGACCAGCCGCTATCGTAGCACGCCGCTTCGTCTTGATTGCTGCACGATTCCTTGCACGCGTTTCCATTCCGTGATGGCAAGCGATAAATCCAATCGGCGAGCCAACTGATCTCCGCGAACACGCTGAATTTCCAATCGAATCAGATCGTCCGAGCCCACAGGTTGCTGATCCAGATCGATCGCCGCTTGCTTTTCTTGCAAACGTTCTTGAGCCCACAGCAATTGCTGATCGATCAACTCCAAACGCGATTGAGCCAACCGAACGTCGAGGACGGCCTGCAGCGTTTCGTTGCGAACAACGCCCGAAAGTGATTCGCGAAGCAGCGAACATTGCTGACGTCGGCAATTCAAATCGCGACCGCTGGTGTCAGGATGCAGGCAAGAAAGCAATCCTTTGGCTCCCGCGGAGGCGATTGCCAAACCGACGCCCGGATTGATGGCACCCATCAGCTGACGTGCCGATGACACGTTGCAAGTTCGCATTCCAGCGCACAGCTTTTTGACCGCTTTCAAATCGTTGCGGTTTTCCAAAGCGGTCGCGACGCTGAGCCCCGTATCAACCGATCCGATCGATTCCAACGTTTGCAGCGGCTCGTGAATCAACGCGATCGCCACCTCAGCTTCCGGTCGCCCGGTTCGACGAGCGAGCTCTTGTCGCAGCTTTCGGGTGGCAAAGTTCTGTTGCAACTGCATGTCTTGCCAAACCAATTTGGCCTGCTGCAATTGCAACACGTCTCCATCGGGAACGCCCAATCGGTCCGCTTCGTTCGCCAAATCAATCAATCGGTCCTGAACACGCAAACCCTCGCCGGCGATTTCAATTCCGTCTTGCGCGGCGATCAGTCGGTCGTAAGCCTTGGCTGCTTCGGCCGCATCATCGGCTCGACGTCCCAGAGCGATTTCTGCCAGAACAGATGTTATCAACCGCAATTGGCACATTGCGTCTTCATCATCGCAATCCACACCGCATGAAACCGATCGTATTTCTTGGTCAATCATGTTGGCTTCGGGCGAATTTTGATAAGCCCACTGCATGACCTCGTACCGGGTGTAGCTGACCTGGGTACCGGATACCCCCGATAAATCCGACCGGGACGAAGCAACCAACTGAGCGTCCGCTTCCGAAATTCCCGTCTCGGGAATTTCACTCAAGTCGTCCCACTGGATCGAGGACCGATCGCTCAACTGCGACCCCGTCCGATTGATCTTGGCCGACACCAATTTCATTTCCGGATCAGCAGTTGCAGCGGGCTCAACCGCAGAAGAAACGTCGAAGGGTCGAGCATCCCGGACGTCTGCTGATTCCGCGATCGAGGACTCCGGCGATTGGACCGTGAACAACGCCATGGCGGTCGCGGCCAAAACCAACGGCAGGATCCAGCGGGGGGCTGGAAATTCGGTGGCTGGGGCGACGGGTTTCACGAGAGAAATCATCCTTGCGGTGAACAGAGGCTCCTCTTCGTCCGTGGAAGAGCGTGGCAGTGTCCTCTATCCGAGGAATCGTCCTCACCCGGCGCCCAGATTCACCCCGAATGCTCGCCTTGCGTTTGGCCCGATTGCGCCGGTTTGGCCGAAAAAAACCGATGGTCCGGTCGAGCCGAACTTTCGCTAGACTGCTCCCTTCCAGCGATTTCCCCGTTTTTCGAACGTTATGAATCAACCGATCGAATCGAAAACCACCGCCGAGGACACGGTTTCCGAAGCACAGGCGGCTTTTGATGCCATGTCTGTTCCTCAGCAACGCGCCGCCGTTTTCCGCCTGCAAGGCTCCCGCGAAACGGTCGAAGCATTCGCGGTCGCGTTCATTTTGGCGTTGCTGTTCCGTGCGTTCATCGCAGAAGCCTTCGTGATTCCCACCGGATCCATGGCTCCCGCATTGATGGGTGCCCACAAAGACATTTTCTGCGACCAATGCGGCCAACAGTTTCCGATTGGCGCCAGCCTCGAAAACCGTACCCCGGCCCTCGAGAACGCGGTCGTCGGAGGCATTTGCCCGAACTGCCGCCACGTCAATTCATTGGACCTCGCCAACGATCCCAATCAACAAACGTTCAGCGGCGACCGGATTCTGGTCAGCAAGTTCGCCTACACACTGAAAGAACCTCAACGCTGGGACGTGATCGTTTTCAAAGTCCCCGTGAACCCAAAACAGAACTACATCAAACGATTGGTCGGTCTGCCCGGTGAAACGGTTTCGATCCGCCACGGTGACATCTACGCCCGTCCGAATTCAGAAGCCGCAAAAGCCGACCAGCCCGGTGACATCGACGGCAGCGATTTCGACCGCATCGAAAACATTGGACAAATCCAACGCAAGCCACCTGAAAAATTGCTCGCCATGAGCCACTTGGTTTATGACAGCAACCATCAAGCCAAAGCGTTGCTCGATGCGAACTACCCGTCTCGATTGCAGCCCTGGCAACCCGGTCAATCGACCGCCCCCGAGAACTCATGGAAAGTCACCGCGTCGCCCGATGGGTTGACTGCCACCGTGCAAGCCGAGGGCGACCAAACTCAATGGCTCCGTTACTACCACCGTTTCCCAACCGAATCTCAATGGCGAGATGCCATCGCGGGAGGTTCCCTGGCAGACATCGATCCTCAAAGCGGTCGATTGATCACCGACTTCTATGCCTACGACGCTTACCTGCATGTGGACTCGGACCGAGTCTACGACCTGAAACCAGCTCCGGGTGCGTCGCTCTTCAAACGCTTGCTGGGTCAGAGCCGAACGGCCGGTGTCTTCAAAAGCAATTACGAATCCGGCGGCGACTTGGCACAGTTTCGAGGCACGGTCGTTTACGGCGGTTCCAATCATGGCTCGGAAGGAATCCACTGGGTCGGCGATTTAATCGTCACCCAAGACATCGAGACCTCCGGCGACGCAAAACAACTTCACTTGGAAATTGTCGAGGCTGGCGTCCGCCATCTTTGCCACATCGATCTGCAAACGGGCAATGCCACGCTGTCGTTGGAAATGGGCCGGTCATCCGCAGAACCCCAGTCGTTTAAGTTCGATGGCAACGACAATCTCAGTCCAACGGCACAGACGTCAATCCGCGCCGGACAACGTCACGCGATTCGCTTCAGCAACGCGGACAACCAACTGACGCTGTGGGTCGATGACGAAGTGATCACGTTCGAAACGCCGACCACATTCGACTTCGCCGCGATCGTTCCTCCCGATCAGAATCAACCGCAATACGATGGGGCGGGAAATCCGTTGGACGCTGCTCCGGTTGCGATCGGTGTATCAGGTGGCTCCGCTGAACTGCATCAAATGCTGATCCAACGCGACAAGTACTACATCGCGGTCAACAACAGCAACGATGGCATGTTGGACTACGACATGGGGCGACTCCGACGCTTTGTCGGTGCCGGCTCACAAGCCGACGAAATCGTTCGCGACATTCAAATTTTGATGGGCGAACCAACCATTTGGTCCGAGTTCCCCGGCTGGGAAGCTCGCCGCACCGTTTCCTTCCGAATGGATGAAGACCAGTTCTTCCCGATGGGCGACAATAGCCCCGAGAGCCTCGACGCTCGCTGTTGGGCAGGAAACAAAACTCGATTGGGGATGTATCAAAGCCCCGATGAAGACGCCTACAAATTCGCGGATGTTTCGTACGTGCCTCGCGATCTGTTGGTCGGCAAAGCCTTGCTGGTCTTCTGGCCGCACCCATGGAAAAAACCCCTTCCGTTTTGGCCTAACTTGGATCGCATGCAACGCATCAAGTGATGCATCGAAAGGAATCGAACATGACGGATCAATTCACTCCCACCTCATTTCCTCAACAGGACACCGAGGCGAACGCTTTCGCATCGTCATCCGAACCGGTGCTGGAAGCCGTCGGGCTGCAAAAGACTTACGGACGACGACGCGTGGTGGACGGCGTCAATTTGCATGTCGGCGATGCGGAAATCGTCGGCTTGCTGGGCCCCAACGGTGCTGGAAAATCAACCAGCTTCCGAATGATTTGCGGGCTGGTGCAACCGGACCAAGGCCGCGTGTACCTCAGCGGACAGGACGTCACGGACTGGCCCATGTTCCGGCGTGCTCGCGATGGTCACATGGGCTACCTGCCCCAGGAACCCAGTGTCTTTAAGAAGCTGACGGTCGAACAAAACATCTCGGCTCTGTTTGAATTGCTGGGCGTCGGCCGCAAAGAACGCAAGGAACGCACCCAAGCGTTGCTGGAAGAGTTCAACATCACTCACATCCGCAAAAGCCGGGCAGCGGGATTGTCCGGAGGTGAACGTCGTCGACTCGAAATCGCGCGCTGCTTGGTCTCCAATCCTCGAATTGTGATGCTGGACGAACCGTTCGCGGGGATTGACCCGGTCACGGTCCAGTCGATCCAAGGCGTCATTCAACAGCTCCGCGATTCAGGCATCAGCGTGTTGATCACCGACCACGCCGCGCGAGAGATTTTGACCACGGTGGATCGTTGTTACGTGATCTACCAGGGCCAAGTCCTGATTGACGGCACGCCTGACGAAGTGAAGCGGCATCCGAAAGTCCGCGAAGAATATTTAGGTGACCTCGATGCGGCAGCGGGCGTCCCAATGGATGAAACGGCAAACCGCCCCGCTGCCTCTCCCCCGGCACCTCGCCCAACTAACATGGCACCAGGCCCATCCGCGGCGGCACCCAACATCCGTCCGGACGCGGCCCATCCACAACCTTCCGCACCCGCGGCACAACCGCGTCGGCAAGTTCCACGCCGACGTGTGACTGACGTTTGAACAGAACTGCATCCACATGACTTCATTGATCGCCGCCGAACGTATCCGAGCGGCACGCGAACGCATCGCTGGTGTCGCACGGCACACGCCTCTGATGCGGAACGCTCGCCTTTCCGCCACTTACGACGCGGAGATTCTGCTCAAGCGTGAAGACCTGCAAGAAGTCCGCAGCTACAAAATTCGCGGGGCTTACAACCGCATGTCGCAACTGAGCGACGAACAACGGGCCGCGGGAGTCGTCTGCGCCAGCGCCGGCAACCACGCTCAAGGATTCGCCTACGCATGCCACGCCATGAAAATTCGCGGCCGAGTTTTCATGCCCGCCGTGACACCCAAACAAAAAGTTGACAAAGTCAAGTTGTTTGGCCAGGAACACGTCGAGGTGATCCTGATCGGTGACACCTTTGATGACGCGGCCTCGCAGGCCCACCTCGCTACCGCCGAAGGATTGACCTACATCCCGCCCTTTGATGATCCAGCAATCATCGAAGGACAAGGAACCGTGGGGTTGGAGATTCTCGAGGACCACGCGGAACCAATCGACTATGTGCTTGTTGCCGTTGGTGGCGGAGGACTGATCTCGGGTCTGGGCAGCGTGTTCAAACAGCTTTCGCCATCGACCAAGATCATCGGGATCGAACCGGCCGGCGCTCCTGCTATGCACGACAGCCTCCGCCGGGGCGAAGTGATCACGCTGGATAAGATCGACAACTTTGTCGACGGTGCCGCCGTGCGTCGTGTTGGCGATTTGAATTTCCAGATTGCGCAAGAAGTCATCGACGACATGGTCTTGGTTCCCGAAGGCAAAGTGTGCAGCGTCATGCTGCAGCTCTACAACGACGAAGGCTTGGTCGTTGAACCGGCGGGTGCGTTAGCGATTTCCGCTTTGGAACAACTCACCGAAGAGATTCGTGGCAAGACGGTCGTGTGCATTGTCGGCGGCAGCAACAACGACATCACGCGCACCGAAGAAATTCGCGACCGAGCAATGCTTTATGAGGGCTTGCAGCATTACTTTATCATCAAATTCCCGCAACGTGCCGGCGCACTTCGTGAGTTCCTGAACAACGTGCTGGGGCCCACCGATGACATCACCCACTTCGAATACACGCGGAAACACAATCGAGAAACGGGGCCCGCACTCGTTGGCCTCCAAGTCGCCCACCGGGACGACTACCAAGGCTTGCTCGACCGGATGACCAAACACAACATCGAATTCCAGGTCGTCAACGAACAACGCATGCTGTTCGAACTGCTCGTTTGAGCACCGCTGTTCCAATCACGATCCCACGATCGACTTCAACAGCAACTTCATTTCTTCCCGTTTCGCCGCATTGGATTCGTACAGATTGCGAGTCTCACCAGGGTCGTCCCGCAGGTTGTAGAGCTGACCGGGAAAACCGTCCTCCACGACGCCAGCCGAATGTGGCTTCATCAATGGACTGTCGTACCGATTACCTCCGGACCCTGCGTGATCCAAATATTTCCAATCACCGGCTCGCAGTTGAAATTCGCCGCGAAAACTTTGCGTCAACATGTACGGGCGAATGCTCTCACCATCGTCAGCATTTCCCAATAACTCCGGCAGCAGATTGAAACTGTCTTTCGCCGCGTGCGCTGGCATGTCCGCCCCAACGGCGGCAGCGAGCGTCCTGAACAAGTCAGTCGTGTTGATCAACTGATTCGATACTCGTCCGGGTGCAATCTTGCCGGGCCATTTGATCATCATCGGAACGCGGTGCCCGCCTTCCCATCCATCGCGTTTCATGCCTCGCCATCCGCCCGCCGGATCGTGATTGTGATCTGCACGCATCCAGATCGTATGCATTGTTTCCGGACCATTGTCCGAGTTGAAGACAACCAAGGTGTTGTCGTCCACGCCAAGCTCCCGCAACAGATCCAATAGCTGCCCGGTCAAAGAGTCCAACTGTCGAACGAAGTCTCCCCGAGGCCCCGCGTCCGTCTTGCCGGCATATTGCGGACCAGGCAGCACCGGGGCATGAGCGATCTGAGTCGACACCACCGCGAAGAACGGCTGATCACCGCGTGCCTCAACATGGTCTTTTAGAAAATCGCTGGCCTTCTCGAAGAACAGTTCATCGACATCGACGAATTGGTATCCCGGTGACTTCCAACCTTCGTCGTTGTCCCATCGCCACTTCCCGCCCGGATTGGGCAGGGTGTTCCGCAGATGACGTTGACTCGCTGGCACGGGAACCATCCCGTTTTCGATGTACAGATACAGCGGGTCAGTTGTCGGGCAGTTGGGTGTGATGAACGACACATCAAATCCGTGTGCATTGGGACCATCCACCAGCGGCGTGCTCTTTTCGTAGTCGATCTGATCGACATCTCGAAACCCGCCCCGCAGTTGCTTGCCTTCGCGATCCACCCACGTCAGCCCGACGTGCCACTTGCCAAAGACCGCAGTGCGATAACCGACGGATTTCAGCATTTCCGCAATGGTCCAATCCTCCGGCGTGAGATAGCTGGGACCGCTGGCTCCTTCAAACGCCGTCACACGTCGCCCGGTGCGAAACACACATTGCCCGCTGAACAATCCGTAACGAGACGGAGAACAAATCGTGCACGGACTGTGCGAGTCCGTGAATCGAATGCCTTCCGCCGCCAATTGATCCAGCCGCGGTGTTTGATAAGCCGCTTCCGCGTTGTAGCAAGACAGGTCCCCATACCCCAGATCGTCGGCATACACGATCAGAATGTTGGGCAGGATGCTAATCCGCGAACGATCCGCCTGTCCGGGATCACGATCGTCACCGAATGACGTGGTTTGCTGCATGCCGAGCATCAGCAACCACGCCACCATTCCAAACAGAGTCACCCGACATCGCACGACCATCAAAGACATCCGGGAAACAGAAATTCGGTCCATCATCAAGGCTGGCTCAGCGGTTCGGATTGGTCATCGTTCTGTCACGTTAACGAGGACGTTATCTTAGCCAACGACCATCGAGCGAATGGCGTTGCCGGTCCCGCACCGCGCACGAAAAACGGCGACCGAAGCCGCCGTGTCGCATTTCGAATTCCAGAAGCAACGACTTACGCCACTGGCTTCTTCATGAATTCGGTTTCGGTCTTGATATCGCTGTCGTCCGGAGTTGCATCGCTATCGATGTCGAACCACTCCTCTTCGAACTTCAGGTATCCGCTTTCGCCCTTTGCCGAACGCTTCAGAGCCACGTTGGTTCCCAGTGCGATGACGGCGTCACCCATGGCGACTTCGGGGTAGCAACGAGGACGGTTTTCGCCGTCTGGGTTGCGGATGCAGTAAGCCCAGTGCTCGATTTCTTCGCGATAACCACGGCTGACAGGTCCAGCCGACGCCGCTTGTGCAACAGGTGCCGCGTAGTCGCCGCTGGCTGAAGTATCCAACGCGAAACCGGCGTCCTTCTTGGCCACACCGACTTTGCTGCTGGTGTCGCTGTTGCGGTACAGGTAAACGTCGGTTTCTTTGTCCAAGATCAACGTCCCCTTGGTTCCCATGACGACCTCACCCCAACCGCCGAAGCCGTTGCCGTTGATCGACGAGTAGGTCACAACAACTTTCTTGTTCGGATCGGTGTCGTAACCAGCCACGGGACCGTTGCCGGGGCTGTCTGGATTCGGATAGCGTTCAACTCGGTCGTAATAACCAACGTCAAACGTGCTGCTGTATTCCGGCCCAGGGAACTCGAACATGCAGTAAACGTGGTCGCCGACTTCGCGATCCACCGGCATGATGTGACGACCACCCACGGCGTGAACGCTCAGTGGATGCACCTTCTTTCCGTCGTCGCGGAGCGAGCTGAGGAAGATGCTGACCGCGTCCAGTTGGTGACTGCCGAGTTCGGCCATCAAACCCGCACCGGTGCGATCGAACAATCGCCAACGATGCAGCTCTTCCATCGCGGTGAACATTTTGTCGCCGACGGAGAAATCGTTGTAGCCAAATTCCTTCGGATTCACGTTCTTGTCAGCGTCCCAAGCGGTCCACTGAGCGATCTCGTTTTGCAAACGAACCATCTCATCGGGATCCGTCGTCTCCGCCAGCAACTTCTGACGGTGAGCGATGTCTTTCGCGATGCGGTCAAAGTTCTTGCCATTGACCATTTCTCCACCGGGGATCGGCATGGACCAACTGTCGGCACCGGGAACGTTGCCACGGTGCCACTGAGCACGAATGTGGTGAAGCTGACCGAGCAATCCCCAACGGATCAGGTTGATCGCGTCTTGATACTTGACGTTGTAGTGACGCTGGTGACCGGTCGCCAAGTGAATGGGATTGCCATTCTTGTCTTCCATTTCACCCGCCATTCGCGACATGACTTTGCACTGTGCCACGTTGTGGGCCATCAGTTTTTCAGTCAGCACATGCAGGCCACGTTCCATCGCCTGAGCCGCAACGGGAGCGTGCAAGAACAACGGCAATGCGATGATCACCGCTTCGATGTCGGGATCGTCCAGGCAAGCCATGATGCCGCCGTTGGAACCGTCGTAGACCTTCACGTTCTTGCGTGCTTCGGCTTCGTCCTTGTAACCAGCCACGCTGATCAATCCAGGCCGACGCTTCAGAGCCGAGGATGACGACCAATCGCCATGGAACGCTCGGTGTTGGCTGAAGGGGCGGATGTCGCAGATTGCTTTGACGTCAACATATTCCGGGTTGCAACCACCGATCAGCACGTTGCCCTCGTCCCCCGTCCCGATGACCGCGACTCGGACCGGATCGGTGACTTTGCCGTATCCAAAGTAAGCCGCACCCAGACCGGCACCGCTGACCGCCCCTGCAGCGACGATGCCGCGGAGAAAATCGCGACGGTTGACGTCGTAGTAACTGCCGACGGCGGAATAGTAATTGTGTGAGCCGACTTCTTTTTGATCGGCGTTGAGCTTATCTACCATTTGAGTGGACTCCCGGTCACGCAGTGGCGGCGTCATTGCCGCAGAATTTTCGGATGATGAGATGCAAAAAGAAATCGAGCCCGGCAAAGCGTCCCGCCCCCGTGGCGGCCAACACGAAGCATGCCATGCACTCGATCAGCTGATAATTGCTGGAGGTCGGCCCCGTTTCTGGCGGGTACTGGCTCAAAAAGACAGAACCGAGAAAACCAGCGGCAGCTAACGCGGCGACCGGGGTGAAAAGCCCCAGCAACAAACACCAACCCACTGCCATGTCAAAGTAAGGCACCAAGCGATCAATCACGCTGGTGTCCATCATTTGCAAACGCGGCCTCACCAGTTCATACGCAAGGTAGCGGGACTGTTGTTCCGGCGTTGCCAGTTTGTTTTGTGCGGTTTCGTAATTCTCCCAAATCGCATCGATTTGCGAGAACACAGGACCAATTTTCTGCGCCAGCTCTTTTCGGACGGCTTCTCGCTGACCGCTCAACGAGCTGACTCCGCCAGCCACGCTATCGGCATCCAAATCGTCGACTCGGCCCAGGCCCAGTTCGAACTCCTCGATGTCGTTGGCATTCAGCTCGATGACGTATTCGTATTGCTGGACCGCTTTGGCGTAGTTGTTTTGCGCCGCTGCTGTTTGCTTTTCGTCAAACCCAAAATGCTCGCCAATTCGGTCGCGATAGACGGCCCAAACGACTTTGGTCTGCTCCAGATCCAACCGCATGGTGCCGTCGTAGTCCCAGACCATTTGGCGGAAATGCCCCGCAAAAGGACCTTTCGCGTTGGCAAAGAAAGGCTTGGCGGACCAGTTGCCCGCCTTGTATTTGTCCACTCCTTCGGTGATGAAGTGGAACCCGATCGTGAGTCGAAGCAGGGTGAGCATCACCACCGCGATCGTTCCTAACAGCCGGGGTGAGAGTCCCCATCCAACGGCCAAACGCAAAGGGGAAAGCAAAAACTTGGCCACCGAGAATGGGCTCCGTCATAGGCAGGCAGGAAGGAGAAGGCCTCGGGTCGAGAACGCACATTCCTCGTCCATCGCAAACCCTGCGACGCCAAGGATCGTTCAATTCACAGCGAGCACCTCCAGTGAAGGGGGAACGCTCATTATGGCAACGAATTGACCGTTCGCCAAGCGATCGTCTACAGATTCGCACCATTCAAATCGCACATTTCGTTTCGCCGGACACGTTCGACGGATTGTGGGGGTCGACAAACCTACGCGGATCAGAAACCTTTTCGGCTTTCGGGCCATACTGTTCGTCAATCCGCCACCCGAATCGACATCCGGTCGCGGCACGACGCCACCGAGTTTCGAACGCGATAGCTCACGCCCCTCGGACCCTCGACACATCCCCACAATAGAAACGGGTCCGCGTCACGGGGGCAATGTCACGCGAGCCGCCCGAGAAACTCCACCGCGTCACGCGGTCACTCCAGTCACACCAACCAGGAACCATTCTTTGTCCATTCGAATCATGCGTCGTTTCACCTTCTGCGCCGGACACCGCTTGGTGGGGCACGAGGGCAAATGTCAAAACTTGCATGGCCACAACTACGTCCTGGAGGTCTACGTGACCGGGAAAGAACAGGACGCCGTGGGACGCATTCTGGACTTCAAGCAATTGAAAAATCGCTGCAAGGACTGGATCGACGAGAACTGGGACCACACGTTCGTGCTTTGGGACCAAGACCAAAACGGCCTGGACGCGATCCGCAGCAGCGAACCCCATCGCGTCTACGAGATGGACAGCAACCCAACCGCCGAGAACATGGCCAAGCATTTTCTCGAAGATGTCTGCCCAAAGATCCTCGGCGACTCCGGTGCGGAAGCCTACAAGGTCCGCCTCTGGGAAAGCGAAGAAACCTACGCCGAAGTCGAACTCGACTGAGCCAATCCACGAACCAGGCCAATCCACCGACCAGGCCGATCCACCGACCAGGCCGATCCGCGAACAAGCTGGTAGATCTTCACCGCGACCGCAGAGTTATGCTTCGTCTAGCGAGCGAATCAGTTTGAGCAGTTTGGGGATGAAGACCCGCAACGCTCGCGAGCGATGACTGAGCGCTCGCTTCACGGTCAGGTTCAATTCGCCGAAGGTCTTGTGATACTCGGGAACGATGAACAGCGGGTCGTAACCGAAGCCGGCACCGCCGCTGCGTTCGCTGGCGATTCGCCCTCGGCAAAACCCGGACTCCGCGAGCCGAACATTTCCGGCCGGGTCCGACAAACACAAGTAGCAATTGAACTGCGCCCCGCGACGTTCCGGCGGGACACCGTCCAACTCACGAAGTAGCTTGTCGTTGTTGGCTTCGTCGTCACCATGCGTGCCGGCGTACCGAGCTGAAAACACGCCGGGCTCACCTTTCAGTGCGTCCACCGACAAACCACTGTCCTCGGCCAACACCCAGCGGTTTAAGTGCTTGGCTTGCTCGGTGGCTTTCTTGGCCGCGTTCTCGGCAAAGGTCGCACCGTCTTCCACCACGTCAATCGATTCGGAAATCTCTGACAAGGCGGTCAACGACACAGTGTCCTCCGGCAACATCATGCGAAGTTCAACAAGCTTTTTCGCGTTGCCGGTACCCAAGACCAAATCAAACATCGAAATCAGCGTCCAACCGCGGCACTGTAGAAACTGCGTTTGCTGATCTTTGGAATCGCGATCGGCAACGGCTGAACGTCAAACGGAATGTTGTCGATGTGTTTGGCGGCCACGCCGTCGCCACCCGCACGATTGACTTGGCTGGCGATTTTGGGATCAACGTTGAAGGCGCGATAGGTGCTCATGATCGACTTGATTTCCGGAGCGTACTCGAACCCACCGCCGGGCAATTCTTGCCCCAATGAATCAAAACTTCCGATGGTCACGATCGAACGTGTCCGGTCGTGGTACTGGTAAGCCTCCTGGCCTTCAGCACGCAAAGCACGAACCATCTTGGCCGCGTCCATCGCCATGCGATCCAAACGCTTCATACTGGGCTGGAATTTCTTTTCTTTCTTGCCATCCACGATCGTGTTGTAGCCTTCAAACGTCCGCACGACGACGGTGAACTTGCCATTGCACTCCAACAAACTGAATTCTTTATCTTCGTTCAGCTTGCGAACAAACGAATCCACCTCAGGTGATTCAAAGTAATCTTCCGGCAGCATTGGATTGCGAATCAAGAAAGCCTTGGCCATCGCGCCCAGACCTTCGTCGCCTTTGCGTTTGGTGAACTTTTGCTGCAAGGCCTTCACCGCCGTGACCGGATTGCGAAGATCCAACTCGGCAGCCATCTCCTTGTCGTCATTGAAGATTGGCAGGGTGGCTGATTTGATTCGCTTCAAGTCATCTGCGACCTGTGGATGTTCCGAGTGGTCATACTCACCAACCAAGACAGCGTGGGCTTCATATTGGATCGCATTGGCGTAACGCATGCGACGACGCGGTGCCTGCGTGCCACCGGTCACCTGAATGCCCGATGAAGGTGCGGCCACTTCGCCGGAGAAATCAAACTCCTCTTCATAGATGTAAGCGGGCAAGTTCAGGTTTTGACGAACTTCCAACGCCAAACGCTCGGCACGCTCTTTCGACCCCGCACCCACAAACGTGTGTGCCAGGATCAACCACGGGCCTTCTTCTTCGCTCAATGAATAAGTCTTGTTTTGGTCCGCTTCGACCTGCTTCCCGCGTTTGAACATTCGCAGAAACGGAGACGTCTGAGCAGTGGCGGACGAAGACCCAACCAATCCGGTTGCGGCCACGGCGAGGATTGCGATCAATCCGAAGCGAAGCGAACTGTTCATCAAAACCTATTCCTGAATCGAAACTGACGGTGTGGGCTGTTTAACCGGGCCTCCGCTCGCTTCAGTCATCTGTCGAATGCATCGCCAAAGGACTGAAGGACGAGACCTGTCCCGTCATTAGCAAAAATGCCAATTTCGAATCAAGTCAATCACAACGTTTTGAGGTATTCCAACACGGCTTGCTTCTCCGGTTCAGTCAGCTCGTTCGGATAGTCGTGCCCCTTGGCGCTCTTTCCAACCCGTGACGTGTCGAAGTAGCTGCGGCGGACTTGAACATCGGGTTGGGTCAACGGCACCTTCTCAGCCAATTCGATTTTGAACCCAACTCGCTCCTCGTCCATCGACTCATCCACCCGACGCCAAAGTTGAGGGCGATCCTCGGGGTGCAACACGTGCCAAAGCGTCGGCACGCTGCCGTTGTGAAAATAAGGCGGGCTGGCCCAAACGCCGTCCAGTGGCGGTGCCACGTAACCCTCAGGATCGACCAGCGTTTCCTGCCGCACACCCTTCGCATCCCGGGCGAACCAAGAATCAGCATAGGTTTGGCGTCCCGCGACGGTCAGGGCTTCGAAGCGAACCGGATCCGTGCCGATTTCATCGATCGGCACCATTTGATTCGGATAGTCCCCACCGGCCCCGTAGGTTCCGTGACAACGAGAACAGTTGTCGTTGAAAAGATGACGTCCCGTTTCGGCCAAGTCCTCGTCGATCGGGCCTTCGTACTTGGGCGGCCGAAGCGCAGACAGAAACGCGAAAACGTCTCGGAAGTGATCTTCGTTGTCTCGATAGAAGTCCGGCCCGTTCTCCGGAACCAGCGTGAACTGCATCAGCCCGCGATGGCCTTTCTGTGCAAATCCATCGATGTACAGATAGGGTCGCTTGTGAAAATGCCACCACGGCGGTGCATCCATGTCGTGGTGAGTGAATGACACCGGAGTCCGCTGAACAACGTTCAAATTCGCGTCGCGGTAGTGCATCAGTCCCATGCCAAACACCACCGCGTTGGTCGTTCCATTGGTCGTCCCCAGCGGAATCACCATGGATCCCAATTCCATCCGCCCAAGAGGTTTGCCCATTCGGAACTTGGTGCTGCGAACTTCCTCGGTCAATGTTTGTAACGCATACCGGTTGTTCGGGGCTCCCGGCGTTGGCACGCCGTAGACCGAACCTCCGTGGCACGACAAACAGTTCATTGTCCATTGGCCGTCTTCATCCACGACATACTGCATCGGTGGGCCCGGATAATTCGGTTGATTGCCTTTTCTGAGTACCGACTCGTCCAAGTCAAATCTCGCCACCAAGTCCCCGGTCTCCGATGATTCAACCCGCAGCGTTGGCCGGGGCGACAGCCCATAGCGTTGATAGATCAATCGCTGACGTTCCTCGAGTGACGCTTGCGCGGCTTTGGCGCGAGCCTCCGGTGGCCAACTTCGCCAAATGTCATCGATGACCTCCTGTGAGAAATCACCTGGCAACAGTGGCAATTCGGTCAATACCTCCCAGCCTCGGCGAATGGCATCCCGTTGTTCAACGTCGCCCGGTTCAACGTCCCCCGTCTGCTCGACCGTGAATTGTGTCTCGACTGTGGATTGCGTGACGGCTGTTTTTTGCTTCGCAAATCCACCCGCGGAAACGTTCAGCGAACACACCAAGCAAACCAACCAAACACACCATCCCCAACGACGCGATACGAAGATCACGAACGGATACGCTGGTTTTCGCTGCACGAATTGAGTCATGCGTCCATCAATGAAGAGGAAATCGTCGGAACGAGGTGGGAAATCGCGTATTGTCGTCTGGACCGCAATCGCACCCGTATTTTAACGCCCTGTCCACCTCGCACGGGATGGCTGGTCTTGTGGTGGCTCGCTCGGATTGACTACTTCCAACAGCAACTGTGGCCAAAATCCATCGACGCACGTCCTTGCCAGCTCATGATTGCAACATTTCTTCTTCGAAACCGTTTTCTCAGGCTGGTTTGTCTCACACTTGTGCTCACGCACGCCGCTGGCTGCACGTCGTTGTGGAATCGCAACAAGGACGACGATTCGAAGAATCCTCAACTGTCCAAGTTGCTCAAGGTTCCTGATCCACCGGATTTGGTTCGCGAAGCCGCGATTCCTCACGGGATGCAAAGCGTTCGGATCAACGGAGTCGCGGTGGTGAACGCTCTGCCCAACACCGGCGGCCCCGCACTGCCATCCAGCTTTCGCGAAATGCTGCTGGAGGAAATGAAACGCAACGAAATCCCCAACCCGAATGAGTTTTTGGAACAAACTGACACCGCTTTGGTCCAAGTCCGAGGTGTCATCCCGCCGGGCGCCCGCCGCGGCGATGTCATTGACCTGGAAATCCTGACGCCACCCAAAACCGAAGCCACCGATTTGCACGGTGGATGGTTGCTGGACACTCGCATGCGTCACCAAAAGGTGCTCGACAGCGCGATCCGCAGCAGCGATGTGTTGGCCATCGCCACTGGCCCCGTGTTGACGCGAGCTGACCACGAAGGCGACGAAGACGGAGCCCTGCGAGTTCAAGGATCAGTCCTTTCGGGCGGCATGATTCAAAACGATCGTAAGCTCGGTCTGGTGCTTCGTCCGGACTATCAACACGTCAAGATGTCAGCCGCAATCGCACAAGCCATCAACGCTCGGTTTTATTTCTTTGATGGCACCACACGACGAGGCATCGCCGAACCGATCGAAGATGACTTCATCGAATTGGACGTTCACCCGCGATACCGCAACAACGTCGCGCGGCTGATGACCGTGGTGCGTGCCATCGGCGTCGCTCCAGAATCATCCGGCACACAAATTCGCCTGACCAAGCTCGGCGAACAAATGAAAAACCCCGCCAAGGCCGCCGACGCGGCGTTGCAACTCGAAGGCCTCGGCGAACCCGCCATCCCCACTTTGATCGAAGCCGTTGGCTCCTCCAATCCCGAACTGCGTTTCTACGCCGCCGAGGCACTCGCCTACCTGGACCGCGAAGAAGCGATCGATCCACTGATCGCGGCTGCCCAATCGGAACCCGCCTTCCGCGCACCAGCACTGAAAGCTCTGGAGGACATGGATCACCACAACGTGGTCGATGGACTCAAACGCTTGCTCGATTCGCCAAGCCTCGAGACTCGCTACGGCGGTTTTGCCACACTTCGCGATCGCAAAGACACCAAGCACTCATTGGCCGGTCAAAATCTCCGCGGTACCTATCGCCTTTATCAGATCCCATCGAAGGCGTCGGCCTCGGTCGTCGTATCGCTGCATCGCAAACCAGAAATCGTGCTGTTCGGCGACGTTCAACCTTTGAAGATCGACACGTTCTTTTTGGGCCCTTCGGGAATCATGATTCGTAAAGTCGCCGAGTCCGGACAGCTTCGCATCAGCCGCTTTCAAGCTGGCAAGGATGATGCATTTGCTGAAGTCGACAATTCTCTTGCGGGCATACTGGAAGGCTTGACCGAAGTGGGTGGCGGATACGGTGACGCGATCGCGCTGCTTCGCATGGCCAAGACCAAAGGCATCCTCGCCGATCAACTCGCGTTTGACCCGCTTCCCAAACACATGCGGACTTACTATCGCGACGACGCAGATGGCGATTCGGAGAAAGACAACGGTGAAACGTCGCCGGCCGACGAAGACTCCTGAGTCGACCTTCGACGCTTCTTTTCGCGTTTGGAAACGATCACGCTGACGATCGGATAAACGCACAGCCCAACGACCGCCATCACGAGGTTGAGCAAGACGCCTTGCACGATGGTGGTAACCACGGTGGCGAAGAAACTCAGATCGTTGCCCTCACCGACCTGCCCGGTGAACCCAGTGACGAACATGACCGCCAGCATTCCAAAAAACATGTCGGTCACCATCCCGACGGGAACGGCCAACGACGCGATCAATCGCAAGATATAGACCGTCCGCATTGTCAACTGCACACGACGCGAACGTCGCCACGGTCGTGGCCGGGTGATGTAGTCGCCCCACACATATCCCGCGATGAAGATCCCGATTCCGACCAACATGCCGATGGCCTGTTGTCCAGTCACGATGAAACCGAGATAGAAGCTTGGGATCGCGGCGATCCCGCAAATCAACGACCACTTCAGGACGGTCCAACCAAACGTTGGAAACGGTTTGTCCGCGGGATCGACCTCAGGAAGCCACGCATCCAAATCCTCTTCGGTCCCCGCATGGGAGGTAGTGGCATACGGATTGACCGGTTCGGTGTTGGATTCCTCGAAGCTCATACGACCAGCATAACCCGTTGGGACGATTCACTCGGAAGGCGTCACGGAATCTCCCTAGACGGAATCAGCGATTTCTTCGTTTCAGGGACGCGGCACGGATAGAATGCGAAGATGGTCCCTTTCCCCATCTTTGCTGGCTCGATTGTGCATCCATCAACGAAAATCAAACGATCTTGGACGCCCCGGTTCATGGCTTTGGTTTGCCTGACCCTCGTCACAACGCTCTGTGCAAACTCGCGTCTTTCTCAAGCCCAAGGCTTCGGTGGCGTCGCTCAAACGGGCAACCAATATCCACCACAAGCCTACTACACCGGGCTGAAAATCTATCGGGACGGTGACCTACGAAACGCGGTGGAAGCCTTTGAATCAGCGCTGCGTAGTGCACGGACCGACATCAACGGGAAATGGATCGACGCAATTCCGGCTCACGCCATGTTGGCCGAATGTTACTGGCACATGGGTCACCTTCCGCTTTGCCGAACACACCTCGATGCGGGCATGCGAATCACCATCCAGAATCGTGGCTGGTTGGGCGCGATCGACTGGAGCGGCCTGGATCGTGGCGGCGCGATCAAAGCCGGAAAGAGCAACTTGTGGCCCGAAGCCAACGCGATTCGGTTGGCTCCCGTTCCAAACAGTCTGATGCTGCAAAGCGGCGAATTTCTGACCGAGCAACGTTTGCAACAGGGCGGACGCATCGAAGCTCCCAATCTGATTCGCATTGACGCTGTCGAGATCATGCGCTGCATCGCGATGATGATGTATCGACGCCGTGTCATCATGGGCGACCTGTCCGCGACGGAACCTTTGGCCGCGGAAGTGATGGAATCCACCAAGTACCCCAGCGGGCTGAACTCGCCCGGTGGCCGCACGCTGATCGGTGCCATGCGTGGCATCGGACAATACGCGGTCGGCGAAGACACCACGGTGATGGACCGTGCGGGCAAGTATTCCATGTTGGGCGGATCAGTTCACTCCATGACACCGATGATGTTGGTGGCTGGCGTGGCGGTGGGCATCCAAGGCGACAACACTGGCAACCTCGATCCCAACGCGTCGGCAACCTTGGTCGCCACGTCCCAACGCGCGGTCAATGCCGCGGCGGCGTTGGAACAATACGAGCTGATCGGCGAAGCATTGCAGTTGGCCGTGGGCGCCGCCGATTCACGGCAGTTCAGCACCGTGGAGAAATCAGCGATCCTCGCGGGACAAACCCTAATCCGCGAATCGCGTTTGGCTTCGTTGCACTGTTACTTGGTCGCCGCCGATGCGGCCATCAGTGCCGGGCGGGTCGACGCGGCAGCCGAAAGCATGGCGGTTGCCATTGAAATTGCAGCCCGTCGTGACGTCGACTTCCCGCGTTTGGAAGCCTACGGAGCCTACGTCGCGGCACGCATCGCTGCCGCACGCGGCGAATCGCTGGGCGGATCCGAAGGCAAACTGACCAACGCGATGGGATCGCTGAATGACTTCGTGAACAACCGTCGCGATCGCAATCGCCCCGTGGTTTCCATGCCCTCGCATTACCAACTCGGCTTGGTCCAATCTGTGATGGGTCGTTCGATCGGCAATCAATCAGCGAAGAACTTGCTCGACTACTTCACGTCTCCCGTTTCGATGGCCACTTGGCGACGTGATCCCGTTGATGCGATTGCTCTGATTGGACTGGACACCACGCCGCTTCATCGCAGCCGATTGGACTTGGCTGTGGGAGAGAACAACGGCGTGGATGCGTTGCAGGCGACCGATCGAATTCTGGCGGCTCGATTGGCTTCGGCATTGCCACTGCGAGGTCGAGTGATGGACGTTCGTGCGTTGGTCACGGATCCCGTGGATACGTTTTGGCCTTCTGCAAAAAACATGATCGCTCAACCGTCGCCGCTGCTGAACGAATTGCGCCAGAACGTTCAAGCTTCCTTGCGTGATGCCGGGCAAGACGATCAACCGCGAGACCCATCCATTGCGGCGAGGCAGGAATCCATGGCGACGCAGATCGCTTTGCAACGTCTTCAAGTCCCCGCGGTTTGTCCGCCAGCGGTCGCCGCCGAGGACGCGACCAAACTTCCCGCCGGCACCGGGTTGCTGACTTTCATGGTCGACGGAAACCGAATCGTGGCAACCATGACTCGGGATGGCAACACGGTGGGCTGGTTGTGCCCCGCCGGCCGGCGAATGCCGACGATGCTGCAAAAGCTGTTGTCCGAAATCGGCGCCAATCGAAATCGCGGCAAGCGATTGCCCGACGACGATTCTTGGCGTGAATCAGCATCCAAACTGAAGGAGATGCTTTTCCCCAAAAATGCAAATTGGTCCGAAAGCGGACTGCAGCAGTTGATCATCGTTCCCGATGGACCGCTTTGGTACTTGCCGTTTGAGCTGTTGCCCGCCAGCGAAGCCGATCTGGCAACCGCGGATGAGAATGTTGCCGACGACGCCCAAACCGAAGATGCGCCTAACGATCCAGCGACCGATTCGCGGCTGTGGGCGGATTCGTTTCAAATTACCTACGCGCCGACACCTGGACTCGCGCTTAGGGACGTCGGCACCACCACCGAAGCCCAACGAGTCGCGGTGGCCGCTGGCACCTTCTTCGCCCCGCGACAACAAGAACTCAATCAGCAAATGATCGATGAGATGCTGGCGGCCGCCGACGATCCCATCCACTGGTCCTTGGGTTCAGCTCCGCCCACTGACCGCCTGGGTCTGGCCGTCGGGCATTTGCTGATTGCGTCTCCGGTCACACCGAATGTTGCCAACCCCGTCGCCACGATGTTGATCCCGAACAATTCGGCTTCGCCTCGCACGGACAACTTTGGACCATGGGATTCGATCAAGGGCTGGATACGTTTCCCGGCCAGCGGTCCACGCACGGTGGCCTTGCCTGGTTATCGGACGGCTGCGGGAGCCAACAAACTGGGCGACGGATCTGAGATTTTCTTTCCCTTGGCCGCACTTCGTTGCAGCGGCGTTCGTGAAATCACGATGACACGATGGGTGACCGGCGGACAATCCGCAGCAACCGTCACGGCGGAACTGATCAACGAAACGCCGCACACCAACCTCACTTCAGCGACTCGGCGAGGGGTGTCCTTGCTTCGACAAGCCGATCTGTCGGTCGACGGAGAACCGTTGCTTGGCAAAGCCGACGAGGACTCGCAACCAATCCAAGGCAGCGAGCCTCTGTTCTGGTCAACCTACCTAACCAGCGGATCGCTTGGATTGGCACCGCCCAGCAGCGAAGAGTGAGTTACCGGACGCGGGTGCATGCCATATGCGATGAAGACGTGCTTCCGTTCGGTATGATGTCGGGCGGAACGCTCCCAATCTGGCAACCAACTCCGCGTTGATCATGACCAATCCGTATCAACCACCTCCGGTCGACCCGGAACCCATTCGCCATCGATGTCCGGTGTGCCGAGGACCGATCAACCGATGGCAATTCTTGTTTCCGTTTCAACACTGTGAACATTGCGGGAACTATCTGACGATCCGTCATTGGGGACAAAACTCATGGTGGTGGGTTTTGTCATTGATCGCCGTGACCAGCTTTCCAATTTTCTTACGAGCCAATCATTACATCCAATCAGATCCACCCGTGCTTTCCATCTTGATTGGATGGAACATTCTGTGGGTACTGTATGAAAAGCTATTTGGGCAGATCGTTCCCGCGTTCTGCTGGGGACTGCTGGCGGAGCGTAACGACGACCGTTCCCAGCCTGAGACTCCGCCTCTGCGTTGAGCCTTTCGGATTCTCATGCACCGGTGTGCGAAACCATCCGCGGCGGCGCGTAGGGGTTCAGCGAATCGGTGCCGGCAGGCTCGGCAAGTTCCCGAACGTCTTCGGGCATCGAGATGGGTTCGTACTCACTGCCGCGAGCGATCTCGCAAACGGCTTCGACCATTTGGTCACGCTGACGCCGTCGTTCCGCCGACCCCATTTCCGCGAATGAGAAATCGCGATAGATCACGGGGATCTCTTCGGGACCATCCACCGTGCGGACATAGATCATCGCGGCGTGCAGTTGGGTCCACCCGCCCGCCGGCGAAAACGATTGCGGCATCGCCCCCAAAATACATTTCGGCGGAAAATGGTATCGCTGACGATCGCCTTCCATCCAAACCCCGTCTTCGTCAATCCGCACGTAAACGAGATCCGCCGCGGTTTCCATCCGCAGCAACTTCCAACGGTCTTTGGGAACCACCTCACAGAATCGCGATGAGGCGTCGCGAGGCTCGACGATCGCGTGACGGCGTTTGGCAATCACGCGACGCAAACGACGAGCGAGCAACCAGTGGAACGGATACTCTTCGTATCGCGTCACGATCAGCGTTTGAAAGGCTCCGACGGTGATGGCAGCGATCGCCGCGGCCGCCAGACCCAACATGCCGATGAGCGATAGACCGGGCGCGAAGAAGAATCCTCGTATGGCAATCAAGATCATCGCCAACGCGGAAAAACTCAGCGTGGCATGAAACGCAGTGATCGCGAGCAAAGTCACGATTTGACGAAACCAGTGCAGAACGCGTCCGGGCGACTCATCCGGCAAATCAGTGCCGAAGCGTTGGATGGACGCGAAATGGCTCGACATCGGCTCGGATGTTTTCGCGGAGGGCGATGTGGATTGCGATGAGGTCATGACTCCCGCCTGCTGGAGAATTCGCGTCGCCGCCGTTCATGTCCAGCATGAAAAGGCCTGCGTCGCGATGACGCACCACTCAGACTAACGCTGTGATCTGCTAGTTGCACGCGAATTCACGGGAAAACGCCTGCATGCCACCGCGATTCTATCCGGTTGGTCCAGTCGCATTTGGCTGGTGGATCGTTGGGTTTTCGCCGTCTTTTTGGCCACACATCGCTCAATTGTCAATCTGGGTAAACCTTGCCGCCCGCCTCCGGCGACTTCTGGCGCGGTTGGTGCGATTGTGTGCATCGAATCAATGCCAACGGCCGAAACGAAGGGTGAAAGAAAAGCTCGTATCACGTGCCGGAGCCTCGCCTCTGGCACCCAATTCATATTGGATGGAAGGGTTCGGAATGAATCGTTGGCTCTTACTCGGATCGATGGCCGGAATGCTGATGATCAGCACCGGATGCCTTCACCACAACACTCGTGGCGGATGTGCGACTGGCAACTGCGGCGTCGCGACTTCTGATTGCGGTTGCGGCAATGGCTCGTGCAACAGCGGAACCTGCGGCGATGGCTCGTGCGGTCGCGTCGGCAGCGGCGGATTGCTCGGCAAAACCCGCGGCCGTTTGGTTGGCTGCAAAACCGGTTGCCGAACCTCCGGCTGCGAAACGGGTCCTTTGGGATGGCAGCAAGGCGGATTGGGCTACAGCTCGCACTTGAACCCAGGTCTGCTGGGCCACGGTGCGGCGGCTCAAATGCAAGCTCAGCCATTCACCCCAGGTGCGCCGTCTGCCCAAGTCGCGTATCCTTACTATACCCACCGCGGTCCCCGCGATTTCCTGCTGGACAATCCGCCCAGCATCGGCCCCTGATCTGAATCAGGACATTTTGATCGAGCCCATCCCAGGCACACTCGCCTGGGATGCTCGATTCCGGTTCGCCGGTGAATTTGTTTCGCAGTCGCTCGAAGGAGTTTTGGCGTGGCATCCGATTTTCGGCTGAAAGAGCAGTTGCCTGAATTGACCGAACAGGTCGTCAGCACCTACACCAAGGATGATTCCATCAATCATCTGGGTCACTGCCCACTGCCCAGCTACACCGCGGTTGTTGACATCCTGTTGGATCTCAAGGACATCCTGTATCCGGGGTACAAGCGAAACACGAATCTGCATGCCGGCAACATTCGCTATCACGTCGGCGGTCTGATCGATTCTCTTCACGATCAGCTAACCACGCAAATCGCTCGTGCACTGCGTCACGAGCACCGCGTGCTGCAGAATCACAAGGATTGCGAGACCGACATCGATTTCGAAGCCAAGGGTCAAGCCATGGCGATCGAGTTGCTCAAGCGAATTGTCAAACTCCGTCGCATGCTGGCAACGGACGTGCAAGCTGCCTTCGACGGCGACCCGGCTTGCCAAACGACCGACGAAGTCGTGTTCTGCTACCCCGGTTTCGAAGCCATCACGGTCTACCGAATCGCACACGAATTGGTGCAGTTGGACGTGCCCTTCATTCCTCGAATGATGACGGAATGGGCGCACAAACAAACCGGGATCGACATTCACCCCGGTGCAACGATTGGTGAGTACTTCTTCATCGATCACGGAACCGGTGTCGTGATTGGTGAGACCTGCCACATTGGGAACCATGTGAAGCTTTACCAAGGGGTGACCCTGGGTGCACTGAGCTTCCCAACCGATGCCGATGGTCAATTGATCCGCGGCCAAAAGCGTCATCCGACGATCGAGGATGAAGTGGTTGTGTACGCCAACGCAACGATCCTGGGCGGACGCACGGTGATCGGCCGCGAATCGGTGATCGGTTCCAGCGTTTGGATCACGCGCAGCGTTTCGCCGGGAACGACCGTGGTGCTCGAAAAGCCGCAATTGAAAGTTCGCGGATCAGACGAACCCGCCGACGAGTTGCGTCCCGAAGTCAATTACCAAATTTGACAGCGGCAGTCACGGCAAGCATGCCGTTCAGCGCAATCACCCCAACGCCATGTCCCACACGGCATTCCCCGTAACGTGTGTCGGTACGGCATCCCCTGTAGGCCATGTCTCACATGGCATCCCGGCCCGATGCTTCGATAGAAGCGAGGCGTCCATCGATGGATGTTGATCGCTCGATCAGGGCAACTCACTCGGCATTTCACCCTCGTCAGGCGGGGCCTGACCTACACGAGGGTGTTCTTCAAAGACCGTAACCCATGTCGCACACGGCACCCCCTGTAGGCCATGTCTCACATGGCATCCTGGCCCGATGCTTCGGCAGAAGCGAGGCGTCCATCGATCGATATCGATCGCTCGATCGGACCAACTCGCCCGGCATTTCACCCTCGTCAGGCGAGGCCTGACCTACACGAGGGTGGTCCTCGAAGACTGTAACTCATGTCGCGCACGGCATCCTCCGTAGGCCATGTCTTACATGGCACCCCGGCCCGATGCTTCGATAGAAGCGAGGCGTCCATCGATGGATGTTGATCGCTCGATCAGGGCAACTCACTCGGCATTTCACCCTCGTCAGGCGGGGCCTGACCTACACGAGGGTGGTCCTCGAAGACCGTAACTCATACCGCGCACGGCATCCTCCGTAGGCCATGTCTCACATGGAATCCCGCCCCGATGCTTCGATAGAAGCGAGGCGTCCATCGATCGACATCGATCGCTCGATCGGGGCAACTCGCTCGGCATTTCACCATCGTCAGGCGAGGCCTGACCTACGCGGTACTGGATGGTGAGGTTGGGTTCAATCGTTATATTGCGGCGATGTTGAAGCAAGAACGAGCCACCGTCATCCTCCAGCGTCTGAACACGCTGTATCCCGACCCGCCGATTCCGTTGGACCACACCGACGAGTTCACATTGCTGGTCGCCGTGTTGCTCAGCGCGCAATGCACGGACAAAAAGGTCAACGAGGTCACCCCCGAACTATTCCGAGTCGCGGGCACACCGCAGGCCATGCGTGCCCTCGGTGAAGAAGGCATCTTGGAGATCATCCGGCCGCTGGGGCTCTCCAAGCAAAAAGCGAAATCATTGGCCAAGCTATCTGGGATGCTGATCGACCAGCACGACGGCCAGGTTCCCAACACCTTTGAAAGCCTGGAAGCCTTGCCTGGCGTGGGACACAAGACCGCCAGCGTGGTCATGTCCCAAGCGTTTGGGTTTCCTGCGTTCCCGGTGGACACTCACATCCATCGATTGGCCCAGCGTTGGGGACTGTCCAGCGGGAAAAACGTGGTGCAGACCGAAAAGGACCTGAAGAAGCTCTTCCCCGAATCCTCGTGGAACAAACTGCACCTGCAGATCATCTTCTACGGAAGAGAGCACTGCACCGCCCGAGGATGCGATGGCCGCGTCTGCGACCTTTGCCGCGAATTGTATCCCAACCGACGCAAGCCCGTTGTTTGGAAAAAGCCCTAGTCCGCAGGCAACGCGCATAAAAAAACGCTCGAGCCAGCAACACTGCCGGCTCGAGCGTCCCAAAGTCCTTCCGAACAAGCGTTCACTCGCCTTGCTTTTGACCTTCGGCGATCTCCGCTCCTTCGGCTTCGATGGCTTCCCAGTCAATCCCTTCCTCCGCGGTCAGTTTTTGCGCGTCACCACCACTTTCGGTGCATCCGGGCAAAGCCACCGCGCTGATCAACAAACCGGCTGCGACCAAGCATCGCCCCGACAACATGGTTTTGGTGTTGTTTTTCATTCGATGCATCATTCAAATCCTTCGATGGTTTCTTTGGCTGCGATGGAACCGAGTGCACCCCACAACCCGTAGGGGCTCGCTTGACCAACGTTGTTGTAGTTTTTGGAAATACTGTTTGCTTGGCGGTTCCCCGCGTCGATGGAATCCGTGACAAAACGCACGGCACCATCGGCGAGCAACACGTGCACGCCACCTTGGTGGTGACTGGCGGAACTAAAGACACCGGATTGCCACGACGTTCCCCACTGCATGGCACAGGTGGGCGAGTTCGGAGGAAGGATGGTGTTCATCCCCGTGATCATCAGGTGACAGTTCCACCAACGCCCCCCGCGAGACGTGCCGCCACTGTTCCACAACGTCACCGATTGCTCGATGAACTGAGGCCGCTGCGGATCGATGACATCGGTGCACACGGTCAGATCCGAACCCATCGAATCGTCATTGGGAAAATAAGTGCGATCAACAACCGAACCACCGACACTGCGGTCACCCATGTCCGTTTTGATTTCTGCCATCGCGATCGTATTGGACAAACCATCCAGCACATCACGAAACTTGCGAGGTGTGTGTCGCATGAACAAACCACGGAATGCGCCTCGGTCTGCCCACTGGCTGCTCGGTGGATAACCCACCCGCAAACTCGTGTCTCCGTGACAGAACGCGTAGTTCGTCATCCCGGTCCCCAATGGAGACATTCCTGGGTCGGACGGGCAACGTAGCGTCGGCGTTTGCATTTGGTACGGATCGTACTCATTCAAATCCACGTAAGGTCGCGGACCAAACGGCGGCCACTGGCCCGTGGACATCGCGTCGGTGGGCGTCTCACCGGCTTCTGGCATTAAAGGGTTGGACATCATTTCCCATAGGCCTTGCTGCTCCATGAATGGAATGAGCCCAACGTTCGCACTCAAGCCTCTCTGGGCCGCATACAAGGGACCGGTGCCGTTGGGCGGCAACCGGTTGTACGCGGCGTGATAGTTGTGCAAAGACAACCCAATTTGCTTGAAATTGTTGCTGCACGACATGCGCCGCGCGGCCTCTCGGGCGGCTTGAACGGCAGGCAACAACAACCCGACCAAAACGCCAATGATTGCGATGACGACGAGTAATTCGACGAGCGTGAACCCGCCGCGACTTTTGTGTGCATTCACAATACGCATCCTCTTGAATGAAAAGGGTTCGGATGCAGTTTTTGGGGCCGCACCCTCGACTAGATGGACAGACGCATTTTGCGTCCATGTATGTTCAAGAGGCACTGCAGGCCTGGATTGGACAAGATTCTCACCTAAAGACTCAAAAAACTTCTCTATTGAGTGTCCAAAACGGGCTCGCCAGCCCTCTTTGACAGGCGAGGCAGCGTTGACCCACGGGAGTTTTTCCCCGATTTCGTTGCCCATTCGGTCCCGACTCCACACGCCCCCAATCGATACCAGCCTCAAACATGAAAAACGAACAACTTGGACGACGCGGATTCCTGCGAGTGGTCGGCGGCGTCGGCGTGCTTTCTGCAACCGCTCCCAGTTACGCCTTCACCAAGGAACTCACCTCCCAATCGCAAAGCTCCGACACTTCCACCGGCGTGTTGGTCGAAGCCAGCCAGTTCGACGATTTGGGTGGCTGGAAGTTGGACACTCAGCACTACCAACAAATGGGCGGTTGCTACTTGCTTGCTCACGGGATGGGCACGCCGGTCCCAAACGCCACGACGAAGGTCAGCCTGCCATCGTCTGGCAAATGGAACGTTTGGGTGCGAACACGTGACTGGTGCCCAGGTGATTGGAAGAGTCCAGGACGTTTCCAAGTCCGTCTGAACGGCACGACGTTGCCGACTGAATTCGGTGCGGAAAACTCCGCGTGGCACTGGCAGTCAGGTGGATCCTTCGAAGCCAGCGGTGACAAGCAAGTTCAGATCGAACTCCAAGACCTGACGGGATTCGATGGTCGCTGCGACGCGATCTTCTTCAGCAAAGAAGCCTCTCCAGAATTGCCATCGGACGACGCCGGCGAAGTCGTTGCTTGGAAAGACCTCGTGTCCGGACGATCGACATGGAAAGTGGAAGAATCCGAGTATGACTTGGTGGTCGTCGGCGGTGGCATGTCAGGTTGCGGTGCCGCTCTGGCTGCGAAATCAAAAGGCCTTCGCGTCGCCCTCATCCAAGACCGACCAATCTTTGGCGGAAACGCGTCCGAAGAAATTCGCGTCCACACGCTGGGGATTCACGGTCATTCCTCTGACATCTTGAAAACGATTGATACCGAGCACTATCCCAACGGAAGTGCCGAAGCCAAGAAAGACCAACGCAAACGCGAAGCCACCATGGCAGCATCCGGTGTGGAGCTGTTCGCGGGACACATCGCATGCGGCCTCTCAAAGAACGATGGCAAAATCGAAACGGTCGAAGCCCGCGATGTGATCACCGGAAAACTCCGTCGCTTCAAAGCCCCCGTGTTCGTTGACGCGACCGGTGATGGCTGGCTCGGGTATTGGGCCGGAGCGGAGTACCGTGAAGGCCGCGAATCTCACAAGGAATTTGGTGAGCAATGGGACAAACACGGCGATTTGTGGAGCCCGGAAGAGGCGGACAAACGTGTGATGGGAACCTCGGTGCTATGGAATGCGGAAAAAACCAACCAGCGCAGCCAGTTCCCCGACGTGCCTTGGGCGATGCCGGTTGCCAAGGACCACGAAGCCACCGCCGGCGAATGGTACTGGGAATACTCCGACAACGACCTGGACCAAATTCGAGATGCCGAACAAATTCGCGACCACATGCTGCGTGCGATCTATGGTTCGTTCGCCAACGCGAAGCAGCATCCAAAGAACGCACCATGGAAACTGAAATGGGTCTCATTCGTCGGTGGCAAACGAGAGTCGCGGCGATTGATGGGCGATCACATCTACACCATGCAAGACGCGGCCGAACGTCGCCCCTTTGAAGATGCGGTGGTGGTCGAAGTTCGTGACATCGACACTCACTACCAAAAAACGCTGCAAGGTCACGCCGTCGACTTCCTGTCGACCGCCCTGTTCTACAAAACTGGCGGCGAATACTTTGTTCCGTTCCGAAGCCTGTATTCCAAAGACATCGACAACTTGATGATGGCCGGTCGCTGCTTCAGTTGTTCACACATCGGTCTCGCCGGCCCTCGTGTCATGAACACCTGTGCTCAGATGGGCGTCGCAACAGGCTACGCGGCGGCGTTGTGCAAAAAGTTTGACGCCTCACCTCGCGAAGTCGGTCAAAAACACATTGGCCAATTGCGTGAATGGATCGGATTCCCAACAACCGAACCCACGAAGCAAACCACCTGATGCGCCATTGGGTCAATCTCGCATTGCTGTTTCTTTTCGCCACCCTGGTTCTCACCGGGGTGGCGGTGTTTTTGCTGCCATTTTCGCAAACCACCACGCGACTTCATGTGGTATCGGGAATTGTCTGCGTCGGGTTGGTCGTCAGCCATGTGCTGGGCCGAATTCCCTACATGAAAACCATGGTGTCGTCGCGAGCCAAACCGATCGGGATATTGACGAAGCTCAGTGTCGTCCTCTTCGCCGGAATTTTATTGGCGGGATCCCTGTCCGCATGGCAACCGTCGCAGTGGGTCATGGACCAAAGTTACGAAGCCCGCAAACGTTTAGAAATTGTGCGTGCGTCTTCGTTGGCGGGTTTTGTCCACAACACCGATCACAGTCTTTGGGTTGTCCGCCAATCGAACTCCCCGAACAGCGGGCAGTTAGCGGTTCACTTGGGGTTTTCGAACTCCCTCGACAAACTTCCCGTCGCCGCGGTGTGGGCCGAATCCACGACCGGGACGATGATCGAAACGTTGTATCTGGACGAAAGCCTTGCGTATTCCGACAGCGTCGATTCGACCGCGAGCTCTGCCCCCGTTCGTCGCAGCGATGTGCTTCCCATTTGGAGACACGCTTACACCGCAGTGACGGGCATCGATCCTGATGGGAACCTCGATGGCATGACCGGCGCGACCCAAACACACCAATTCGCTTTGGATCCTTATTTGGAAACCGGCAAAGGCAACCGATTTGTGGTTTGTGTGGAGCTTAATCAACCAGCGGACCCGAACGAACATTGGACCGACTCTGAATGGGGTCAACCATCTCTGCTGTACACGGCGTTGATCGATGTAGATCGCGAAATGCCCCATGCAATTTTGGAACTGACCGGCCATGGAGTGGTCACCAGCGGCAGTCCATCCGATTCGGGCGAGGACAGCGACACCGATGCCGATGCCGATGACTCGTCTTTCCAGTCCGCCGGAACCATTCAATACGATCTCGACAGCATCACCACCGCAAGGAATCTGGTGGATTTGTTTCTCGC
Source organism: Rhodopirellula halodulae (assembly GCF_020966775.1). Classification (NCBI taxonomy): domain Bacteria; kingdom Pseudomonadati; phylum Planctomycetota; class Planctomycetia; order Pirellulales; family Pirellulaceae; genus Rhodopirellula; species Rhodopirellula halodulae. Next base: position 2,435,504 of record NZ_JAJKFV010000029.1, on the reverse strand, counting down.
GAAGCTGGACCGCCCGACGAAGCTGGACCGCCCGGCCCCGGAACTTTCGCGATGACGGCTCAGCACTTTCGCGATGACGGCTCAGCCTGATGCTCAACCTCCCGCAATTTCCAATTCCATGAGCGAAACGGATCAGGACACGACCGAATTCATTCAGTTACTGACGGAACACCAGCGTCTGTTGTTCCACTACATCCACTCACTGATTCCCGCTCGCAATGATGCGGACGAGGTGTTGCAGGAAACCAATCTGGTTTTATGGCGTGAGTATCACCAATTCGAATCCGGCTCCAATTTCCGAGCCTGGGCCTGCACGGTGGCTCTGAACCAAGTTCGGGCATTCACTTCCAAGAAGCGGGCCAAGCGGCCCTGCTTTGACACCGAAACCATGATGTTGATCTCCGAACGTCAAGAACATCGCTCCGCATACTTCGATAGCCGGCTGGACGCCTTGGAAAACTGCATCCAGAAACTTCCCCCGCGGAAACGAACCTTCGTGGACCAACGGTATCGGCTGGGCTGCTCCGTCGAATCCATCGCCAACCAAATGGGATCCAGCGTGGAAGCCGTCTACAAAATGCTCCGACGAATCCGAACCACCTTGCATGACTGCGTGGATCAAACCCTATCGCAGGAAGGACTTGGCTAGCATGAACATCGAACAACGAGAACGCTATGTTTTCTTGCGTGACGCCGTCCTGGACCGAACTGCCACGCAGGACGAGATCGACGAGCTACAAACGCTGCTCGCGTCCTCCAACGAATTCTTGGATGACTACATCGAACACGCTCATCAAGAATCGAGCTTAGCCTGGGACGCACACCCCACCACTTCTCAACCGTCGATACCGGTCTCTTCCGCGCCCGATCACCCGAACTGGCTTTGGCGATACATGCCTCTGATCGCCGCGTCGCTGATCTTCATTGCCGCGGTCGGTTGGGAATGGACGACGCTTCAGCCTCAGCCCGTGGCGACGATCTTGTCATCCACCAACTGCCAATGGGGCAATGGCACTTTGCCAACTTCCGTCGGACAAGAACTCACATCCGGCCGATTGCGACTGATCTCCGGCATCGCTGAGATTCAGTTCCCCAAAGTCACCGTCAGCATGGAAGGCCCGGTCGACATTGAATTGATATCCTCCCAAAGATGCCGGCTTCATTCGGGCAGCATCGTCGGTTCAGTCGCGAAAGGCGGCGAAGGATTCGTCGTCGAAACACCACGAGCCGAAATCATCGATCGAGGCACCAAATTCGGTGTGTTTGTGGACTCGGCGGGAGACGCACGACTTGACCTGATGGAAGGCAAGATGGACGTGAAGCACTTGACCAACGGTCGCCAAATGACGTTGGATGGGTCCGGACGAGCCTATGCATCTGAACACGAGTTAGAAACGATTTCCCGCCCCACTAACCGCACGGTAACCGATCAACGCAGAACCGATCGATCCAATGGCGAATTCATTCACATCAGTTCCGCCTACGGAAACGGGGACGAGGGTGACGTCACCTCTGGACCTCGATTGGAGGGGAATGATTTTCCGAGACCCGATGACGCATTGCTGGTCAAGCACTCAGCCGAATCACCGGAATGGAATCGCAAAGCGTTCATTCGCTTTGACCTCTCGGGCGTCACTCAATCCGACATTGGCGAAGCTGAACTTCGCCTGGAGGGAATCGCGACAGGCATGGGGTATCTGTCTTTGGTGCCGGACTCGCAGTTCAAAGTGTTTGGAATTCGTCCCGAACACAACATTCCGTGGGACTCGCAAGACCTCCATCGAGAACACTTCCCCGGCCGTCGCGAAAACACCTATCAACTGGATGACAAGAAGATTGAATTGCTGGGCGAGTTCACCGTCCCACAATCCAAACCCGTGGGACAGTTCGTGCTTCAAGACGAAAGACTGAAGGACTTCATCCAGCAAGCCATTGGGTCCACGGCGACAGTGGTGATCACGCGCGTCACACCAAACGCCCCCAGCCAAAGTTACGTTCACGGGTTTGCAACGCGAACGCACCCCACGGCGAATCCGCCAATGCTGCGATTGCACGTCACACCAACGACCGCTGACTGAAGCGACTCGCGGGCCAGGCCGTGTACCGGGACTGGCCAAAGATCAGTTGTTCCGTTGGCCGCGCGACCGAGTTCGACGCGAAGCCGGCGGATGCGTGCGGCGTGATGTGGAAGACACCGAGCCAGACGCCGAATCAGGCGTCTGACAGCTCCGTCATTTCCTTTTCGCTGTCACCGAATCGTTCGAGGTCGATTCCATAGCGTTTGGCCATTGACAGATACAAATTGCAAACCGGGACTTGCCCCTTCGCAGCCAAGTGACGGCCGGGCTGAATCGTCCCTCCCCCACGTCCCGCCAGCAACAACGGCAGGTTGTCTGGATCGTGCCGGTTACCGTCGGAAAAGCTACTTCCAAACATCACCATGCTGTTGTCCAGCAATGTCGAGTCGCCTTCCTTCACGCTTTGCATCTTGCGAAGCAAGCGGGCGAATTGTTCAACGTGCCAACGGTTGATCAATTGGTACTGCTTGATCTTTTCCTCTTTGTTTTCGTGGTGCGACAACTCGTGATGGCCACCATGCACGCCGTCCAGAAACCGGAACGAACGTCCGGAAACATCGTTGGCGAACATGAACGTTGCGACGCGAGTGGAGTCCGTTTGAAACGCCAAAACCATCATGTCCAACATCAGATTGATGTGCTGACGAAAGTCGTGCGGCGTGCCACGATCGGGAATCTCCAACGCATGACCGTCCACGATACGCTCACGTTCGGCTTCGTAACGTGCTCGGTGACTCTGGTCGCGTGACGCGAATTCGATTCGTTTTTCGACCTCGCGAACTGAATCCAGGTACTCATCCATCTTGAACTGATCATCGCGGCTGAGTCCGCGGCGGATTTGACGAGCATCCTCCAACACAAAGTCCAACAAGTTGCGATAGGACTGTGCCTCGGGCGCACTGGCTTGCAACCGCTTGCCAAACAAACGCTCGTAAACCACTCGAGGATTGATGGCTTTGGCAATGGGACGTGTTGGCGACTGCCATGAGATGTGCGAACCATACAACCGCGTGTAACCGACGTTGCTATCGATTCCACTGATCACGGGATCGATCCCCAGCTCCAACGAAGGCAGGGGTGTCTCGGCACCAACCTTCGCGGCAATCAATTGGTCGATCGACACGCCGCCACTGCTAATGTCTTTTCCGGTCGTCTTCGCGACGGGCATTCCGGTAAGGAAGTTGGCGGTTTTGGCGTAGTGACCGTCGCCACCATGCGAGTGTTTCTTGTCCAAACCGGACAGTACCAAAAACTCATCCTTCAGATCAGATAGCGGCTGCAACGACGGCGACAACTCGTAGTCCGTGCCCTCCTTCGTCGGCACCCAATCATTCTCCCAAACACCATTGGGGAAATATAAAAACGCGGTCCGCAACGGAGGCTTCGGTGACTCCGACGAATCTTTCGCGGACGGAGTCTCGGATGCCCGCAGCGTTTCCGCCATCGATGCCATCCAGGGCAATCCCAACAACACACCGCTGCCGCGAAGAAAACGACGCCGAGGAATACTGGTTTTCATGATGTACCTATCGGAACTCAATCTTGAGCCGGTTTGAAATAGCGATGCCGAAACGGATAACTGGTGACGATGGTTTCCAAGACCACCACCGCACGCTGGTCGTTTTGATCCAACGCTTTGAGCGAATCATCGACCACACAACGGTCAAACTTATTGAGTGAACGCCCCAATGCGAAACCGAACAGCTTCTTCACGAAGTGTTTCTTGAATTCGCCGCTGCGTTTCAACAACAACTGTTTCAATTCCTCCGGACCTGAAAACGTTTCGCCGGACGGAAGCTTGCCGCTGGAATCAATCGCCAGCCCGTCTTGCTCAACACGCCAACGTCCGATCGCGTCAAAGTTTTCCAAACCAAAACCGATCGGATCCATTCGATTGTGGCATGCCGCACATTGAGGATCTTTGCGATGCAATTCCAATTGCTCACGCAATGTTGTCGCGTGGTTGGCTTCGGCTTCTTCCAACGCGGGCACGCCCGGTGGTGGTGGCGGAACACGACCACCCAAGACTTCTTCCAATACCCATCGTCCACGCAACACGGGGCTGGTTCGATGACCGTAGGACGAGCGTGTCAGCACAGCGGCCAGGGTGATCACGCCACCACGTCGGCGATCGGACAACGGCAATCGTTGCCACACATCCCCAAACTCTGGATCGGCGTTTGCCCAAGTCTCCTCCGCGACATCCAACCCGTAGTAAGACGCCAGCGTTTCATTGGCGTGGATCGAATCGGCGTCGATCAGTTCCATCAGCGGACGATCGTCGCGAAAGACATTCCACACCGTTCGAATGGCTTCTTCCCGCATATCCGCGGCGAGCTTCGCATCGAAGTTCGGAAACATTTTGGCATCCGGCTTCGCCTCGCCTTCGAACTGCGAAAGTCCCAACCACTGCAAACCAAAGTTCTCCCCCAGTGCCCGAGAGCGTTCGTCCGCCAGCATCCGTCGCAACTGAGCAAGGATTTGATCGTCGGCCTGCAACTCGTTCGCGTCCGCAGCATCCAACAACGCTTCGTCAGGAACAGATGACCAAATAAACAGAGCCAATCGAGTCGCCAACTGATGCGGTGTCAAAGGTTGAACGCCGCCCGCTTCTGATTCAGTTTCCACCACGAACAAGAAGTTGGGTGAAACCAGAATGGCCTTGAAAGCCTCCGCGGTTGCTTCCGGCATGTTGCGGCCCGATGCCTTGGCATGTTCCACCAAGCTCATCAAACGATCCAGTTCCGCCGATTCGATCGGGCGTCGCCAAGCTCGGCGAGCAAACCTTCGTAGTGCCGACCGGGCGGATGCGTTGCTTCCAGGTCCGTCCTCATCGACGGTGCCTAACAGACGCACCGCCAACGAAGATTCACCTCCGTGCTTCATCGCGTCGCCGATCACTTGGTTGGCAACCGCCAAATATTGTTCGATGTGCAGCGGCGACGTGAAGAGCGCATCCCCCGCCGTGTCGAATCCTTCTCCACCAGACCCATCCGACGGGATCTCCAGATTTTCGTCGACGGGAAACCCGACCAGTTCATCGATGGCATTCAGGTACTCCGTCCGCGTCAAACGACGGCTCATCACCACGCCGCGGTACCACGACTGCGTTTCCTCATTGGCGAGCTGAGAGCATTCGTCTTGTTGCGGACGCGAATCAAACCAACGATGCACCAGTGCCTTTTGTTGGTCGTTCAGTTGGGGACTGCCTTCCGGTGGCATCTCGTTCAATCGAACTCGTTTGGCCACCTCTTCCCAAACCGCGGCCCCCTTTTTCAGACGGTCGGACTCCACGTATTTCTCGAGGTCGAAACCTTGAGCGTCCGCGCCCCAATGGCACTCCGAACAAGCCTCTTCCAAAATCGGATAAATTGCTTCGTCGTATTGCTTCTGCCAAGCAACCATCGGATCATCCGCCGATTGAGCGACGCTGGGCAATGCGCTGCAGAACGCCCAACCGGTCAAAAAACCGATCGCGACGCGAGGAGACTTTTGGGCTCGGGACATGAAAGAATGCTAGGAAAGCACTTCGGTGGGGAAGTTCGCAGACAAAGTGGAATTGTCCGCAGGAGGGACAAACAGTCTAGCTCATCCCCCAATATCCTCCAACTTCGAAAAGCCCCATCGAATCAGACTTCTCTTTTCAATGAAGCGTGCATGACCTTTGACCCCCAAACGACCGACACGAGCGACCAGCCTATAGAGCACAGCGCCGCTGAGCTAAAACCGGAGGTTGGACCGGTCGCGAACACAACAGCGTCGGCTCATGCGGAAGATGTCAACACCGCGGAACTCGGCGTCGACCTTGATTCGCGAGAATTTCAGTCGCTTCCGATCGAGGCGCTGAAACTCGACCACATGATTGGAACCGTCTTGGTCGTCGGCTTGCTTCTCGCCAGCGTGATCGGATGGGGGCTGGCAACATGGATGCGAATGCTCAATTTCGATCTCACAATTTGGGCGGGTGCCGCCAACCTCGTGTTGCTCGGTTTGGCAATTTACTTCGGATGGTTCTATCCATCTGCTGCCTATGAAGCCGCCGCTTGGCGAATCAGCAACGAAGGTCTCGAGATCCGCAGTGGCGTTTGGTGGCGACATCGAATCTCGGTGCCTCATTCGCGAATGCAACATAGCGACATTGCTCAAGGCCCACTGCAACGCATGCACGGGTTGTCAACGTTGGTCGTCCATACCGCTGGAACCAAAAACTCTTCCGTGCAACTGGAGAACTTGAACAGCGAGATGGCCGAACGTTTGCGAGACGCGTTGATCAACGGTCGTCTCGAAACGCAATCCGAACAGTCGGTCATCGCTCCACCCGTTGAGCAAGCCGTCGAGCCAACCGACCAAACGCCGTCCTCAATGCCGCCATCGGAAATACCGCTGTCCGCCGATCCGGCCAGCGATGCCCCCGCAACGGATGCGTCATGAACTTGGCACCTCGTCCGCTGCATCCGGTATCGATGCTGTTTCAAACCTTCGCGATCGGCAAGCATGTCTTCCTTCCCATCGCGTTTGTGGCTTGGAACATGGCTCGCAACAGTTGGTTCGGCATGATGGGCGCCGTTGGAATGTTGCTGGTCCTGTTGCTTCTGTTTGGCGGTTTCGCTTTTCTCCACTATTGGACGTATCGCTACCAACTTCTGGGTGAAGAACTGATCGTCACCTCGGGGTTGATCTTTCGTTCGAAACGAGTGGTTCCGGTCAGCCGCATCCAAAACGTTGACTTGGTTCAGAACGTCGTTCATCGCATTTTGAAAGTCGCCGAAGTCCGCGTGGAAACTGCCAGCGGCACCGAACCCGAAGCCGTTTTGAAAGTCCTCGCATTAAAAGATGTCGACTCCCTGCGTTCACAAATCGAAGCCGCAAGAGTCTCCGCACGCTCGGCAACGGACTCTCCATCAACCGATCCACCGCAGTTCACCGATAGCCAAGCAACCGCGATGCTTGATGCGGCGGTGACAGACAGCACGCCCATCGCAGCATCCACGACGCTACTGCAGATCCCTTTGAAGTGGCTTGTCCAAGCGGGCCTGGCGAGCAATCGCGGATTCGTGATGGTCGGGATCGTTTTGGGTTTGATCTCGCAGCAATTCGGCAACAACGACCAACTGGCTCGCAAGCTTGCCAATGAGTTGACAACGCGGAACATCAATCCGGATGAACTATCGGGTTCGTGGTGGTCCTCCTGGTTGCTGTGGGTGGGCGCACTTGTGATTGCGGTGTTCGCGATTCGTCTTCTTGGGATCGCTTGGTACGTTTTGCGATTTCACGGTTACCGTTTGGAACTGCGTGACGAGAATTTTCATCTGTCGTGCGGTTTGCTGACCAAGGTTTCGGCAACCGTGCCTCGTCGACGGATTCAGTGGATCAGCATCCAAGCCTCTCCGCTGGAACGCTGGATGAAGCTGTGTTCGATCCGCATCGAGACGGCTGGCGGCGCGGGCCAACAAAACGAAAACGCGGCGACCACGGTGACTCGACGCTGGTTCATTCCCATCGTGCCTCAATCCGAAGTCCCGAGCTTGATGAAGCAATTGCGACCCGGCTTGCAATTTGACGAAGACACCTTCCATTGGCGTGGTTTGGACGACCGTGCACTTCGACGCCGCCGCCGCAAAGGGCTGTTGCGAATACAAGGTGTTGGTTTGCTGGTGGCGTTGTTCACCTTTCTCGTGACGGATCAATCGCCCTCTTGGTTACCAATTTCATCGACCTGGGGCGTGCTGCTTTTCGCGGCAATGTGTGGGCTGACCGTTGCGATTTGTCTTGCACCTTTCAGTCTTTGGCTGAACTCACGGCGGCACCGGCACTTCCAGTTCGCAGAACTGCCGACCAAGGACGGGATTGTCATTCGCGAAGGTGTTTGGACTCGGAAAACAAGCTGCACCTTCTACGATCGCATTCAGTCCATCAGCTGCGAAGAAACTCCGTTTGATCGACGCTGGAAGATGCGAACGGTTCGGATCGACACCGCCGCGGCGGGCCCCGCCAATCATGTGTACCGCTTGCCGATGTTGTCGCACGACGTTGCCGACGCTCAGTTTCGACGACTGACGCAGAAGACGTCCCAAATCGAAATGGTGTGGGATTGATCGTCGAGCAAGTCAGCCTCTCAGGTCCGCTTCGCTTCCACAACGTCATTCGTCCCGGTGGCCAGGTTGGCGACTGACGGGCCAACAAGCAAAAGGGCAATCAGACAGACAATCAAATCTCGGCAGGGTACGGTCTCGCGGGATTGTCATCTGTCCCTACAATGTTCGCTTTTGCGACCCGAGATCGCGTCTTGCCTCAGCACCAATCGCCCATGTCGATCATCGAAGTCCGTGACCTGACGAAAAACTACCGCGTTTATCAAAAACGCGAAGGCATCGGCGGCAGTATCCGCGGCTTGTTTCGACGTGAATTTCGCGAGGTCACGGCGGTCCGTGGGATCGATCTGCAAGTGGACCAGGGCGAGTTTGTCGCTTTCCTCGGCCCCAACGGCGCGGGAAAAACAACAACGTTGAAACTCCTCAGCGGTGTGATCCAGCCCACCTCCGGCTCGGCGACGGTGATGGGTTTTGTGCCTTGGGAACGCAAAGACGGTTACCGCCGTCGGTTCGCGTTGGTAATGGGGCAGAAGAACCAATTGTGGTGGGACTTGCCCGCTCGCGAATCCTATCGATTGCATCAACACATCTATGGCATCCCCGAAACGGAGTTCAAGTCTCGTTTGGACGAGATCAGTGACCTGCTCGATGTGACGCGTCTGCTGGATCAACCCGTTCGCGAATTGTCGCTGGGCGAACGCATGAAGATGGAGCTGATCGCGGCTCTGCTACACAGCCCCGAAGTGCTGTTTCTGGATGAACCGACGATCGGCTTGGACGTCATCGCACAACACAACATTCAACAGTTCCTGCGTTACTACCAAGAGAAACGCAAGATCACGATTCTACTGACCAGTCACTACATGAAGGACGTCGCGGCGCTTTGCCGGCGAGTCGTCGTGATCGCTCAAGGCACCATCCAGTACGACGGATCGCTGTCGGGCATTGTCGACAAATTCAGCGGTTACAAATTGGTCACGCTGCAATTCGCAGCGTCCGAAAACCTCACTCGCCCCGAACGGTTGGGTGAAGTCGTTGATGAGAACTGGCCAAAACTCACCTACCGCGTACCTCGCAGTGACGTTCCCAAACTGCTTGCCGAAACGTTGCGTGATCATGCGATCGAGGATGTCGTCGTGGAAGACCCACCGCTCGAAGACGTCATCGCCGACCTGTTTCGCGAATCCATGGACGAAGCCGAAAGCACAGCCACCGTATGATCACTTTGGACGATTTGACCATTGGTTTCCGTGGCCCCGCCTTGTTTGATGGCGTGTCGGCTCGGATTGAACGAGGCCAACGCATCGGTTTGCTCGGTCGCAACGGAGCCGGCAAAACAACGCTGTTGAAGATTCTGTCAGGCGATGTGACTCCGGACAACGGACAGGTCTTGCTGGACGGCAAAGTGCGTTTGGCTCGTTTGACCCAAGACGTTCCTCAAAACGTTCAGGGCAGCGTCCGCGAATTGGTCACCATGCCCGCCGAACAATTTGCGGAACTCGGCACCACGTTCCGTCTCGGCACTTCACTCGGTCCGTCCGATCACGAGACCTGGGAAAGCTGGGAGATCGAACAGAAGATTGAAGAAACGCTCACCCGCATGAATCTGGATCCCGACGTCCCGTTCGACAGCCTCAGCAGCGGCATGCGCCGACGTGTGTTGCTGGCTCGAGCCATCGCCAGCGAACCGGACATGCTGCTGCTGGACGAACCCACCAACCACTTGGACATTCCATCGATCGTTTGGTTGGAGGACTTTCTGCAGCGTTGGTCGGGCACGTTGATGTTCATCACTCACGACCGATCCTTCCTGCAATCCCTCGCGAATCGCATCTGGGAAATTGATCGCGGGCGACTGTTCGATTGGACCTGCGACTACCAAACCTTTTTGCAACGCAAAGCCGCCGCCTTAGAAGCGGAAGAAAAGCAAAACGCACTGTTCGACAAACGATTGGCCGAAGAAGAAGCCTGGATCCGCCAGGGCATCAAAGCTCGCCGCACGCGAAACGAGGGCCGAGTGCGGGCGTTGAAATCGATGCGCAACGAAGCCCGCGAGCGACGAAGTTTGGAGGGCAAGGCGAAACTCAACTTGCAAGTCGCCGAACGCAGTGGTGCATTGGTCGCCAAGATTGACGACGTTTCGTTTGCTTACCCAGACACCGACCGAACGATCGTCCGCGATTTTTCAGCCTTGATCATGCGTGGTGATAAGATCGGGATCATCGGACCCAACGGTGCCGGCAAATCGACGCTGCTGAAATTGATCCTCGGCAAACTCGAACCCACCGAAGGTTCTGTTCGATTGGGTACCAATTCCAAAATCGCTTACTTTGATCAACTGCGTGATACTCTGGACCCCGAATTGACGGTCCAAGAAAACGTGGGCGAAGGCGCGGACAAGGTGCAAGTCGGTGACACGACCAAACACATCTTGGGTTATTTGCAGGATTACCTTTTCACGCCCGAACGTGCCCGAACCCAAGTCAAGTTTCTCTCCGGGGGCGAACGCAACCGAGCCTTGTTGGCAAAGTTGATGACTCAACCGGCCAATGTCATTGTGTTGGACGAACCAACAAACGACTTGGATGCAGAAACCTTGGAACTACTGGAAGAACAACTGGTCAACTTCAATGGCACGTTGTTGATGGTCAGCCACGACCGGACGTTTCTGAACAACGTGGTCACCAGCACGCTGGCGTTTGACGATGAGTCCCATCCTGGCATTGTCAACGAATATGTCGGAGGCTACGACGAATGGGAAGCCGCTCATCAGCGCCGCCGTGATGAACTCGCCGCCCAGCAAGAAGCTCAGAAGAAAGCAAACTCGGTAGCGGCCAAGCCGAAACAGACCGAATCCGCGGACCGCCCCGCGAAGTTGTCGTACAACGAACAGCGTGAACTGAAGCAATTGCCGACCAAGATTGAAAAGTTGGAAACGGAAATCGCGACGATTCATGAAGAGATGGCCGCGCCGGAGTTCTATCAGTCCGGAGGCGATGCCATTGCGGCAAAATCCAACGCGTTGAAAGAGAAAGAGTCGGAATTGGCCGTGGCATACGAGCGTTGGGAAATGCTGGAAGCACGATCCTGATCAACGAAACGCGTCTCGCTGCGTAATGATCTCATTCAAAAACACACGACGAATCGCATCGTAGCCGCGATCGTTCGGGTCTTCGATGTTGCTGTAAAACCAGTACGTGGGGTCCGCGGAATCGTAGTGTGAACGCCAAAATTGTCGGCAGTGGGATCCGTGTCCTAAGAACGTCTCGTGAAGCGGAACGACGTGCACATGCTCGTGCCTCCCCGCGACTCGGCGAATGACTTGGTTGTACTGAGCGTGAATGGCCAAACCGTCGGGCCAATCCGGCAAGAAGATGCTGGGGGCGTCGCCAACGCCATCGGTCGGATCGTAAATGTCACCCACAAAGATCAAACATCCACCGGGGAACAACTCGGTGATCCGCGTGACCATCCGCTGCAGACGATCTTCGAACGCCTCGATCCAAGGCTGAGCTTGCTCCAAGCTTGCTCCGTACATCGCCCCTTCTTTCGGAGGTCGTCGACCGTAGCTGTGAATCAAATCGTTCCCGCCGGTCGTCACCACGATCAACCCGAATTCGTCTTCTGCGAATGGCACCAACTCTTCAAACACCACTCGCTCGTGGTCCAACGAAGTCGAACCGGAAACGGCAACATTGGTGGCCTGCAGATTGGGCAAAACAGCCGACAGGTGCTTGCCCTTCATGCCCTCAAACTCGTCCTCGGGATTCTGTCGTAAGCGTTCGAAGTACGAATGCTTTTTGGACTTTGCACCAAGACCTCGCGTGACGCTGTCACCGATGCCCAACAAATGCACTTGCCTGCTGGTCCAAACCTCATCGAATGGTTCCCGTGCAACCGATGGCCCTGCCGGGCCTTCACCCACCGGGCGTCGCAGTTTGAATTCGATATAAGCGGGCACACCAACGAAAACAACGGTTGCGATGATGAACAGCCATGTCCTTGGCTTTCGAAGCATTGATGTTGTTGTCATGAAACAGGCTCTCCGTTGGACGAGGTCTTGTATTCTACCTCATCCAATCATCGCCAATGGTCACATGAACGTTGCCCAACGACATCATGGCGTGATGTAATTCAGAGAATCATTGCGTCTCATCATCGCCGTTGATGGGTGACGTCGCTGGCATGGGCAAAAGCGATTGACGAAGTTCGATTTCAAACGAAGCTCCGCCCAATTCACTATCGGCGACGGTGACCTTGCCTCCCAACCGGCGACAGATCCGACGCACCAACGCCAGACCCAACCCCGTGCCCGGTTGCGAGTCGCCAGACAAACGCAAAAACGGTTCGAAGATGTACCGTCGCTGTTCCTCCGGAACTCCCACGCCGTCATCTTCCACCTGAAAACACACGAGGTTGGCTCGCTGTTCGATGGATACCCGCACCTGCGTCTTGGCGTATTTCCCCGCGTTGCCAATCAGGTTTCCTAGGGCGCGGACCAACCCCGCCGGATAGGTCACCAACTCGATGTCACGGTCGGGTTGGATAACAACAAACTGCACGTTCGGGTGCAACTGATCGTATTGCCCCATCGCTTCGCACGCGATTTCGTAGGCCAACACTCGCTCGCGTGGTGCCACCTGCGATTGCTCATCCACTCGCGTGTAGTTCAACAACTCCGCCACCAAGTCATCGAGTTTGTCCGTGGCTTCGTCAATCGAATCAATCCTCTGATTGCGTTTGGCCTCCGTGTCCGCCGAACGCACCAACTCCGTCGCGAATTTAATTCTTGCAAGCGGAGTTCTGAGTTCATGCGAGACCGCCTGCAACAATTCCTTTTGAGATCGCAACAACGATTCAACGCGGTCGGCCATCGTGTTGAACGCCGCGACGATTGGCAAACCTCGGCGGTGGCCCGATTCGTCGATCCGAGCCGAAAAGTCACCTTCGGCGATCGCCAGCGCGGTCCGTTCGACGCTGCGAAATTGACGAGCAATCGGACGAAGCAAAATCGCGATCGCCGTCGCCGCCAATAGCAACACACTTCCCAGACCGATCAACACATCACTGCGCCGGGGTCCTGCGAATTGAGGCAACGGCCCAAGACGCACCAATTCAGACGACTCCGGCAACGCCACCAAAATGTAGCTGCCATGCAAGATCGCTTCGCCATCGTTCAGACGTTGGTGATGAACGTCCGACAGGTTCCGATCGGATCGCTGAACAATCTTGACCGGGTAACGAAAGCGAGTCTGAACCTCCGCCACACTCTCATCCATCCGGTCTGAACCACCTGCCAGAACGGTGTCTCGCGCGAGCAACGCCCCACCGCTCAGCGCGGTCTCAATCACCGCAATGTTTTGAGCCTCGGTCGTGCCGCGGAACACGTACGCTTGAATGCCCCAAGCGATGAACAAGATCAATAACACACCGCAAAAGAATTGAATGAAAAGGCGTGTCATTCATGGTTCCTTTCAGGCACCGCTCGCTTCATTCGCCGGGACCAATTGCGAAGCGGGCTATCGCATTTTGGCTTGCAGTCGCAGCATCTCCAGCATCGCCTCGGCGGCTTCTTCCCCTTTGTTGCCCACCGTGCCGCCGCTTCGCTGGATGGCTTGTTCGACGTTGTTGCAAGTCAGCAGCCCAAATCCGACGGGGCGACCGGTACGCACGGTTTGCTCCATCAAAGTGTCGCTGACTGCGCGATTGATGTGTTCATCGTGAGTCGTCTCGCCTCGAATGACACAACCGAGTGCCACGGCACCGACAACATTGGGATGCTGAAACGCTTGCTCCACCGCCCAGCACAATTCCCACGCTCCGGGAACTCGAATGATCCACAAGTGTTCCTCCGAAACGCCCGCTTCTTTCAACGTACGAATGGATCCCTCAACCATTGCGTCACAAATGTTGGCGTTGTAGCGACTGGCAATGATCGCCACGCGACCGCTGGGCAAGGAACCAGTTGTTCCGTCGATGGTTGGCATGGAAGACTCAAGGTGGAGGGATGAAAGAAAGGCAAAACTTAATCTGCGAAAGCGTTCCACGCGACACGATCAATCGTCGACGGGAACGCTCATCAGAAACTCCGCATTGTTTTGCGTTTTCCGCAGCCGTTTCGTCAACTCCACCATCGAATCGACTGGCGAATGTTCCGCCAAATTGCGACGCAACGATTCGATCCGACGATGCTCCTCCTGATCCAACAGCATTTCTTCGCGACGGGTGCCGCTGCGGGTCAGATCGATCGCCGGCCAAACGCGTCGCGAAACAAGGTCTTGGTCGAGAACGATCTCGAGGTTGCCCGTGCCTTTGAATTCTTCGAAGATCACATCGTCCATGCGGCTTCCCGTGTCGACCAATGCAGTCGCCAGGATCGTCAACGATCCGCCTTCTTCCACTTTGCGAGCCGAACCAAAAATCGATTTGGGTTTCTGCATCGCACCCGCGTCCAAACCACCGGTCAAAAGCTTGCCGGTGGCTGATTCGGTATCACTGTTGAACGCGCGAGCCAATCGCGTGATGGAATCCAAGAAGATGACCACGTCCGTCCCCGACTCCACCATCCGCTTCGCTTTTTCGATCACCATCTGAGCGACCTGGATGTGGCGTGCTGGCGGTTCATCAAACGTGCTGCTGATCACCTCACACTGCGGCGATTGAATTTCGCGTTCCATGTCGGTGACTTCTTCTGGCCGCTCATCGATGAGCAACACCACAACGTAAGCGTTCGGGTAGTTGCTGAGCACACCACGAGCCAGGCTCTGCATCAACATGGTTTTGCCGGCACGAGGCGGACTGACGATCAATCCACGTTGACCAAACCCAATCGGAGTGAACAAGTCCACCACTCGGGTGCTGAGTTCCTGAGCTTGATGCTCGGTGACGATCCGGGTGCGAGGATGCAGCGGCGTCAGATCGTCAAACGGGGTCAATCGCTGACGCTGCATTGGATCGGCATGGTTGATCGCTTCGATCCGCAACATCGCAAAGTAGCGTTCGTTCTCTTTGGGTGGCCGAATTTGCCCTGCCACGTGCGAACCGGTATGCAACCCAAATCGACGGATCTGACTGGGCGACACGTAAATGTCATCAGGACATGACAGATAGTGGTATTGAGCGCTGCGAAGAAACCCGAACCCATCGGGCAGAATTTCCAACGTGCCCTCGCCGTACATCAGACCGTTGGCGCTCATCCGAGCCTTCAACAGCCGGAACACCAATTCCTGTCGAGGCAGCCCGGCGTATTCCTTCAGACCTTCGGTATCAGCCAGAGCCAGCAATTCATCGTGTTCGAGCTTTTGCAGATCGTTGATATTCAACGCTTGCTGAGGCGACTTGTCCTTGGATGGGATGCCCACTCGTCCACCGGCCTTCGTCACTTCACTGACGATTTCTTCCGGTAACGACAGCGGATCACGTTCCGCATCCAATTCGCGAACACGTTTGTCGACTTCTTTATCGGGGTGGCGCATGCGGCGATTGCTGCGACGACCATTGCGCGCCGGACCCGGCGTGGAGGAAGGTTCCATGAGGAGAGAACCAAATCGGTAGGACGAAAAGAGAGGAGAGACGGATGCGAGACATCCGGGTGGGGGCGACGCAAAAGCTTTCACGTCACCAACTTATCTTAAACCAACGCCTGCCCCCTGTCAGGCGGAAATGTGAGGGGGCGATGAAGATGGCGTGCCAAATGCCGCAGAACGGACGTTTCGGACAGCTGCACGCCTTAGGCAATTTGCCCGGGGGACACGCAAACGGCTCTGACTGATTTTGGCGACCGCTGCGGCATTTGCGGCAACGGCGATTCGTGTCGAACAGGTTGAGGCACGTTGATTTCAGATGGGGGAAAGAAACTCATCCAGCCGTTTCCATTTCGATGGCCCCAGCCTCAACCACCCCAGCCTCGATTGTCCAAGTACAACGCCCAAATCAGTCGAGTCGCTGTCGAACGATAGGGACGCCAAACTTCTGCACGCTCGATCACCGCATCAAAATCGGGATAGTTGCCTCCGTCCAGTTCCTCAATCCCTTTGAGCAATCCCAAATCGCCCGTTGGGAGAATGTCCCGCCGATCCAGTGCACTCATCAGATAGACATCAGCACTCCAATTGCCGACTCCCAGCAAATTGGTGAGTCGTTCTCGGACAGCCTCATCGCTCTGCAGCTTCAGCTCGTCCAGACGCAACCGATTCTCGACCACCTCGGATGCGATCGCTTGCAGATAGCGTTGCTTCTGTCGACTGACACCGCACCGCACCATCGTTTCAGATCGGACCGAAGACAGACTTCGCCCGGTGATTCGCCCGCCGGACGCTTCCCGCAGTCGCAAGAAGACAGCCTCCGCGGATCTCAGCGAAACCTTTTGCTCCAGGATGATTCGGACCAGGGTTTCCAAGCCCGCGGGCCGACTCCAGCTCGGCGGATCACCCAAACGTTGCCAAACCAAACGCAACGCCGGATCGCTTCTTGTGAGGCGTAACAAGGCCTCAGATTGATCCCCCCGCGACTGACGGTGGCTCATGCCCATTTTTTAAGCTCCGCCATTCCTCGCCTGCACAAGGGTTAAGCACCCAACTCATCAACAGAAGGCGAACGATCACCAACAAAAACTTTCTCAAACCCCGAAACCCTTTCCCACAAGCCACTTACAAACCGAAACAAAAACCAGCTTTTGCATTTGGCCCACTGTGTGCCAATAGCCCTCCTCCGAAAAGAAGTGCTTCCCAAAAGGACAACGCACGACTCACGAGCGATTACGGATGGCCCGGGCAGGAGTTGGACGGTGGACGGAGGAGTAGCACTCAGTTCGCAAAAGTTGGCGCGGTGAATGATTCGTCTCGGCAATGGGTGCCCAGGCAACAGCGTCACGACACATCAACTGTCTTTACGAGAAGGAAGACCACATGAGTTCGATCTCAGTATCAACAACACACCAGCCTGGCGGCGGATGGACGGGTATCCGCCTCGCCGGGCTCACTATCGCTCTCCTTGTGGGGATGATGGGGATCGGCGGTTCACTCGCGTCGGTAGCTTCGGCTCAGGATGAGCCAGCGGCTGCAACGGAAACTGCAGAGGTTGCCGACGCGGGTGACGCTGAAATCGTCGAGGAAGAAGCCGCCGCTGATCCAGGTGTAGGGTACGCCTTTGACAACGGGTTCTTGTTCCTTTGTGCGGTTTTGGTCCTCTTCATGCAGGCTGGCTTCGCCATGGTCGAAGTCGGGCTCAACTCCTCCAAGAACACCATCAACATTCTTTCTAAGAACTTGATGGACTTGTCAGTGGGAGCACTGCTGTTCTTTGTCATTGGGTTCGGGTTGATGTATCCCGGCAGCTACGGTGACGTGACCAACGGCTACTTCGCCTTCGGTGGCTCGGGCATCTACGACCCAAGTCCTGACCAAACATTCTCGCCGCAAGTCGATTGGTTCTTCCAAGCCGTCTTCGCCGCCACCGCCGCAACCATCGTCTCGGGTGCTGTTGCTGGCCGTATGAAATTCAACGCTTACTTGATCTACAGCGCAATCTTGACCGGTTTGATCTATCCCATCAGTGGTTACTGGAAATGGGGTGGAGGATGGTTGATGCAGTTCGGCGAATTGGTCGACGGCGAATACACCATGGGCTTTCAGGACTTTGCTGGTTCGGCTGTGGTTCACGCAGTCGGTGGTTTCGCTGGCTTGGCCGGTGCCATCTTTCTCGGCCCTCGCCTGGGTCGTTACACCGCCGAAGGCAAGAGCGTTCCATTGCCAGGTCACAATGTTGCTTTCGCCGCTCTGGGTGTGTTTATCCTGTGGGTGGGTTGGTACGGATTCAACCCTGGTAGCCAATTGGCTTTCCAGTCGGGTGCTGACATCGACGCGACTGTCTTCATCGCTGTGAACACAACCCTCGCCGCTGCTGCTGGTGTGATCGTTGCCACCATCGTTTCCTGGGGCCTGTTCGGCAAACCAGATCTGACCATGGGTCTCAACGGTGCACTGGGTGGATTGGTCGGCATCACCGCTTGCTGTGACGCCATGAGCAACACAATGTCCATCGTTGTCGGTGCCGTCGCCGGTGCTTTGGTTGTTCTCTCGATTGTTGCTTTGGACAAGATGAAAATCGACGACCCTGTCGGTGCCTTCCCTGTCCACGGCATCTGTGGCGTCTGGGGCTGCATGGCTCTCGGCATCCTGCCAAACGCTCACCTGGAATCAGGCTCGACCAGCTTCATGATTCAGTTGATCGGTACCGTTTCGATCTGTGCATGGGCCTTCATCACCATGTCGGTCGTCTTCGGTGTCCTCAAAGCTGTTGGAATGCTTCGAGTTAGCCCTCAAGAGGAGCAAGCCGGTTTGGACATCAGCGAGCACGGCATGCACGCTTACCCATCGGACGCCGTCGCTGGCGGGTCGGTGATCTAGTTCTACCCACCGCAGTGATGCCGCCGGATGTGCCGTTACCTCATCCGGCGGCGTCGCCGCGCGGTGATTTGAACTTCTCGGCTCTTGCCTGGGCCAGAAGAAGCCCCAATGGTCCGCGATGGGTGTCCGCCTCACCTGTCGCGGATCGGGGTCTTTTTTTATGCGCCGACACTGTTTCCCAACGGGTCTACGCGAAGCACATCGGATCGTCTAAATTCCTCCTTGGCGACCACGGCAACCGGCCATCGATCCACGTCAGGAGCGGACCTGAGCGGGGAACCGGGCACTGCTTTTTCAAAGCCCGCACGATCGGCCCGCTGAAAGTCGCCCGCTCGCGAATTGAATTTGAACCGTCCATGAAATTGATCATTGCCATCGTCCAGCCTTCCAAACTCGACGCCATCAAAGAGGCGCTGACACGTGTGGAGGTGCACCGGCTGACAGTGGTGGATTGCCAGGGATTCGGCCGACAACGCGGACAGACCGGATCAATGCGAGGCCGTGATTACGGCGTCAACTTGCTTCGGAAAGTCCAGTTGCAAATTGGCGTCAACGAAGAATTCGTCCAACCCACCATCGACGCCATCTTGGAAGGCGGACGCAGCGGAGACAGCGGCGAAATCGGTGACGGCAAAATCTTTGTCCTGCCCATGGACGACTGTGTCCGAATCCGCACCGGCGAGCGTGGTGGCGAAGCCATCTGAGCATCCTCGATGCCACGTCAACCAACTTCGCCGGCGTTCGATGATATGATTCCCCTTCCCCACGAAAGG
This sequence comes from Rhodopirellula halodulae, assembly GCF_020966775.1. Taxonomy (NCBI): domain Bacteria; kingdom Pseudomonadati; phylum Planctomycetota; class Planctomycetia; order Pirellulales; family Pirellulaceae; genus Rhodopirellula; species Rhodopirellula halodulae. The sequence continues at coordinate 2,416,155 of NZ_JAJKFV010000029.1, read as the reverse complement.
AAATCCAATGTCCACAACGAAGAAACAACGCCGCGAGGCGATTTGCTTTGCCGCTTTGATGCTGGCGGTCACATGGCTCAATCACTCCGCCGCGGATGAAGCCTCGAAGGCTGACTTAGCCCAAGCCAACGCCACCGCGTCCCCTCCGCCAAACCTGCATTTATTCCTGCTCGCCGGACAATCCAACATGGCGGGTCGCGGCAACCCCTCGGCCGAAGACCAGCAACCGCATCCTCGAGTTTGGACGGTCAGCCCCGACCAGACGTGGGTCCCCGCCGCTGACCCGATTCACTTTGACAAACCTTCGCTGGTCGGTGTTGGACCAGGCAAAACATTCGGCGTGCTCTACGCCGAGGCTCACCCGGATGCCCACGTCGGATTGATCCCCTGCGCGGTCGGTGGTTCATCCATCACAACCTGGGTGCCCGATGGATTCCACGAGCCTACCCAACTGCATCCCTATGACGATTGCGTCCAGCGCGTCCGATGGGCACTTCAGTTCGGTGAACTCAAAGGCATTCTTTGGCATCAAGGCGAGTCCGATTCCAACCCAAAGAACGCTGGCGACTACCAAGCCAAGTTGGATGAATTGATCGAGCGATTCCGAACAGAATTTAAGACGCCCAAGATCCCGTTCATCGCCGGGCAACTGGGGCAATTCGAAGAACGCCCTTGGAACAAGCATCGGCTCCTGGTGAACGAGGCACACAAGACACTGCCCGATCGCATTGAAAACACAGCCTTCGTCGCATCGGACGGACTCGGCCACAAAGGCGACCAAACACACTTCTCCGCCGAAGCTGCCCGAGAATTCGGCCGCCGCTACTGGACCACCTATCAGGAACTGACGAACGACGATTGAGGCTGAACGGTCGTGAACGCAATCAACGCGAATTGTCAGCAAGTGCTCAGCTCAAGCAATTGCATTCACAACTCGGGATCATCCAGGTTGGCTTGAATCCAACGATCTGACAGATGGATGTCGGTTGTCTCCAGTTTGCCTGGACCGAGGTTGTGGTATTTGTGAGGGACGTCGGCCGGTCCCATCAAGACATCTCCTTCGCTGGCCTCGACCTTTTGATCACCGATTGTGAACAGCGCACGGCCACGGCGAACAATGAAGACCTCGTCGTAGGGATGCACGTGCCAACGCGGGCCCTCGCCAACGGTTTCGGTGCAGTAGAACAAGACGGTCAGCTTGGTCCCGAGCGTTTTGCCATCCAACGCCCCGTTCCACTGATCGGATGAAGATCCCCACTCCGATCGGGAAATGACCTGGGCCCGGCGGCCTTTCGAGTCGAGCGTTTGAAAGTTGTACGGCTCCATCGAAACTCTTTCGAAACAGCTTTGTGACCTATGAAAAAAGCCGACTCATGAAGCCGGCTTTTGTTTGCTTTGACTGTTTGCGGAAAGGCTTTCAACCAGCCATCCGCGAAATTCGGTTGTGAGGAGCCGCCAATTCTTCGGCGGTTGGCTGATAACGGAATTGCATCAGGTAGGCGTCTTCCGTCGCGTCATCATAGAAATCTCGTAGAACCGAGATCGCCTTGAATCCGAGCGACTTGAAGAACAACTGAGCCTCCAAATTTGTCTCACGCACTTCCAACATGATGCGATTGCGACGCTCTTGCGAAAGTTTGCCGAGCAGCTTTTGCATCATCGTGTTGCCGATCCCGCGTCGTCGGTAATCGCTGTGCACGGCGAAGTTCAAAATGTGCAATCGGTTCTTATGCAGTTCATAGATCATGAAGCCTGCCACACGCTCGTCACATTCAGCCACCATGCCGATGCAATTGCGTTGACGGAGGCAACGAATGAAATCGTCTTCGGACCATGCGAACTCAAAACAGTTGTTCTCAATGCCCAAGACATCCGGCATATCGCGACGAATCATCCAGCGAATATGAGCGGCTTGTCCGGTCGAATTTGGGCCAGTTTTTTGCGTGTTTTCCACGTCGGACTCCCTTCCGGTTCTGAAAAGTTCGCATCGCCGTTTGCGGGGGCCATCCTGGCTCACCGGCGATGGAGGGGAAATTAGCAGAACAGTTTGACCACACCAAGACAGAAATTCATGCGTCTTTCGATGCAACAAAACGGGAAAACCAGGCAACTTGGGACACAGGTTCAGCGATACAAAACGTCGCGTTTCACGCGGTTTCTGGATTATTGCGGTGCCACGCAACATGATCGATCGCCGTGCGAACACTGGGCATTTGGAAGTCAGGCTGAACCAATTTCGGATCATGATCGATCACGAAACTGCGGATTGACTCGGTGCAGCGAGACAATTGCCAATCCACCTCCTCTCGCATGGGCAGCAGACGATCCAAGATTGGACGTCGAAGGATGTAGCTGTGGGTGCAGGCGACCTCATTCGGCGGACAACGAACCAATTGTGGCGTCACCACGCGTTCTGGATTTTCAATCGCGGAGATTTTCGGGTTGGTCAGCCCCAAATGACAAATGTCCCAATCCACTTCGCAAGGGAATTCAATTCGCTGCATGTAGTGAAAGAAGTCTGGATGAATCGTGACATCGTCTTCCAGAATGATCACCGGCAATTCATCCGTGCCACGTCCGTAGAACTGTAAATGCGACAAGGTGCACGCCGCGCTTCCCCACAAATGCCGCAAATCAGTGCGCCAACGTCCTTGTAGTTCGCTGGGATAGCCTCGCTGAGCAAATTGCTCGCTGTCTGGTGACTTGGCACGGACGAAGGTCGCATTCCGAAAGCCTGCTCGATCCAAGTGACGTTTGACTTGCCGTCGACGATGTTCGGATGCTTCGTCCAACAAACTGATGACGAATGTCGGTGTGTCTTCGTCAATCGATTGCATCCCAATTTCTCGCTCATCGAAGGATGGCAAACTGCCGCAATGACCTGGCGTTGCCGTGGACGACTGTTGGAACTTTCCCATTTCGATCGAACACGATTCCCTCGGGTGAAATTCGAACTTCACCGCGGACGCGATCGTGCACGCAGTAGTTCCATTCCTGAGGAACCTCCGCCCAGCGTTCTGGATCGCTGTGACAAAACAAATTCAATGCTGTTTGGTCGCCCCAATCCGTCGTCCCTCGCAGCGAAGACGATGCGCGCAGCCGAACGGCCTCTTCGAAATAGCCTCGCATCGCACGGGCCGATCCCGCCGCGAATCCGCTGTTGAGGAACGGGTTCGTCGCGAATCGCTCGAACACCTGTCGCCTCATCGACATATCTGAGATCGTTTGAGTCCAACCGCGAATCGCGGGATTTTCTGGATATCCACTGGGTTCTCGTACCGCCAGGATCTTCGTCGGATTGGATCGCGCGAGAGCCCACAACGGCAAGAGTTTTCCCTGGAACAAGACATCGCCCGCATCCCAATAAGCCAACGGAGTCTGTTCCGGCAACTCGGCGGCAACGCTCGCGAAGTCAGACAACCGACGCACTGGCGGCAACTGGCCGTTGTACGGTTTGGAAATCAAACGCAGATTCGGCTCACTCGCGAGACGTGTGATTTCGCTGGGATAAAGACCATAGCCGACAGCGATCACTTGCTCGTCGTTGCCACAACTCCTCAATGTTCGCAAAAAGCCATTTCGAAATCGAGGAACATCTCGCCGATTGAATGCGACCAATATTTTGGCCGGGTGTTCCTCTTTTGCTTTGAACTCCTCTCCTGCGACGGCATGAGAATGGCTCTGGCAAGGCAGGTTTTGTTTCCGATGCTCCGCCCGGGCACCTGCGACATAGTCAATCCGCAAACCTAGCCGACGGACATCTTCACACTTGCACAGACATTCGCAACGCCCCGGTTCATAGCGAAACGGCTGTTGCTGCAGCACCGATCTCCAGAACAACGTTGCCCCCATCGCGACGTGCTTGCTTGGAGAAACGCCGCTCGACTCGCCGAGATAATCCGCGGCGACTCCAGCCTGATCGCGTCGCGACATTAGCGCGTGATGTAGCCTGGCGATGCAGTCACTCGCGAGAACCACGTCGTCGTCGAGAAACATCACCAGTGCGGAGTTCCCACAGTGCACGCCTTCGTTTCGTGCTCGCACGATGGTGGCGATACGTCCTGAATCCGTCGATCGCGGAGCCCCCACGATACGATGGACGGACAGATTGACACCGACTTGCGACCGCAACGCGCTGACAACCGTAGCGTTGATGGCCGACTCGTCCCGAGACAGAATCACCACATCGATCTCAGGAACATCCCGAACAGCGAAAGTCACTGGCAAGGGATCGCAATCGGTTCCATGTTGTAGTGATTGACCGACCGATCTTCGGGAAGCGGAGGATAAAATTCCGCGCTCTCCGCGGCTGTCATGCCGGCATCCATCTCCAAGAGAGATTGTGCATGCTCGCGAACATAAAGGATTCCGCGAATCGCTCCTTTGTTGGTCATGGATTGAACCTTGTCCGCCAACTCCACATCGTGCAGCCAAGCTCCCTTTTCGTAGTCGACCTGAGTTTCGCTAGCGGGAACAAAAACCGAACAAACGTCTTCGGCACGGAATGATCGTCGAAGGGTCAACTTGGGCGACAATCTTTGAGTCGCCACAATCAACACCGGGTCACTGGGAGCATCGCCTTTCTCGAAAGAGATGGTCGCGATGTCAGGGAACCGCGGCGGGATGGAAATCGTGCCCGACAAAGCCATGCAACGAAGTTTCTCAGGGTGCGTGCTCATGGATTGCGATTCGAGTTGGCTGGACACAACCGGGTGGGCCGGCACCCACCTCACAAGCAAAAGCTATTCGTTTTCGAGGCCGCACGCAAGATTCGGCCGGAAATTCATCCCGTGATTCACGCAATCAATTGGTCTCGATGACCGTCGCCGTTGATTCGTCGTTTGCGTCCGATTCCGATCGAATCGTTCGTGCGATTCGGAAACCAAGATAAGGATGAGTCGTGTAAACCTTTTCCTGTTCGCGTTTGGCACTTCGCATGGTTGTTGGCACATAGAACACCGCACTTCCCCGCGCGACTCGGTCAATGGAACGCGTGTCGAGCAAACCAAGTTCGGAATCAACCATCGTTGTCTGTTTGCCGCGAAGTGAGAAATCATGTGTCTCACACCATTCCATCACGTTGCCGAGCGTATCAAACAAACCAAATGGATTGGGCATCAATTGCTTGACAGGATGAAACAGCACCTGCGAGTTGCGTGCTGAATTCTCGGTTGTCCAAGCGTATTGCGAAAGCAACTCGGGTGAATGGCCGAAGGAACGTGGCGTCGTGGTGCCACCACGGCAGGCATATTCCCATTCCGCTTCCGTTGGCAGCCGATACCCGGTTCGCTTCAGGAAGTCCTTGGGACGACGAATCCCATCCGGGCTATCGAAGTCGCGTTCAATTTCCTCGATCGACGGATAACACATCTGCGATTCAGGAACGCCTTCTTGCTCGCTCAACCATCGACAGTATTTGATTGCATGGAACCAACGCACGGATGTCATTGGACAATCCGGATGCAGCGCGTACTGGGTGGCGTAATCGGCTTCGGGATCAAATCGCTGGTATTGTTCCAAGGTGACTTCGGAATCCGCGATTGCAAACGAGCGTGGGATCTTGGCTTGGACCGGTGCCTCCAACCCATGATCGCGAAAAGCCTCGTGAGCCGGCGATCCCATTTGAAATGATACCGGCCCTGAAATCGTGACGAGAGTCTGTCCTTGCCCGTTTCGAATCCATCCGGGCGATCCATCAGAGCCAACCTTCGCGGAGTCAATTGTGCTGCTGCCATTGGGCGATTCCGCGTCATCGATGGCGGCAACCGTCTCGCCCCATCCCCAACGGTTGGCCAAATACCGACAGATTGCATGAATCGAGGCTCGAGGATCCGTTGTTCCCCAGTTGGTCGTGAGCTCCCGAAGTCCCCGCAATTGGCTGTTGGACAATTGATCCGGTCGGTACTTGGAAATTGCAGCCAACACCGCGAACTTGGTGGACTCATCTTGCTCGTCTTCTAAACGTGCCAGCAGCGTCTGAACAGGCATTTCGAGGCGTGCCATACGATCGACCAGAAACGATCGTAGACGAGGATCCGGCTCCAGTTGCAATGCCTCCCACAACGGCTGAACAACTCCCAATCGAGCCAAGGCAATGATTGCATTGGCTTGCCGACTGGCAACATGGTCTTTCTGCGTATCGGTCACCACGGGCCGATGCCACACCGAAGCCGCGACAAGCTGGTCGCCATCTTGAACCACCGACAAACTGACGGCTCGATAATTATCCGCCGACAATTCGTTCGCCTTTGCAAGGTGCTCGTCGATCGGTAGCTGCGTCAGAGTTTTCGATTCAAAGTCACCGCCGTTCCACCAAATCGCGGAGTAGCTCACGCTTTCCTCATCGAACTCTCCTGGCGGATTCAAACGGACATCGGTTTGATACTTGCCCACCACGTTTCGAGACCGAAAACTGAATGGGCTGTCGTTCCAGGTATCATCAGTGATCGGAGACGCGACCATTCGGAAACGCACGGAACTGTAGTGGTCCGTTCCCTTTGAATCGCGTTGTTTCAAATTCGCTTTTGGAACAAACCCACCGCTGAGAAGCGGCCCCCACCCCTTGGGCTGATGCTCGGACTCATTCAGACCAACATAAATTTTCGCGTCCAAGGTTCCGGAAGGAAGCCGAGTCCAAAGGACTCCGTATCTTTGCCCGGTCGGCACGTCGTCCGCGTCCATTGCTTCGCCACCAGCAGCCATCCCAACTGCATTGGCGGGGATGGCGGTAACGTCACACGGGTACATTCCTCGAGACCGCATTTGCGTTTGCAACTCACCGACTTCGTTGCGATCGGCTGGGAACGTGAACTCCCAATCCAAGCCGTCTCGCACCAAAACGGACGCCACCCAAGGGTCGGTGGAACTCTCGTAAACACGAACACACTCGGGTCGATAGCCGAATTCCGAGAGCGATTCTGCTACCGCCAAAAACTTTGCCAACGGACACTTCTGGATCAATGCGAAAGTGTTTGTGACCAAACCGCCAAACGCTTGCACGCGTTGCACCAGCGCCGCGTCGGGGGATGAGAATTCGGACAACTCCTGTTCATCGGACCATTCAGGTTCGGCGTGTTGCCGCAATTCTTCTCGCAAACGACTTGCAACCGCATCCGGGTCACGCTCCGCGACTGACATCAACAGCTCAAACTCATCGTCCACGGCGACGGCGAGCAACTCCGCCAGCACCGCATCCTCGGGCCCGATGCACTTCGAGAGTAGAAACGCCGCGTTCAAACGCGTATCACGGTTGATGATGTCGCTGCTTTCCGCGGCAGAATTGTCCGCCAAACCTGACTCCGCGAAATAGCGACTGGCGGGTTCGATCAGAACTTTGGCAATCGGAACCAACCCGGGAATGAATTCACCAACTTGTGTTGGGTTTTGATTGACGATGCTTCGAACAACGGTTGATGCGTGCCGCTGCCACTTCCCACTTGCCGCGTCGAGCTGCGCCAAGACCCAAGCGAATCTCAACTGATTCGTTTCGTCGGATCGGCTCGATTCAAAACGCGACCAGAGCTCAGGCGTCGCGATCGTTTGGTGAGGTTTCAAGCGTTCGGCGATCAACGAAAGACCATCCGGATTGAACTGCGGGATCATTTCGATCAGCGGGACAACTTGCCCCGGATCAGATTGCACCAATGCCAATCGCGCCGCGAATTTTTGACGATCGGAGACGTCTTGTTCCTGCAGCAAGTCAATCAATTGCTGAGGAGGATCCTCGTTCAGGTCTGCGATGGAGTTGATCGCATCGGGAATCATCGCGATGTCGGCGGTCAGCAACCGAGCGACATTCGAATCGGTCTGTTGGTCCGCCAACCGACGACGCACACTCTGTGACAAGATGCCTGCCGTCACTCCCAACATCAGCATCATCAGCACCGCGATCGCCCATCGAGTACCGTGATGTTTTGACGCCGCCGCCATTAATTGCTGCTGCTCGTCAGAGCGTTGGCCGGAATCGGTCAGGGCGAGGAAACGCAGATACTCCAGACCGCTGGGTAGAAACCGATTGTCGCGGTTGCGTTTCCAATATTCGGTCAGTTCCGCCAGACGAAGTTTGGTTCTGCCTCGAACCGTCTGCTGATCCATTTCGGTCAGCCACTGTCGGATGGGCTGCACGAGAAAATCGTGGGTCAACTGATAGCTTCGATTCGTAATGTCGGAATCGCTTGATTCCGTGGCGGCGGTCGGCGTGATCAAACGAAGTTCGCCGTCCATCATCTCAACGAATTCATCGAACGTCTCATCGTCCAAACCAGCGATCCGTTGTAGCTGATCACTCGCAACCATCTGCCCTTTGATGTTTGCCGCGCGTTCCGGCAACAACGCCGCCAGCACGGCTTTGGCCGGTTCGCGAAATCGTCGGTGGTGTGGAGGTGCGTGGATGCCTTCGAATGTCATTCGTAAGTAGCCCGTGTCGACACCCTCCGCGCCGCCGAACTCGGCCAACGTTTTCAAATCCCACTGTTGGCCTTTCAACATCTGTGCCAACACAGCCAGGTGGATGGAAATCACCTTGCCGTTTTCTTGCACGCCTCGAACAATTTGCTGGACAAACTTGCGTTGTTCCTCTGTCATCCCATCCAGATTCTCTGGCAGACAACCGTAGGCACGTCCAAACTCTTTCAGCACAAACTCGGCATGTTTGACATCGAATCGATCGACAGCAACGCAGTTGAAATCTTGCACCAAACGCAAATCCAACTCATGAAAGAACTGCGTTGCGGGCATCCAGAAATCGTCTCGGATCAGCAATAAACACTGCAGATTTTTTCCATCGCACTGCCGAATGGCATCCAGCAAGACTTCGTCACGAATGGTTGGATGAGCGTGCAACCACTGCTCGAATTGGTCGATCACCAACAGAACTTTCTTGCCGCCACTGACGCTGTTCTTGCGTATCTGCGCCATCGCACCAATCAGCGTCGTCTGCTGAGCAACACTGGAATCCAGCTTCTGAAGCTCAGACAAAATTCGAGACTCGGTGTGCTTGGCATTCGCTTCGACCGAGACCACTTCGACAGACCGAGATAGCAACGGCACCAAACCCGCGTGCATCAACGAAGACTTTCCCGAACCCGACGGCCCGTAGATCAACCCAACCCGAAACGTGTCTTGCGATTCGCGGGAATCCACTCGGATCTTAAGCTGCCGCAACACCTCCGGAACGCCTCTGGCGTCTCGCGCTCCCGGTACCAATTGCAAAAAGAAATCTTGGTCGTGACGATCAAACGCTCGAAGCCCTTTCGGAACCACGCGTGGCTCGCCTTCACCCCGAGGTGCATTCGCCCTCGTAGCAGTGGCCGACATCCCCGATGATCGCCGTGATCCGCTACCCGACGAAGGCAAAAACTCGCCGGAAAGGTCAACACTTGCATCAGCGGTCGATCCAAGCATCTGAAAGCCGCGAAGATCGTTCGCCATCGCCAATCCATCGACGTAGCGATCAGAGACTCGCAACGCCAACGCTTTTAAACAAATGCGTTCCAGCTCCAACGGCACTTCCGGATTAACTTGGCAAAGACGCTTTGGGGCGGCGTGCATGATGTTCTGCAGCAATTGTCGGCTGGAACCTCCTTCGAAGGGGCGCCGTCCAACCAGAAGCTCGTACAACACAATGCCCAGTGCGAAGAGGTCGGCACGACCATCCACCAAGTGTCCTTCCCCACGCGCCTGCTCGGGACTCATGTACGAATAGGTCCCAATCAATCTGCCACCGCGAACAGGTCGTGGAACATCGTCGCTGATGGCCAAACCGAAATCCGTCAGCCAAGCTCGATTCTGCTGATCGATCAGAATGTTGCTCGGTTTGACATCGCGATGAACGAGCCCTTGTTGATGCGCGTGATGCAGAGCGTCCGCGATCTCGGTGACCCATCGAACGGTCTCGTCCAACGCAGGTTTGGATGCCTGCATTCGCTCGCAAAGATCGGCTCCCTCGATGTACCTCGACACGACGTAAAACGGCAACGCCTTGGATTGACCAATATCGTACACCGGAACGATGTTGGGATGGTCCAGTTGAGCAACCATCCGAGCTTCGGATGTCCACTGATATTCGTCGCTGGCGTCATCGAGCAAACGAATCGGGACTTTGATGGCGACATCACGGTTGAGCGATTCATCTTTGCCTTGGAAGACCGATCCAAAACCACCACTCCCGATCCGCCGCACGATTCGGTAGCGACCAATCCAATCGGGAGTTTCGATCAAACGCTCCCCGTCTTCCGATGCAACCGTGGCATCGAACAACGACTTGGTCGAAGGCAGATCCGATTGGGTCTGTTGTTTTTTTGTTGGTGGGTCGCGATCCGATGCCACGCTATCTGCCCATCGCTATCGAGATTGAATTCCTATCAACCAGATAGGATGCCAAGCTGCTTCGATTCACCTCGTGGACGAAGCTGCGTTCGCCAATGAAAAAACGCCTGCCTCGCGTCGTAGGCAGACGTTCTGTTGAGGTAATGGCTAGCTTAGCCAAACGAGTGGCAGCTTAGGGGCGACGGAAACGCAGAAAGTAATTTTCTTTGAAACGTTCCAGCTTCACCTCTTCCACAAACTCAAAGCCGGCGGCTTCGATCTCTTTGCGAAAGACGTCTTTACCAGCTCGCACATGGCCCATTGTCCATTCCCGCGAAACGCCTTCGATGCGTTCAAAATCAATCACCACCAACTGCCCACCGGGTTTCATCGCTCGGTGAATCGACCGAAGCGATTGCGATGGGAATTCGAAATGGTGATAGACATCACACACAAACGCGGCGTCGATGCTCGCGGGTGGCAAACAGATGTCGTTTCCTGATCCGAGAACGGGAGTGACGTTGTCCAACCGTTTGTGCTCGGCAATCTGGCTGACTCGCTGCACAAACTTCGGTGCGATATCAATTGCATACACCCAACCGTCCTTGCCGACTGCATCGCAAAAAGGTTCCACATACAGCCCCGTCCCCGTGCCGATATCGGCGACACGGTCGCCAGACTGCAGCCCAAACGCCGCCACAATCTCATCCTTGGCCGCATAAACCTCTCGGCTTTCGACTTCGAAACGTTGCAGCCAAGCATCCACGTCCAGCTCGGGATCCAGGAACGAATCATTGATTCCTGGATTCACCGATTGGTTCTGAGCAGGGCGTGCCAAATCTTTGGTGCCCGCGTCTTGTGTGAACGCAGGCGACGTTTGCAACAACGCAACGATACAGATAGCAACGAGGAATGCGGATCGCATCGGATCAATCCAAAGACTTGAAACGAATGTTTTTGAACTCAGCCCACATGGGTTTGCCTGCGTGCAACTGCAGAGCCAACTTTCCATCCAGCAACTGAAGCTCAGGCTGCTCGTCGGTGAAGTCCAAGATCAGCTTGCCGTTCATGAAGTGCTGGATGTGGTTGCCACGCCCAATGATCACGACTTCATTCCAATCGTCCAAATTGAACAAGGCTTGGAACTCTTCTTCGTTGAGGAAGTTTTCCAATACTTGTTTCTTGCCGTCTTTCCAAACCGCCTTTTCGCCAACCATGCAAATGCGACCGCGGCGTCCACCTTCGTCGTAGATGAAACCGGCGATGTTTGGGAACTTCATCTCATTTCGAAGTTCATGCTGATACCCGCGAACCACCCAATCGTTGCGAGCGGATTTGTCCGTGATGTGCTTCGAACGGTATTGAATGCCGGAGTTATTGACGGCGTTGCAGCGGAACTCCAATCGCACTTCGAAGTTTTTGGTGTTGCCGTCTTGCCAGATCAAGAACGTGTTGCCGTTGGCTTTTTGCTCCGGCGTGGTTTCGCCATGGATGACGCCATCACGAACTGACCACAATCGCTCATCGCCGCTCCATCCGGTCAAATCCTTGCCGTTGAAGATTTCGGTCATTCCCGTTTCCGCGGGAAGCTTCACGGGCGATTCAGCAGAGACCGAGTTGCTGGTGCAAGCCACCAATGCAATCGCGGCGATCAGGTGGGTCATTGGCGAGGACAGATTCAAAAGCAGTTTCATCGAGGTGGGATCCAAAGGAGGGCCAACGGTGGGAATTGCGAAGACTAGGAGAGTCGACGCTTTCGAAAGTGAATTATGGTTGACCGCTCGGGCAAATCCAAGCAGTCGCAAGCAAATCCAAGCGATCAGAAAGATGAACCGGCAGATCAACCGCCACGGTGTCGCATCCCCAGTCCTCTCACGACGAAAGAATGACTCCATCTCAAGTTGGCCCCCATTCCACCGATCGGAATCTGGCACGAATCGTGCATCGTCGTCCTCCGCGTCTGGTTGCCGATTGTCACTCGGCCGTACAAGTCGCCCAATCGCCGCAGATGGAATCTTGTGTACACTGTTTGGGGTGAAATGAGGCAAATGCTCGGCAATGAATTGCTTTGGTCATTTTGATTGGCCACAGTGCCGGGATGTCGTCCCATGGGTTCGACTCGCACGGTCGCGAGCCCCGAACAGGCTTTGCCGGACGCGAAATGAAGCCGCGTCTACCGTTCCAATCCCCGCGAAAAACGGGTGCTGAATGGTCACGGCAAAGTTGACTCAACAAGGAAAGACGTGAATGTCCGACTCGATGCCAACCCAGAATCCGATTGTCTCGCCTGAAGACGTGACTCGTCCGGAAACCGTTGTCATCGCGAAAGACGTCGCGGAGCCAACCGATCTGCTTTACTGCGAAGACCTCGAAATCGGAATGCAGTGGCTGAGTCCTTGGCGAACAATCAGTGCCGATGACGTGCGAGCGTTCTCGGAACTGACCGGCGACTACGATCCCTTGCACAATGAAAACGGCAAAGAAAGCCCGTTGCCAAGATCCCCGTTCGGACGCCCCGTTGCACACGGACTATTGGGACTCAGCGTTTTAGCGGGTTTGTCGACCGAACACCCGCGAGCCGCCACGCTGGCTCTGGTCAGCGTCAGTGATTGGAACTTCGAGAATCCAGTGTTCTTCGGTGAACGAGTCCGCGTGCGAACCACCGTCGAGTCATCCGAACCACATGGACGTCGCGCGGCCAAGATCACTTGGCACCGGCAATTGATCAGCGACGATGGCCGCACCTTGCAACAAGGCAAGTTCGTCACGTTGGTGGCATCGAACAAGCGTTATCTTCGTCAGCCGAAGTGATGTTCGTTTGCTACCAAGACTCTGAGCCTCGGAATTACGTGATTCGGTTCGCAGCGTAGCAGGTGAGCATCGCAAGCGTTGCTGTGGGATTGCCGACGGTTGGCTTGGGCAGCAGAGAAGCATCCACCATCCGCACGTTGTTGAGCCCGCGGACTCGGAACTGTGAATCCACTACGTTTCCGAGTGCACATGTCCCGGCGGGGTGATAAAGCGTTTGAGTGTATCGCTGCATCGCCGCAATCAACGCCTCATCGGAAGTGCGTTTGGCACCGGGAATGGTTTCTGCACCGAGAACAGTCGCCAATCGTGATCGCGAAACCAGTTCACGACCCCAGTGCACGCCCGCCAACAACTGGTCTCGATCCTTTGAATCGTTCCAGTAGCCGGTTTCGATCGACATCTCATCCGCTGTCCATCGGATGCGCCCACGCGAACTCGGTTGAGTCACATTCACACCGATGGTCATGGCACCACGGCGTTGAGAGTTTGGGAACCGAAGGTAATCCGTCGGCGTCACGTGCAACTGCCAACGTTGGTCGGGATCCAAGCCGCCGCATTCGGCCACGTTGCACGCAATGCGACCTGCACCTGAATGTTGCCAGTTCGCCAAAGAGCGTGCGTCGGTCACATCATCGGTGAGAATGTCGCTGTCGGTGCCGTGAATCACCGGCATGATCAAATGATCGTGCAAGTTTTCGCCCAATCCAGTGACCTGATGACCGCTGCGCTGCAGCAAAGTGGGCGAGCCAATGGTGCCCAGACACGAGATGACTTGGCAATCGTCATCGAAACGGCTGGTCGAACGATCGTCCCAAACCAAATCGGTTGCTTGCCCGTCTTGGATGCGAAGTGAATGGACATCCGCTCGCACAAAAGACAATCGCTGGCCAGCCTGCGGATCTCGTTGGAGCAGTTCACTCACGGCCTGCCACGCGGTCCAACGTCTGCCGCCTCGATTCAATCGAGCATAGGCCGCGAAGTGACATTGGTCCGCGTCTTTCATGGCGTCCAGAAACAACCGCCCGCTGCCACTCAGCCAACGAGCCGGCTCTGGACGGATCCATGATTTGGCCTGTTCCAATGCGCTGTTCAGCTTCGACGGCACATCGCCATCGTGCTCCCGCAGAACATCGACCAAATTCGCGATGTCGGTCTCGGTGGGCGGAAACCAGATCATCGAATTGATCCGCCCACTGCCGCCCCAACCACGACCGCGAGGCCACGTGATTTGCCGTCCCGCCAACGCTTCACAGGGTTGGGTTGGATGGTTGTAATCGGCTTCGGATCCAAGCAAACGCAACCAGCGAAACGGGCGTTCGAAATTGCGACGCGGAACTTCACCGCCGGTGGCTTCCACAACGATGATCTTTCGATCGGACTGACGAAGTCTTGTGGCAAGCTCAACAGCCAACAACAAGCCGCACAAGCCACCGCCCAAGATCACATCGGCGTTCGTGAATTGCTTAGGCCGTTTGACTTCCATCGATGAACTGTTCCAATCCGATGAGGCCAAGGCTTGGACGAGAGAAACGGAACGAAGCGAAGCGGTCGCCGACGCGTTGCCCCACCGGCGAGAGCTTATGACTGAGGTGTCTTGAGTCCTTCGGGCAGGATGCCTTGTGCAACTTCGTCATCCCACTCGTTCATCAGCGGCCAGTCTTCCGCAAGCGTTCCAAAGTCGGCCATGTGCAGGTAGCCACTGACTCGATCGATTACTCGATCCAACATGTCGTTGTCTTTGGCGAAGATTGGACCGTGGCTCGGTGCCAACCACTTCACGTCGCTTTCGCGGATCCGAGTCAGCGATTTGACGAAGGCCTTGATGTCACTGCCATGATGAGCATCAATCGCACCGATGCATCCGTCGCGGTACAGGTTGTCGCCTGACAGCAACACGTCGCCGATTCGAAACGCGAGTTGACTGTCCGTGTGCCCGGGTGTGTGCCAAACTTCGATCTGCTTTTCGCCAACGGTCAGAATGTCACCGTCATTGATCTCGTGTTCGATCTGGACAGGCGGCATCGACATCATCAAATCTTGCGCCTCGATCACCGCCAACGTCTTCAGCGTGTCGCCTGAGGTCAGTGGTTCGACCGCATTGGGGTGCGCCGAAATACTGGTCTTCAAAATCTGTTTCGTCTTCGCCAGCCCCTGAATGTGATCCACGTCGGCATGGGTGGCGACCAAGGTTTTGCACTTCGACAGCGGGAAGTCCAAACCGCGAATGATTTCGATGAATTCGTCGACGGTTTCTTCGTAACCGATATCAATCAGGATCCACTCGTCAGCGTCGTGCACCAAATAGACATTGCACCCCAAGACTTCGCCGGCTTGGAAATTCAATTCAATGACGCCGGGAAAAAGTGGTTTTCTTGCGAGCATCGTGTGTTGTGCGAACGTGTGTTGCGAGAAGACGAGAACGAACCGAGAAGAGCGGGTGCCATGGCAACTCCGAAGGCCCATGTTTTAGGCCGCAAATCGGAATTTGTCACTGCCGGGATTTTTCGACGACCGAATTGACCACCGACGGAATGCCAACCGACAAAACACGCTGCAATTCACAAGGGCGATCGCCACACTCCGGCTTCAGGGTGCACACGTTGGGTTGCACCCGCCTGCAGTCCCGCGACACTACGGCTCTCGCCCGGTCTCGCTCTCCGCACCGCTTCGATTGACCTTCATGTTGTTTGCCATCTGCTTCGTCAGTCTGTTGCTGCTCGCCGGAGTCGTTTTGCGGCAAAGGGTCGCATGGTTCCAAATGGGCCGAATCCCGGCTTCGCTGATCGCCGGTGGACTGGGATTGCTGGTAGTTCAGTTCGCTCAATTTCAAAATGCCCATTGGCAAGAACCGGTGCTGCAAACGCTGGGTCCCTGGCCGTCCACGCTGATCGCCGTGGTCTTCGCCGCCATGTTGTTGGGAAAAAGCGAAACAGCCGCGAACCAGTCCAGTCGCCATTTGGTTCGCGACGTCATGCAGCAAGGCCTGATGGTTTGGATCATCGTGATCGGTCAGACGGTGGTGGGGCTGTGGATGACGTGGTGGTGGATCGGGCCTCAATTTGATTTGCCGTCGTCGGCGGGCATGTTGATCGAAACGGGATTCGCCGGAGGTCACGGCACCGCCGCGGCAATGGGAGACGTTTTCCAACACCCGACGATCCAGTGGGAGGCAGGCTTCGACCTCGCCGTGATGATGGCCACCGGCGGGCTGGTCTACGGACTGGTCTCCGGAATTCTTTGGATTCAAGTGGCGGCCTACTTCGGATGGATTCAGCTTCCCGACGAGAGTCAAGCTGAGTTGTCAGCGAAAAAGGCTCCGGCTCAATCCAACGCCCCGGCGAATGTGCCAGCCTCGCGAATGACAAAGACTTCGCTGGCATCGTCCACTTCGCTGGGCCGGGAAAGGATCGACAGCAGCGTTTTGGATCCGTTGCTGCTGCAAGTCATTTGGCTTTCCCTCGCGATGGGAATCGGCGTCTTGATGCAAACGTCCGTCGGCTGGGCAGCGGAATCGGTTGAAACGTTGTTTCGAGGTCCGGCCGCTGAGTCGGTTAGCGCCGCGGAGGAGCCATCGGCCGCTAATCCAGTTGCGGAACCCGCTGAGAGCGTTGAAAGCGCCGGCGAATCACAGCTTCGGTCTCGATTGACACTGGCGAACATCGTCGGCTCGTTTCCTTTGTTTATCTACACCTTGTTTGGCGGGGCATTGGTTCGTGCGTGCCTTCGATTTGCCGGAAAACTCGAGTGGATCGATCCCGTCACGGTTCAACGCATCTCTGCGACGTCGATGGATCTGTTAGTCGTCGCGGCTGTGACCACTTTGAATTTGGCGGCCGTGGCGTCTTTATGGGTGCCTTTGACCATTCTGTTTGTGGCCGGAGCTGTCTGGTCCACGTTTTGTTTGCTCGTTTTATCGCGAAAGATTTTACCGGCTGAGAAGTGGTTTCCTCTGGGTCTCATCAATTTTGGCATGTCGACTGGAACCACGGCGACCGGTTTTGTGTTGCTGCGGGTGGTCGACCCCAAATTGGAATCGGGAGCGGCCGAGGACTACGCATTGGCCGCACCGCTCTCCGCACCGTTCATTGGCGGGGGCATGATCACCGTTGCCTTGCCGTTGCTGGTGCTTTCACGCGTTTCGATCGCGTGGCCCGCGATCGTGTTGGCAAGTTTACTGGTCGGTTTGATCGTGATCGGCGTGCGATCCCGAAGGTCCCACTGACCGTTCGAAACGGCCTTTTCCCCCGCCCGATTGGCGGTGGAGTTGGCAAACGGGGCAGTTCAGCGAATTGCGTTCTAGGCTCTCATCGGTAGACTGTAGCTTCCTCGCTCCAGCGATCACTTCATTGCAGATTTCATGGCTGAATTGAATCACGAATGCGGCGTTGCCGCGATCTATCACCTCTCTGGTCGCGGGCGAAGCCCCGTGTGCACCGACGACGGGCCGCGGCAAATTTCGCGATTGCTGCCTCGGATGTTGCTTGATATCCAAAATCGCGGGCAGCTCGCCGCCGGGATGACTACCTTCGATCCCGATCGTCCAACGCTCCTGAAAACCCGTCGGGACGTCGGCACGGTCACGGAGGTTTTTCGACTGAATCATCGCGCGAAAGCCGAATCGCTGATGAAATCTCTGGCGGGACGAGCCGCGATTGGGCACGTCCGCTACGCCACCTGTGGCGCCGACGATCGCAATTACGCTCAACCATTCGAACGCCGGCACATTCACAAACGGAAATGGTTCAGCTTTTGTTTCAACGGCCAGCTCGCAAATTACACGCTGTTGAAACAACGGTTGCTCGCGGACGGTGATCACCACCTGGCTCTCGACACCGATACCGAAATCATCCTGCATGAGATCGCTCGTTTGCTTTCGCAATCGCAGGAGCGTTTGGATTGGATCGATGTTCTGAAACAGGTCACCGAAGGCTTCGATGGAGCCTACTCGATGGCGTTGTTGACGGCGGAAGGTGAGATGCTGGTCGCCCGCGATCCGCTTGGCATCAAACCGATGTGCTACATCCACGAAGGCCCCTTGTTCGCGTGTGCCAGCGAGAGCGTCGCGCTGCTCAACCTGGGCTTTGAACCGGATCAAATTCGTTCGCTGCCGCCTGGACATGCGATTTTGATCGATCCGAATGAAGGTCTTCGCATCGAAAAATTTGCCGAACCGCAAACGCCGAAACATTGCTTCTTCGAATGGATCTACTTCGCCAACGTCGCCAGCACGCTGGATGACCGCAGCGTTTATCTTTCGCGAACCAACCTTGGTCGCGAACTAGCGACGGCCGAACGCGAGTTTGGCCGTGTTCCGCTGGACGATCCCGACACAATCATCGTGCCGGTTCCGGACACCAGCAAAGCCGCTGCCGATTCGATGGCGTACGAGCTGTCGATTCCGTGTCGCGAAGGATTGATTCGCAATCGCTACGCGGGCCGGACCTTCATCGAAGGTGGCCGGGCACGCAAAGCCAAAGCCGCCGCGAAGTACACGCCACTGCGAGAAGTCTTACAGGGCAAACGTGTCATTCTGGTTGAAGATTCAATCGTTCGAAGCACGACCATGAACGCGTTGCTGGACCGCATTCGCGATGTCGGCGGGGCGAAGGAAATTCACGTTCGTGTGGCGTGCCCACCGATCGTCGCACCGTGTTTCTACGGGATCGACATGAGCACGATCGATCAGTTGATTGCACCGAAGTACTTCTCGCTGACCGGCGAGTTGGACGAAGAGTCGCAACAACGCATGGCCGACGACTTAGGTGCTGACTCGCTGCGTTACCTGCCGGTTTCCGCCATTTCGCGAGCGATTGATCTTCCCGAAGATCAACTTTGCCAAGCTTGTGTGACGGGCAAGTATCCCACCCCGATTGGCCAGCACCTGTACCAGATCGCTTGCGACAATCGCGGGGCTCGAGTCAACAACCAACGCACCTACGAACAGCTCGCCGCCGCCGTCGCGGGCGAGTAGGTCATTGCAGCAGGTCGGCGATCGACCGCTAGCTTTCAGGATTCATTTCAATCTGCTTCGAAAGTGATTTCGGAGCGGATTGTTTTTTTTCCGGTTTGAGTTCCGCGTCACTCTTGCCCAAGCCACCGTCCAGCAGGTGGCGTGTAATCTTCTTCGCGTGGACGTGGCAATTCTCTAAAAACACTTGGTACTTGCTGCTTTGGGTTCCACCCACAGCCGTTCCAGCAACGTAGATTCCGGGTCGTTCTGTTTCCATCGTCTCTTCGTTGAAGACCGGTTTGTCGCCTGGATCCTCCATTTGGATACCCAACTGTTTGAAGAGCGTTTTGTCCTGGTCGTACCCGATGAGCGTCAGAACATCATCAAACGGCATGTGCAACGAATGAGTCCGCCCGTCGGGCAACGTCTGCTCCAAATCAACTCGCTCGGCCGTGATTTGCGTCACACGACTTTGGAACAGCGTCTCGATCGCTTTGCTCCGGATCAGCCCGTCGATTTCGGGCCGTAGCCAATACTTGATGCTGGCGGTCGGCAGTTCCTCGCCACGATAACTCAGCGTGACTTTGGCACCCACGCGATGCAAACGAATCGCCGCTTCGACCGCGCTGTTGCGACCACCCACAATCAACACGCGACGATTGTGGTATTGGTGAACCTCGCGTAGATAACCGTCCACGTGCGGGAGATTTTCACCAGGGACCTTCAGCTTCGCCGCGTGGTCGGTGCCGCCGATCGCCAACACCACCGCCGACGCCTCGATCCAATTCGATTGAACTTGGACCTGCCAACGTCGCGGATCATCCGGTCGTGACTCGATCGTTTGAACCTTCGAAAAGGTTTGCACGGGAACCTGAAACAGATCCACGACGGAACGCAAATACGTCAAGTATTCTTCGCGGCTGGCCTTGGCCTGGTCCACGGTGTACAGCGGCACGCCGGCAATGGCGATTCGATCATTGCTGCTGAACCATCGGGTCTGCGGTGCCCACCACGATATGGTGTGCCCCAACGGCCCCGCTTCAAAAACTTGAGCATCAATCCCATGACGCCGCATCTCGATCGCGGTTTCGATCCCGATCGGTCCACCGCCAACGATCACCACATCGCAAACACGATTGGGCTCGTGCGATTCAGCTTCGATTTGGGCAGATGGTTTCACGACAACACAAACTCAACAAACGGGAATGATCTGCAAGCACCAAAGCATGCAATTCAAAGACAAAACACCGTTCAAGAACCCGCAAAAAAAAGGCCGCCGTCACGATCCAGGGTCGGGCAAACGAGTGGTTTTGTTGCGTTATAACTTATCAAAATTTCAGCCGTCGAACGAACGGCCTCGTTCGACGCCTTCGCCTTCCCTGATCAATTGGAACCTCGATCAATGATGCAACTTGGCTTTGTCAGTGCGATCTTGCCCGAATACGACCTGGAACAGGTGTTCGCAGTGGCGAGCCAGTGCGGCTACGACTGCGTCGAGGTGATGTGCTGGCCACCGGGAAAGGCGGAACGTCGCTACGCGGGAGTGACACACATTGACGTGACCGATTTGAGCGACGATCGGATTTCAGAGATCCATGCTCTCTGCAAAAAATACGATGTTTCGATCAGCGCCCTGGGATACTATCCCAACCCACTCTCACCGGACCAGGACGAAGCTCAAACGGCCATCGATCACTTGTTGAAAATGATCGATGCGGCAGCTCATCTGAACATCGGTCGCGTCACGACGTTCGTGGGCCGTGACTGGAAGAAAACCATCGACGAAAACTGGCCCCAATTTGAACGGGTCTGGGGGCCCATTTTGGATGCCGCCAACAAGGCTGACGTTCGCATTGGAATCGAAAACTGCCCGATGCTTTTTACGGACGAAGAATGGCCCGGCGGCAAGAACTTAGCAATCAGTCCCGCGATTTGGCGCCGGATGTTCGAAACGTTTCCCACCGAACAATTCGGGTTGAACTACGACCCGTCGCATCCCGTGTTTATGCACATGGACTACCTCACCCCCATCCGAGCTTTCGCGGATCGTTTGGTGCATGTGCATGCGAAAGATGTCCGTGTCGATCAGGTCTTGCTGGATCAAGTCGGAGTGTTTGCGAACCCAAACGAGTGGCACACCCCGAAGATCCCCGGACTGGGGCAAGTCGATTGGAGCCAGTTCTTCAGCGTGCTGAATGACGTGGGGTACAACGGGCCGGTTTGTGTGGAGGTCGAAGATCGCGCCTACGAAGGAACGCTCGAAAACCGGTTGCGTGCCCTGAAGCAGAGTCACAACTACTTGCGACAATATCTGCCGAAAATGTGAGTCCCCGCGGCTTCATTCAACCCGTGCAGAACAAAACGCATCGCCGGTTCAACCGACGATGCGTTTCGCGTTTCAGCGTCATGGATCGATTTGCAAACTCAATCAGAAATCGAAATCAGACTGGTGGGTGTGCCTTTGCATTCGAGCTTGGCTTCCACGGTCTGATCACGCAGCGAGATCACCCAAATACTGGAATCACCGGGGTTGGTCACAGCGATCTGTCGACCGCGAGGCAGAAACACCGCGTCGTGGTGCCCGAAGTGCCCCTCCAATTGACTCGGCCCAACCTGCATCGGCTCGCCGGCTTTCGCGTCAGCGAAATCGCCGTCGCCGTTGGGGTCCAACGAAACGACGTAAAGCTGATCGGTATCGGGTGACTCCTTCGATTCAGCAAAGCAAAGTGCGACGTGGGAGTTCCCCGGCCCAAAGCCAACGATCGGTGTTCGCAACGATTGATCGTCGGCAATTTGAATGCCGAGCGACTGCAACTCAGGACGATCCGCCGAAGCGTTCAACCAGCACAATCGCGATTCGCCGGCCTTGCCGGTCGAGAACACCACGTAATCTCCCAGATTTGTGAACGCACCGGTCCGCAAAGGTTTGTCTTCCGAGTCTTTGCCGAGGCTGATGTGGTTGACGGTGACGGATTCGGCTGATTGGCTCGCGTCCAGATCGGCATTGACCCAACAGACGCCATCGGTCGGTGCCAAGAAGACTTTGCCGCGATTGTATGTTGCACCGTGCAGTCCACCGGTGGGGCAATGGATGGAGTATCGGCCGGCGCCTGCGTTGGAATCGCCCACCGTTTTCGCGAGCGAGACCACGTCGACTTGTCCTGCTTGTTCACCCTCACGCTGGATCCAGGTGCTATACAGCACTCGGTCTTCGGCAACCGCCAGCGTGATGTGCCCGCCACCAGCTTCGACGAATCGACCGCACTCACTTGGCGTCTTTCCTTCGCGAATCGATTTGGCTGACATCAGCGTCACACCATTTCGCTGATCGTTGGCCATTGCGAAAGTTTTGCCGTAGAGATACAGGTGCGCTGGATTGCCCTGGTTCTCGTCGACCAACTGAGTCAGCACGGAAGGCGACTCATTGAAACGCCAATGGAAATGATCGCCGTGGGCTTCCTTCTCGGTGCCGGTTTCGATTGCGATCCATCCGCTACCGATGTCGCCACCGGCTTCATCTCGTACGCCGACGACAAGCAAGCCATCGTCGGTTTGCATCTGGACCAGGGTCTGCTCGTCGACATCCAACTTGGGGAAGTTGCTGATGGATTGTTCGTCGAGGGAATACCCGTCCTTCGATTTCTTCAGATCGCCCCATTTCAAATCAGCATTGGCGTAATCTTGCCAAAACAAACGAGCGACGGTTCGCCCCTGTGCCTGCACCGATGAGGCACTGCACACTGCAATCAGCAGCATTGCGAAAGTGTTGTGAATGATTTTCATGTTCTTGATTTCTTTCAATGCGATTGACCGAGCGGCTGGACAGCGCGTGCCGGCAGCTCGATGACTTGTTGAGTTTGTTGTTCAAAAGGTTTCAAACGAAGGGAGTCACAAAATTTGGAAACCACCTTCGAGTTCAAGATCCATCCACCATCGCTGATGGATTCCAATGCAACGTGATAGGTCTCCGGTTCAGGACTTGGCAGATCCGCCAACGCAGCGTTTCCGTTTCGATTAGAAACACCTCGCGTCAACACCGCAGCGTCCTTGGAAGGCTTCAGCAACACCTGCACATCTGCCAGGGGTTTGCCTTCGTAGAGCACCTGAACGACCGGCGTGCCTTCGGCAATGGTGGAAGCTTGCGGACCAGTCGATGAACCACCGCAGCCCGCCAGCAAAACAGCCAAGAGCCCCCACCCGTATCCAAATGATTGAAGGAGCCGCCCGCTCATGGCCATTCCACCACCTCACGTCCATCGCGCGAGTGCAACGCGTGATAGATGGTTCGATCAATCGAATCGGTGATGAAGTGAACACTGCCGTCCAACATCGCATGCGTCGTTCCGCCGGTGTGATACGAACGCGACGAATAGAATCCTCGACCGTGAATCCCAATGTCCGGAATGCGTGAGTTCGGCGTCATGTACCCGTTGATCACGGTGGCGTAAGGCACGCCGCGGATCCAAGACTGGCCACGGGTGCCGGAGTAGGAACTGATCTTGGCAGGAAACACTGTTTCCAGGTCAGGGTTCTGAATCAACGCTCCGCCTTCTAGAAAGCCTGGGTTGGGTGCGGTGTTGCCGGTGGTACCACTCCAGTTCGCAATTCGGCGGTGCGGACCAGCGGGAGTTGGTTCGCTGACCCCCGAGGTCTGATCCCCCATGACGGACTCCGCCAACAAAACGGTTTGGCTGGTGCCGTCCAAGCAGTCACGAAACTCTGCCCAGGAATCGGTCCACACCATGCCATCGGTGCGATAACGATCGTCGTAGTTGGTGTCGGTGCCACTCCCGTAGCTGAACATGTAGCTCAAACCACCGGAGTGTCCTTCAACACCGTCGGCAAACGTGGTGGAGAAACGCGGATCACCCACATCGCTGGGGCAGAGAAAAGTTGGCACGATCGTTTGCACGGCATCACGAAGCAGCGGGTTGAACTGCGCTGCCCATGGAGGCCCGACCAACAAAGGCTGCTCGAAATCGATCAATTCGCTGAGACCGGCCTGTTCGATGAACGGCAGCGTGCGTGCTTGAACGGAAAAGCTACTTGATCCCGTCATCGCGGGAATGCATTTGAAGGTGCTTTCGTAGTTGTGCGTCGCCAACGCAATTTGCTTCATGTTGTTGCTGCACGACATGCGGCGTGCGGCTTCGCGAGCGGCTTGGACCGCCGGCAACAACAAACCAACCAGGATGCCAATGATCGCAATGACGACCAGCAGCTCCACCAACGTGAATGCGTGCCGTTCCTTGCGAAACGGAGCGTGAGAACAATGGGTATGTAAGAAACGTTTTTTCATCAGAGATTTTGGAGAGATGTGGGTGCGTACAGAATGCAGCAGCCCCGCGCGGCGAAACGATCCTCGACACGGGTTTGGTCGGACCGAACGTCGCTGACACGCTTCACGCGCGCGGAGCTTGGACGTTGTTGTTTTCAGGTTGGGCCGAAGCGTTGCTGATTCGATGAAGCCGTCGTCTCAGGGCAATTGCCATCAAACGGGTCACTTCACGAACGCATCTAGGTTCCAGGTAAGCGCGCACAGAGAGCGTGCGAGCCGAAAAACCATCTGCTATCGGACTTCAAGAAATCCGCGAAGGTGGGCCACGCAGAGGTGGCCAAGAAGACGACGGACTGGCATCCGCCGAAACTAACTTCGCAAGACACGCAAACTCGATCGGAGCGCTGGTCTCGTCGATTTGCCACGCAAGAAGCACACCGGATGGCGACGCCAACGATTGGCAGATCCAACACGCATGCGAATCATGCGAGCCCTGGTCGGTCTCGCTGGTGTGAGAACCCTGCGTGCACGATGTATCGGACTCATCGTGGTTCACATTCGGATCAACATCGCAATGACCGCAGGCATGCGTGTGTTCGTGCGAATGATCCGAGTGCGAATGCGTCCCATGTTCGTGCGGCAAACACTGGCCATGCTCACACGACTCGTGCGAACACGTTGCGATGTGCAACCATGCCAACGCATGTCCCAGCGTCAGCGTGACGCAGAGCAAGACAGTCGTGAGGGATTGGACTACCGAAACCACGAATCAGCCGCGGGGCACAGGGAGCATCGATTGAGGGCAGGGTCCGACCAAAGACTTCGGTCAGCATACGCGAAAATGACGCGGTTCGTTCAGCCCCCTTTTGCGAGATTCGCGAGCATTTTTCTCGTGCGAAAGCCGCCCGGATGGCACCCAAATGATTAGCGCGACCTCCGCCACACTAGCCCGCGTTAGTGCGAATCAGCACCACGCTGCATCTCTTTCAAGACCGCACCACTCTTTGGAAACCGCATCGCTTTCCAAGACCGCGATTTATTCGGGAGAAGAATTCGCCAAACAGGCGTCGCCGAGGGAAAGCCTTCGCGTGCGCACAAAAAAACGAGCCCCGGAATTCACCGGGCCTCGTTTTTGAAAGTGGAGGCGGGGAGGATTGAACTCCCGTCCCGCGATGCATCCACGCAACCATCTACGTGTGTAGTCAGACTATTTGTGCTCTTGCGAGCATTTCGCATCATGAGGCGCTACCTGACAGGCTCCCCAATCAACTAACTCGAATCAAATTTAGCCGATCGCGTCTCGAGTAGGACGATCGACGATCCGGAATTGTGACGGACATTCAGGCGACTCCGGCGATCCCCATCAGTCCGCGCTACCTGTTCTTAGGCGGCGAGTGCAAAGTTTTCTTCTGCAACTAAAAGTTTTGATCAGATTTTTACGTGGCCTTCTGATCAACCACGACACGCAAGTCGTCGCTTCTTGTCATCCGGTCGATTCCAAGTCGCCCCCTTGCTTCCTTTTCAGGAATCATCCGCAATCGGCCGCCAAGGCAGTTGCTTTGGCGTCATTCCAAACACGTTCAATCGCGTGTTTGAAAACCCGTCTCGCGGACTCTTGTTAGACGCACATTCTACCCGATGGGTTCGCGTTGCGTCGCGGGGTTCTTTCAATAATTCTTGATAAACGCTTCACAGAGCATCGAGCCAGAACGCTCTCAAACTGGGTGAAGTGCCTAGCGTTGCAGCGCCATATCAACGAGCGACCCCAATCCGCCCCCCGGTGCTTCTCGGATGACCAAACGGTCTCCGGCACGCAAGGCGTAGTCCGATTCCGGTCGTACCTCGCCCGTACCACGGTCAGCAAATTGCACGTCCATGCGGATGCCTTCCATCGAGTCCGCCGAATGCCGATACAAAGCGGCTTCCATGCGTCCGAAACGATCGCCGATGCCGGTTTGCTTGAGCAGGGTGCTGAGGAACACCGAACGTCCCTGAGCACCAGATCCGGTGGCCGGTGGCAAAGGCAAGACCCGAACGGGAACGCGATCGCCGACCACCTGCAGAACAATCGAATCGTTCGCTTTGGCTTCGCGAACTTTGTGGTAGACCTCTTCCGTGAAGGATCCGGTCGGCAATGCGACGCCGGATCCCATCGTGTCGTAGCGTGGACTTTCGCCGTTGGCTCCCGGTGCCAGGCCGCTCAGTTGACTGAGCTTTGGCGTGTTCATCGCAGGCATCTTCAGCGAGCTCAGTTGCAGCGGTGCGCAACCAACGGACCAAATCGACATTGCCGCTAGCATCCCCAAAAGAAAGCCAGGACCGAGCGAAAGTTGGTGAGTGGGACGTGTCATGGGGGGAGGCTTCGTCAGGCGAAGAAGGACCGTGCGGGTCGCGAAACTTGGATCGTCTGGGAACTTTATCGGCCTGCCCCTGAAGTTTCTTCAGCATTCTTTTTGTTTTTCCTCAACTCAAACCGGAGTCATCTGAAAGACGGCAATTGCTGGCATCCCGCCGTTTTTCAGCCGGGTTCTGGCACAACTGAGGCTGGACCGTGGAATGGCGGACAATCCGCTGCGGAAAAACGAAACCATAACTGGCCTAGCCGGTCGGCTAGACGCTCTGCTATCGGCAACTCTCTCGAATCGCTTCCTCCCAGGAGTCTTGTCTCATGTTCGAGCTATTCAAACGTTTGGTACGACGGCGCCCCAGCGGAATCCTGTCGCCCGTTCCCACCGAGGTCAGTCAACCATCGGACGTTGTGCTTCGCGTGCGACTCCCACAACCTGCCGACGACGTTCGACGTTCCGCGCCAAAGCTTGCCGCGGCCGATTCAGCCCCCACGCTGAGATCACAAACCAGCCAGCACCGCGAAGAGGTCACGCAACCGGCGACTCTTTCGATCCAAACCGCCGTGGCCGCGAAAGTCACCGCCACATCGAATCCTGCAACCTGCCAAATCCAGCAGCCTGCACGCCGTGTTCGCAGCAGTCACCGTGAACGCATCTTTTCGATGCGAATCGAACACTTGCAAATCTGCAACGAAAAACGTTGCCGACTGCTAGCGAAGGCCGGCATCATCACGGCGGGCGATTTGGCATGCTGTGCACCGGAGCAAATTGCACGCACCTACAAGAATCCACAACGAGCATTGCGATCAATCAAACGTTTGCGAGCCGCGATCCGATTGGCGGTCGCCGTTGATGGCATGATGCCTCGCGATGCGTTGATCTTGGTCGCCATACATCGCCGCAGCGTGGCCTCGCTCGCTCGTGAATCCGCCGCCACACTGCATCGAGATCTGGAACGGTTCTCGCTCAGCAGCCAAGGCCAACGTTTGGTTGGCAACCGCGGAGTTCCCAGCCTGCGACGTGTCAAAAGCTGGGTCGGACAGTGCGAGCAATTGGTGGCTCATTGGATTCAGTCGCAACCGAGCGAAGCCCGCTTGGCCGCTTGAAGTCATTCACGACTGAGCATTCCGCGGCCGTCGGCGAGCGTGCAAGCACGCCGCGTCCAAGCCCGTCACTGAATTTTCAGAACCGGCAGACGCCCGCGAACATCGATTTGTTTGCGAATGGATTCCGGAGTCGCATCGTCCGGTCGCGGTCGCTCGCTGGGCAGTAACTCCGGTGCCACATAGCGGTCGCCTTGCCGCGAACCACGTCGCTGAAACTCCGCTTCGATCTCTCGACGGATGCCTTGTTTGTCGGCACACCATTTGGGTTCGATCAAGAACTCTGGCGGTGCATCACCACTGACACGTTCGACGATGACTTCGGGCGGGATGAGTTCGAGGAAATCCACCACCGTTCGCACGTAGTCATCACGTGCCATCATCTGCACCTTGCCGCTCAACACTTCTTCGCCCAACGGAGTTCCGCGAACGCTGTAAAGGTTGTGCAGCTTGATCGCGTCGAAACCCAAACGACCGATCTCTTCCGCCGACTTCATCATCATCGAATGATCTTCGCGCGGCACACCCAAGATCACATGCGAACAACATTCAAAGCCGCGATCACGAGAACGATCAATCGCATTGACCATGTCCGCGTGCGTGTGAGCTCGGTTCATCCAGTCCAATGTTTCGTCGTGAACCGATTGCATCCCAAATTCGAGCGAAACTTCGTGGTCCACGGCCAGTTCTTGCAGCAGATCTAAAACGCTGTCGGGCACGCAGTCAGGACGCGTTCCAACCGCCAATCCCACCACTCGCGGATCCGCGTTCAATGCCAGCTCGTAGATCTCTCGCAACTGATCGATGGGAGCGTAGGTGTTGGTCGCTGGCTGAAAGTAAGCGATGAAGCCTTGGACGTCTTTGTAGCGATCTTGAACCCGTCCGATCTGTTCACGGAGCTGATCCGCCACGCGTTGCAACCGAACCCGGCGAGAAGGACTGAACGAACGATTGTCGCAAAAGTTGCAGCCTCCTCGCGTGACGGCACCGTCCACGTTGGGACAAGTGAAGCCGGCGTCGATGCTGACGCGTTGAATACGGCCGCCATGTCGACGTCGCAACCATTTCCCGAATGCGTTGAAGCGTTCTCCTTGCGTTTGCCAAACCAACCGGGAGTCGATCTCCGGATTCACGGTCGACGCTGACTTTGCGTTCAGCGAGTGAACGTCGAAACCGCGGCTCGAGCGATTGGTGGCATCGGAAGGGTGCTGCGTTGAGCACGCGGGATCGTTGGGCGATTGCATGGGCGAATTGTATCGACGTGCGTGGCGAAACCAACCGCCGCCTGACTCCAAGTGAACCTGCCACCCGCCGCGATCGTCTTAATCGTCAAATTCTACGCTCGCGAAATGCAGAAGCGGCTCTTTCGGGGGGCACCAACGCTAGCCTGAGTTTCACCACGAGAATAGAATGGAGCGTTTCTAGTTGTCATCCTCCATCTTTGAAGCCCCAAGTACCATGAGCGCTGAAGACGCCCCAGAATTCGCTGGTGCTTTCGGACAGCTGACGCCATTGGGCGGCGGCGATCCGATCCCCTTGATCAAAGACAAGCTCTTGATCGGCCGGCGACGCCACTGTGACATTTGTTTGGATTTCTCGAACGTGTCCAGCCAACATTGCAAAATGACCTTGGAACAAGGTTATTGGTTCATTCGCGATCTCAACAGCCGCAATGGCACCAAGGTCGACGGCCGATCCATCATGCGAAAACGCGCCGATCCAAACTGCAAGATCTCGATCGCCAAGCACCACTACACGCTGGAATATGAACCGCAGTTGTTGGGTGCCTATGGTCCGCCACCAGCCGACGATGACTACATCGAAGAGGTCATGAAGAGTTCGCTGATGGATCGCGCGGGGATCAGTCGTCGCGATCCCAAAAAGCGGTTCTTCAATCGCAAGAGCGAAGACTGATTTGAAACGCTAGGTCGGCGAACGATCGAATCCGCCGACCCGCAAACGTGCTCGCTCGCAAGACTGACTCGCTCGCCAAACAAACAGAAAGGCACGTGCAAGGAAACTTGCACGTGCCTTTTTCGTCGTTTGACCAGGTCGGATTGGAGCGAAAGGACTCCATGGCTTCGCTCAGCGATTCCTTCAGCGAGCCGATTTCTCCATCCAATCGGCTGCTCGTCAGAACGGGATGCGGCTCAACCTTGGCCCAGGCTGACGACTCGTTTGATCAACGAGCGAACAGGCTGAACAGGTTGATACCCCATCAATTTGCGGCGGCTCCAACGACCGTCTTCGGTTTTGCTGAACATGATGATTTGCGGGATCATCTTTTCGTCCTGCATCAGGCTCTTTGCCAATTCAGGTTCTGCGTCGCGATCCACCAATGCGACGCTGACATCATCCAGCTCACCGCTGTTTTGCATGTTCGCGATGGTCGTCTTCTTCAGAGTTTCGCAAGCGGGGCACCAAGGTGCACCGACGACGACCATCAAAGGTTTGTCCTCTTCAACGGACTTTTTGTAGGCAAGTGTGTAGTTCTGGTCCGGCGTCTGCGTCGACGCATCGTGGGAGACCTCGGTCGAAATCGAGCCGTTGGTCGCCATGGCGAGCGTAAGACCCAAGAACAGTGACAACATCCCAAGCTTCCTCATACAACGTGTGACGAGTCGACGGTTGCGGCACCTTGCCGGCATTCGAGCTGGGCGACCGTTTCACTGACCGCCTCAAGAAATCCTGAGGGCTGCAGATCATCCGCAAACCACGTCCTAGCTCAAGAAAAGATTCGATGAGTGGTACCGCCGAAACGCTTGTACAACGAACCTCACTGATCCGCTTTCGAATTCCTGTCGAAGGCTCAATGAGTCCGAATAAACGCTGAAAGTCGGCTCCGACCGATAGCATCCTGATCGATCTCGGAAATGACCTTGGCCTGAAGGGCGAAACACCGCGACGCAGACAGCCTCCCCCGGTGGGGGAATGGCCAATCTGTGCCGGTCGCGTCGACCGGACAGGCTGGGCGGGATTCTAGGACTGGTGCAAATGCGTGCAAGTATCCGCACCTCGGTTTTGCAAATTTCGCAAAAAAGCGGCTCAATCCCCCGATAAACCCGGCTAAAGGGCCACCACACCCCGCTGAGTTGGCAAGATAGGCAAACCTTTCGGGTGGCGATCGGACATCTGGCCCGTTCACTCGCGAAAATTTGGTGGGTTCAGGGGCAGTCGTAGCTGGACCGATCGAGCTCAGAACAGCCCCAAAACTTCGCCGCCGGAACACGAAAAATTCGTCGTCTTTCGCACAATCTCGCGAAATGCAGCCGCACTGATCCGTCCAACCTCGCGAAAGGGTTGAGCCCCAACAACAATGTTGGCAAGTTCTGACTTGTTCGTCTAAAAACCGCACGCCCGACACATCTCCGCCACTCCGCACGATTCGTCTCCGCCCACTCATGCAGTTCCCACCGCCACCCGCCACGCCTCCCGATCATCCGGAACTCGTCGCCTTGCTGCGCCGCATGGGCGAGTCCGTTGGCATCAACGATGATTCCGTTTTCGAAAACGACAAGTTCGTTGGCTTCTTCCAATCCTTTCGCCCCGATGGTCGTGGACTCGACGGTGTCTTTGAAAATCTGAACGTCGGCCAGCAACTGGAACAACGGCTGGCGAACTTGTTTGATATCGCCGGCGACGATCGACGGCCCCAAGGCGGACGAGACGCGTTCTTCCTGGTCCGCTCACCACAGCCCATCGACCCTGTGGTGGTGGAATCAAAGGCGGCCGATTGGACCGACCGCATGATCCAGTTGGCAGAGGAACTGGGGAACGATGATGCCGCGTCCCGTTTGCGAGGCATCGAAAAGCACCGTGTGTTGGAAGGCATTCCTCCCAAACATCCCAAAGAGGATCACCACAAGACGCAGTTGCTGAAGACGTTCCAAGATCTGGTTGAGAACTTCGTGACCCAAGTCGACGTGCAGGATCCTTTTGCGGAGGCACTGCGTGCACCCTATTACTTCATCTCCTGCGATGCCGGCGTTCGCGATCATTTGATGTGGCCGCTCTACATGGATCACGTCCGCGTGGAGGAACCCTTTGAGCCTTACTTTGATCTCTGGTCGCACGGTGTGAAGTTTCGGATCTATCAAGAACAGCAAGTCGACTGGTACATGCCGAGACTGTCTTGACCACGATCACCGAGCCTTCTTCCCGAATCGCGGGTGAACACCGCGAAGCTGACTCCACCCACGAGTTCTCCTCTCAAGCATCTTCCTTCAGCGGATGGATTGCGTGGGCGGTGTTCGTGGTGGTGATGTTGGCGATGTTCATCAACCCGATCGAACCCAAGACCAGTGCGGAGTTCGACCGCGCGACAAGCAGTCTCAACGTGCTGACCTTGGCCAAACTGGGTTTGGCGGGCTTGGCGACCTTTTGGGGCGGTCTGGCCTTTATGGTAAGCCCACGCACACGCGGCATTTTGTTCAGTCTGCCAGGATTGGGACTGCTCTGCCTTGGCATCGTTTTCACGCTGACCAGCCTGTTCGCTATTGAGCAAAATGCGACGATCAGCCGAGCCTCCGCGCTAATCTACCTGGGCTACGTCCTATTCACCGCGATGGCTCTCGCGACATTGGGCCCACGCAAATTGGTCGCGGCGGTGGTCTGTGGAAGTTGCCTGTACATGTTGGTGACGTGGGGATTGTTCGTTCTCGTTCCAGAGCTCGGCACGTTCGAGGAATACGTCAGTGCCACCGAGACTGTCAAACGCATGGGCGGCACCGGTCACCCCAACAACATCGCCAAGAATGCCATCACCATTGTCTTGGTCGGCGTCGCAATGTATTTGGGCCGAACGGACAGCATCACATCCGTCGGCGTCCGCGGATCATGGAAGCGATTGTTTCTGATCGGCGTGATCACGTTGGCGGTGGCAACCGTGATCGCAACGCTCAGCCGAACCGCAATGCTCGCCGGATTCGCGGCGGCCGGCGTGCTTCTGATCGATCGCCTTTATGGCCGAGGCGGGATGGCGGTGGGAATCCTCGCCGTCGCATCGGGTGCTGTGCTGGTCCTTGGTATTTCCTTGTTCACGGGCGAAGGCCCCTTTTCAGAAACGGCCGTCAGTGCGGTGACCAAGAGCGGTGATGTGGAAGAGATCACATCGCTCACCGGACGCACCACCATTTGGAAAGAAGCGTTGAGCTTCATTGTCCAGCGACCGCTGACCGGCTATGGCATGGACAGTGCCGCCAGCGTGATGAGCCGCGAAGCGACGGGCACTCACAACCTGCTGCTGCACGTCACGTTCTCCGCCGGAGTCATCGCTTGCGGCTTGATGCTCCTGCTGCTCGGTTGGTCGCTCGTGTTCGGAACGACCTCTCCGCAAGAATGGATCCGAGCGGTGTTGGTTTATGTGTTGGTGTCTGGTTTGGTGGAAGACACCATCTTGGAATCATTCCCCACCACACTCACCATGCTCTGGTTCGCGGCGCTGCTAACGCCGGCACTGATCGGCGTCAATCAACAGGGATCGCCGCAAGACATCTGACTCGGTGATGTGTTCCCGAGTTTGCCAAACCCCGCAGCGGCTAAATCAGCCGGTGGTTCCCAGTCCGGATGCAATGGCGTTGACGCTCAGCAGCAACGCGGGCAGCAACGCATCCGCCTGAGCATGCTCGCCCATTTTGTTGTAGCTACGCCAACGCTGCAGCAAAGAAATTTGCTGACGGTGCAGCAATCGCAAACCTTCGCTTCGCAAAGCGATCATGCGTTGCACATTGGGACGCTGCGATTCCATTGGCCCGCCATAGACAGCTTCCACCATCTCGCATGCCAGCTTCCACTGCGATTCAATGTCCGTGACAAACCGCTCCCGAAGCGTTGCATTGTCAACCAAGGCGGCATACTGCTTCATGACTTCGATATCGACCGCGGTCACGCTGGTGGCGACGTTGCTGATCAAGTAGTGAAGCGGTGCCCAATCACGCAACGATTTCTTGACGGCGGCAAATTCGTCAGGACATTCCGTTTGCAGTTTCTTCAGTGCACTTCCAACGCCGTACCAGCCCGACAAATAACAACGTGCTTGGCCCCAACTGAACACCCAGGGGATCGCTCGCAAGTCATCCAAAGTTTGTTGCCCGGTCCGTCGCGCGGGACGAGAACCAATGCGACTTTGTTCAATCGCGTCGATCGGCGTGGCTTCGCGGAAGAACTCCACAAAGCCTTCGCTGTGAAGCAACTCGCAATAAGTCGACCGTGCCCACGCGGCCAGCTTGACCAACGTTGGCTCCAACGGATGCTCCGCTTCCTTTGACCGTGAATCCGCGAGCGACTTGCGAGTCACGCCGGCCAAAAAGAGTTCCAGGTTGTAGATCGCCGTCGGCTCATGGGCGTACTTCTGGGCAATGGTCTCGCCTTGTTCCGTCAAACGCATGTCGCCGCCGATCGTGTGGTCAGGCAAGCTCTTGATGAAGCGGTGCGTTGGTCCGGCACCACGGCTGATCGTGCCACCTCGACCGTGGAAGAAACGTGCTCGTACGCCGTGTGACCGAGCGACATGAGTTAGCTTGCGCTGCGCATGTCGAAGCCCCACGAGGCTGGCCAAGATTCCGCCGTCCTTGTTGCTGTCGCTGTATCCGATCATGACTTGTCCGACCGGTGCCGAAGATCCTTCTCGCTGCGCGATGGCCGCCAAACTGTTTCGCGTGATGGGGTGTTGCAAGAAGCGGTCGTAGATCTCGGGCGAACGTTCCAAGTCATCGATCGTCTCAAACAACGGCACGACAGGCAGCGGACACACCGGTCCGTTCTCGGTTCGTTGCAGCAGACCAACTTCGCGAGCCAACAAATAGACCGCCATCAAGTCCGACGTGTTGCGAGTCATGCTGACGATCAAAGCCCCCAAACCATCCGCGCCGTGTTTGGATCGATACTGGGTGACCACTCGCAAAGCTCCCAAGACCGCGTCGGCTTCTTCGCCGGCCGACGAATCCGGGTGCGTCAGCGGACGTGAACTGGCAAGCTCTTCAGTCAGGAATTTCATCCGCTTGGCTTCGTCCCAGCTAGCGAACTTCCAATCGGACATACCGGCCGCGCGAAGCAACTGTTCAATCGCCGTGTCGTGCTTGGCACTGTTTTGACGAATGTCCAAAACCGCCAAGTGGAACCCGAATGTTTGAGCAATCCGCATGGTCGGCGCGACCGCATTGGCAGCCACATCCGCCATGTCGACCGCGACCAGACTTTCATGCAGGCAACGCAGATCGGCCAACAATTCTCGCGAACGTTGATAGGTGAACGTTTGCCCGGCGTCATTCTGCAATCCACCATTCGCTTTGACGGTTGGCAAACTGGCCATCATCAAGTTGATGTATTGACGCCAGGGTTCATTCGGATTGCGAGCGATCGCCTTCGCCCCCACGTCGCCCATCGCTTGGGCCCGCTCGGCGATTCGATTGAGAAACTCACTGGTCGGCGGCAACCAGTAAGCGGAGACACTGGTCAAACGAGCCAACTGAACCAGCTCCTCACGCATCAGCTCAATCGCACCACGGCGAAGCTGCATCAGCGTTTCTTCCGTCACCTCCGGAGTGACCAAAGGGTGTCCGTCGCGGTCACCACCGACCCACGTCCCGAACGTCAAGCGCGGCAGTGCCAACGGATCGGCAATCGCATCTTCGCTCAACCCGACCTCGCGCCAAGCCTGACGAAGCCGTTGATCCAGCGGTTGCAATGCCTTGGGGAACACGACGGTCAAGTAGTCCATGACGTTGCGGCGTTCGGACTGCAGATCGGGTTTGTCCAAATAGATCTCACCGGTTCGCCACAAAATGTTCAGCACCGATTCGATGGCTTGCTCGTTTTCCGAACGTCGCCACGGAGGAAGGTCGGCTTGGTGTCGCATTTGAAAACGGCGGAACAATCGACGGTGATGAGCCAACACCGTGGCACGTTTGGCCTCGGTCGGGTGTGCCGTCAGCACCAATTCCACCCGCATCGAAGGCAACTCCGACGCGATCATGTCCGCCGACCAACCTCGATCGATCAACTGTTGCAGGCTCTCTCCCCACAACGCGGGCAGATCCGCCATGCCGGATTCCGATTCGATGCGATCGCGAAACTGCGCCGCCGAACTTTGCTCGGCCATGCTTAGCAATTGAAACGCGATGGAATAGGCCTGCGTCAGTTGAACCGAATCGGCCGGCGTCTTTTCGATGTCCAACTTCGATCCGGGAACCGGCAACAACTCAGCCAACTGTTCATCGCCTCCACGCTGCAACACGGTCTGCAACACCGACAGCATCCACTGCCAATCGCGGTTCAGTTGTTCGACGTCGAGAGCGAGAATACTGGCAGATACCATTGCGAATTTTCAATGAGTTGGGTCGAAGAAGAAACGGCGGGCCGTAGCATCATCCCGTCACGGCCAGTGCCCATTTTGACAAACCGGCGGGACAAGCCAACACGCCTCGCGTCATGGCGTTCGGTTTTCGCATACGAATCTGGCTTGGGTGCAGAATCTGACGGTAACGCGAATTAGCGGTTCGTCGTCAACAAAATTTCGTGGGCACATCCAACCACGCGATGGATTTCAAAGCCCAAACGACGGCGCATAAAAAAACGAGCACTGTTCATGAACAGCACTCGCTCTTAGCACGGTGTTTCGCGGCAGCGATCGAAACCCACTACCGACGAATGCCGGTGATTCAGTTGCAGCAAGGATCTGGGCAGCACTTTTTGGCTGCGAAGCGAGCCTTGATCTTTGCGAACAAGCCACACTTTGGCTTTGCGCATGGGTCGCAGCAAACTGGTGCTGGCTCTGGGCAGCAAACAGGAGCTGGTTCGCAGCAAACTGGTGCTGGTTCTGGCTCGCAGCAAACGGGAGCTGGAGCAGGTGCTGGTTCGCAGCAAGGAGCTGGTGCAGGTGCTGGCTCGCAGCAAACAGGAGCTGGAGCTGGCTCTGGGCAGCAAACTGGTGCTGGAGCTGGTTCGCAGCAAACTGGCTCAGGTGCTTCGCAGCAAACTGGAGCTGGCTCGCAGCAGCTTTTCTTCTTGAAGCATCCGAACAAACCGGCTTCAGCTTGTGGGGCCACAGCAACGCTGCTAACAGCGAACAGGGCGACGACCATGATCGATCGAATCATCTAAACTCTCCTAGACTAGGTGGAAATGCCTCAAACACGCGCGGAGGCAATTTGGGCAGAGTTTAGGTGTCACGCAGCTTGCGTCAACCAGTGCAATTACACCGGAAAAAACGATCAAAACGACTTTGCGGGGCAAAATTCCTGCGGGTTTTGAGCGGTTCTACGCGACAGAGAGCGAATCCTGAACAGGGATGCGTCAGCCTGTCGCACCTTTAGACCCAGCAATTTGCAAGCAATTCGCCGACACACTGGCCTGCTGCGAACAAGACAGCTGGATTCGCTCGCAACCCACCCAGTCGATGAAGCCGGGCATTTCGCAACGAATGGCGAACGCTCCGGCGAGAGCACGCGGTTAGGCAGCCCGGCGAGAAGCCGCGACATCTTGCGTTGCGGGTTGGCCAACGCGGCGACGTGGAATCGCCAACGGACCACGCTCATCAGCACCAGCGTACGAGTACCAAGCACGCTCATCGATGGCATCCAGAATCGCGGATGCGATGGTGACGGCGCGAGCACCGGCGGAACCATCAACGATCGGTGAAGTGCGACTCTCGACGCTGATCACAAAGTCATGCAGCTCATCGAGGATCGCATTGCGAGGCTCCAACTCGTTGACTTCGCACTGCAAGTGCTCACCGAACAAAT
Organism: Rhodopirellula halodulae; assembly: GCF_020966775.1. Taxonomy (NCBI): domain Bacteria; kingdom Pseudomonadati; phylum Planctomycetota; class Planctomycetia; order Pirellulales; family Pirellulaceae; genus Rhodopirellula; species Rhodopirellula halodulae. Next base: position 2,378,620 of record NZ_JAJKFV010000029.1, on the reverse strand, counting down.
CATCGGCGTATCCCAATGGATTGTCGGTAGCTTGATCCAAATCAAACTGCCGTGTCGACAACGTTTCACTCGCACGAACGGTCGAAAGCGATGGCTTCCCAAAATCGATCTGTGCAAATCCGGCCGGACTGAACAAAGTCATGTCGCGACAAGGCAGTGGACTGACTCGCGAAGCCTTCAAATTCGCGACCAAGCCACACTCGAACTCCAAGCGAGCTTCGGCAATGTCTTCGTGATCGCTGACCACGGAAATCCCGCTGGCCGAAATGGAACGCACCGACGCTTGAGTCAGCGACAGCACCAAATCCAAATCGTGAATCATCAAGTCCATCACCACGCCAACATCCAAACAACGTCCGGGGAAGCGTGAAGCTCGCGTGGCCTCGACGTATTTCACGTCGACACCAAAATCACCCAGCGCGGTGAACGCGGGATTGAATCGTTCAACATGGCCAACTTGCAAAACCAAGTTGCGAGTGGACGCCATCAACGCCAGGCGGCGTGCGTCGTCCGAATCAGCGGCCAGTGGCTTTTCAACCATCAGGTGCTTGCCGGCCTTGATCAAAGTCGACGCGATGTCGCAGTGCAGGTCCGTCGGCGCCGCGATGATGGCTGCGTCGATGTGTTCGATGGAATCGCGGTAGTCGCTGTACGCGGTGACACCATGAGTTTCCGCCAAGGCATCGCATGCGTCCTTCACCGGATCGCAAACGGCGACCAAGCGGGCTCCTTCCACTTGAGCAATCAGCTTCGCGTGGATGCGGCCCAGGTGACCGGCTCCAATGACGGCGACTCGCAATTCCCGGTTCATGCTGCTTTCTTTCTACGATCTCGTCCTCGGCCGGCACGACCAAGGCAACTGTTGTCCAAACAATCAAACAGGTGACGCAAAACGGGGCGGATTGGACCGGTCGCGAACATTTGATCGCGAGCGGGTTCCACACCGACACGCTTCCGATACAGCAAACGAAACGCCTGCGTCAACACAGCAATGTCGTCTTGCGTGTAATCGTGACGTTTCAGTCCCACCGTGTTGATGCAACGGGGACGAGCGTCCGCGCCGTCGACAATCACGTACGGTGGCACGTCTTGCAGAATACGAGTCATCGCACCGACGAAGCTCAGCGTTCCGATCGAAACGAACTGGTGCACCCCGGCTCCACCGGCAATGGTTACATCATCAGCGATGTGAGCGTGCCCACCGATCATGCAATTGTTGGCCAGCACGATGCGTGACCCAATGCTGCAATCATGAGCGATGTGTGTACCGGTCATCAGATAGTTGTGATCGCCAACGCGAGTCACACCGTCTTCTTTTTCACTGGCACGGTTGATCGTGACCTGCTCACGAAAAACATTTCCATCGCCAATCTCAACGCGAGTGGGCGTATTGCGATAGCTGACGTCTTGCGGGTTCGTGCCAATCGAAACGTGCGGAAAAATTTGGTTATCGCAACCGATCGAAGTGACCCCGTCGATCGTCACGTGGTCGCCCACGCGAGTCCGATCGCCCAACTTCACGTTGGGTCCGATGACGCTGAAGTGGCCGATTTGGACCCCATCACCGATTTGTGCACGAGGATCAACGACGGCGGTGCGAGCGATGTTAGCACTCATGTTTGGATCCTTGGTGCGTTGTCTTGAGTTTGAGATGCGATAACAAAGTGAGTTGATAAATCAAGTTGGTTCGGTTCATGCTGCACGGCGATGAACTAGCACGGCAGACGACTCATCCTGGCGAACCAAAGACTGCTCGGCGGCCAATTCCGCCAGCCGTTTCGCGACAATCGCGTTGAGCGAATGTCCACCGCGAACCGAAGTGAACTGTCCTATCAAAGACACGCCAGCCAGCGAAAGATCGCCAATCAAATCCAGTGTCTTGTGACGTGCACATTCGTTGCGAAAACGGTAGGCATTGCCGACGGGCCCGTCTTCACCAATCACCAGCAGGTCGTCGTGGGTTACATGAGACGCCACGCCCGAGCTTCGCAATTGATCGGCTTGTTCGGCCGTGACAAAAGTGCGTGCCGAGGCGACTTGGCGAGAAAACGTGTGAGGTGTTTGGACGCACCGATACGACTGCTGACGAATCGGGCTGTCGACGCCATAGTCCAGCGAATATTCGTAGACCGTTTCCTGGTTCGTGCTTGGAGCAACATCGACATAGCCGCCACCATGTTCGATCCGGAACGAATCGCGAATCACAAGCGGCCGCGACGTTGCTGCTTGAATGACCAAGCCGGCCTCTTGCAAGGCATCGACATAGGCGAGTGAACTGCCGTCCAAACCGGGTAGTTCTTCGGCGGAGATCTCAACTCGGCAGTTGTCAATTTCCAGTCCGGCCAGCGCGGCCATCAGATGCTCGACCATCTGGAACGAAGCGTCGCCCTGAACCAAGTTGGTGCGGAAGGAAACGCCGTCGGCGAATTGGGTGTGAGCGGGGCATTCTGGCATGCCCGGCAAATCGGACCGAACCAGCACAACACCGGTTCCGGCAGGCGCGGGACAGCAAGTGACGCGAACGTCTTTGCCGCTCCAGTAACCACGCCCGCTGATTTCACAGCACGACGCGATCGTATGTTCGTTGCGAATCCCCATCACGCTGCGAGCCTCCTTGCACGCGAGCGAAACCTGCCCACGGGCACTCCGTGCCCATGGCCCCATTGCATGTCATCAAGTGCCGCGAATCCTTCGCTGCACCGCGTGGTGGCCCAAGCAACACTTGAACCACCGAATTCATTGTCTTCGTCAGACGACCTTGATCACTGACGGTTTGGTGCGCCGCCGGCCATCAACTTCTTGTCCAGGAACTGCATAACAGCTCCGGTCATGTCCAACTTGTCGTCGTGATAGACGATGTTTCGCATCACGCCCCGGATGACCGATTCACCTCGTTCGAGGTCCATGTTTTCGCTGTTGTAACGAAGAACCAGGTTGATTTTGTGGTACACGGCAATCTGTTGGACGCCATCAGCGATGAGCTGGTAGTTGTCGTAGTAGATCTTCGCTTCGCGATCGGCCAACTCTTTGCGTTTGCGAGCCATGTCCAAACGAAGCTTGGATTCCATGGCAGCGACGCGTTCTTCTTGAGCAGTGTACTCAGCCGAACTTGGGTTGAAGGTCTTCAGCTTCTCGGCAGCAGCCTTCAACTCTTCGCGTTTCGCGGTCAACTCCGCGTCGAAGGCCTTCAGGTTGTCTTCAACTGCCTTGACTTGCTTTTTGATACCTTCATTTTCTTTGAAGATGTAAGCGACGTCGACGACGGCGATGCGGTGACCGCTGTCTTGGGCAGAAACCGAAGCCGGTGCCAAAACACTGACGGTGGTCATGGCCATGGCGATGGCCGAAAGAACGATGGTTCGCACGTCCGCTACTCCTTGCGTGGTGAATGCGATGGTCTAATTCAAGCCCGCTTGAATGGCTTCGGTTTCCTCACCGAAATCAAGCTTTGTTGCCGGTCATTCTGTCAATCCCGTTCGACCAGTTCAAGACGGATCGAGGTGGTTTCAACAGCAGATTGGACTTTTTCTTGGCGATTATCGAGCTCGAAGCCTGACGCTCAATTCCACCGTTTCACCATCCCGCAATACGGTCAGGTTCAGAACGTCCCCGGGTGACTTCGATCGAAGTTCTTCCCGCAAATCGTTGATGGATTGAATCGGTTTGCTTCCAGCCTTCACCAATTGATCGCCTTCCAAAACGCCCCCATCTTTCGCAGCACTCGGATCCATCACGTCAATGACTTGATTGGATGTCGGGTCCAATTGAACACCGAGCATGACCGTCATTTGACGTCGAATCTGAAAATCTTTGTTCGTCTGCGTGTATGAAGGCCGTCGCGGTGACGTGGCAATCCGATTGGCGGCCTGAGAAACGATATCGGTTATACGGATCATCCCGTCCATGTTAAGTTTCTCGAAATCATCACTTGGACGGTGATAATCGCTGTGCAGACCGGTGAAGAAGAACAGCACCGGCACGCCGGCTTCATAAAACGAAGCATGGTCGCTGGGCCCGTACCCGGTGGCCACCAAATTCAGCTTGAACGGCCGCGAATCTGGGGCCGCGCCAGTTTCAGGAAGTCCGTCGTTGAGTTCGTTGACGAGGTTCTCAAAATCATCGGACGTCCCCGTCCCGTAGACGGTCAGCTCGTTGTCGCGAAGCCGCCCGACCATGTCCATGTTGATCATCGCAACCGTTTTCGAAATGGGAAAACGAGGTTGCTGGCAATAGTACTTGCTGCCGAGCAGCCCACGTTCTTCTCCGGTGAAGGCGATGAACAAAACGCGACGATGAGTTTCTTTATCTGCCAAATGAGCGACGACTCGCTTCGCGACCGCTAACATCGTCGCCGTGCCAGACGCGTTGTCGTCCGCACCGTTGTGAATCTCGATCGTTCCCGGTGCCAGGGATCCCTGCCCGCCCATCCCGACATGGTCGTAGTGGGCACCGATCACGATGGTCTCATCGGCCAACTCCCCTTTGCCCTCCAACACGCCCAGCACGTTCGGGCTGGTGGCGGTTCCTTTCGTCAATCCAACCTGCAATCGGGCTCGAAGCGATTCGGCCGCGATGCCGCGCGGCTGGAAATCCGAATCAATCGCGGCTTCCACCACGGTCAATCCACCGGCAAACGTTTCGGCCTCATCGTCAACCGCGTTGGCTGCCATCTGCTTCAAAATCCGATCCGCGGCGTCTCGGGAGATCGAAGCCACCGGAATCGCGGGACGCTGAGTCGTTTCGCCGGTGATGGGGTCCTTTACCGGATCGCCCAACCGAGGCCGCATGCCAGCCTCCGCGACACCCAACAGACCCCACCCTGCTTTGTCGACGGCCAAATCTCGAATGCCGAACATTTCCTTCGCTGCGTCCAGTTTCTCTTGAACAACAGACCGCAACTTAGTGGCCTCCGCCGGCAGAGCGTTGAGCTGCATCTGCAACGCTTTCACTCGACGGTCTTCCGCCGCGTAATTGTTTTCGACCCGCTGGACCGATTCCCGGACGCTGGCCGGATCATTGATGAGCAGCACACCCGCCGCGCCTTCCGCGATCGCCGTCGCGATTTTGGTGTCGAAGAAAGCGTGCCGCGTGTTCTTCACACCATCAAACGGACTGTCCGGATTCGCGAAACCGGGTTCTTTGCGGAGCATCATCACGATCTTGCCCTCAGCAGGCCGATCGGTGGATTTCCCAGACGCCTTCATCGCGTCGGCCAAAGCTTGGTAATCGTCGTATCCGTATTCTGGTGCCCGTATGCCGTAGCCCAGCCAAACCAGATCCGATTCCACATCCCCCGAGAGGGCCCCAATCGCGAGTGGCGAAAACTGGCTGTCCAATGCAATCGCAGAAGGGTTCGACTCGGCCGTCCACCAAGTCAATCGATTGTCGTCGCGAGACGTTGGCTCGGACCCGGTCGCCATCTCGACAGGCTGAAACGCGGAGTCGCCATAGAGATGGGTGTCCAAGCCGATTTGCTGGAATCGTTCCGCAACATGCTCCGCAGCGAGCTGAATTTCCTTCCCCACGGCGTTGCGACCTGCCAATTCTTCGCTGGTGAGGTAACGCAGATCCGCACGCAGATTCGCATCGGTCGCGGCGGCGACGTTGTTGGACAAATCCTCCGCTTCCGTGATCGGCATCCGCCCCAAAAGGAAAACGGCGGCCATGACGATCACCCCAGCGAGCGTTTTCCACCGACCTGTTTGCCCCAAGCTGATCCAATTCCTTCGCGTCATGGTTTCCTTCCACTGATTGGCGTGTGCCGCAATGTTTGCTGGTTCACGGTTTGCTGGTTCTCGTGCTGACCGCATGGCTCTCGATCGGTCGGTCTCGGGTGACGGCAACGAATCGCCCCGCTCAGAAACCGTTCCACGGCAAAACAACATACCGCCCGCCGACCGACCGTTGTTCGCAACCCAGCCTGCCCATTGGCGATCCGCCCCCTCGGGAGGTGCCCAAAAATCCTGCCCAGGGAATCCGCACATTCCGCTTGCGGTGCGCCAATTGAAATTGCTTGGATGCAAGGGCGTCATTGCGTTGCCAAAATGATACTCCCCCAGATAGAATCATTGGCGGCATCGGAGAGATTCCGCTTTGAAACTCTCCGATTTTTTCCAACAGTCGCTCACCGGTGGCCGAGACATCCCCCGCATTTTTGCGTTTGGTTTCGGTCACCGGCGCGGGACTGAAGACTGACAGATTGTCCATCTTCATCCAACTCGCCCAAGGTCCGACCGCGCGTGTCATCCTCATCCAATTCATCTCGTGAAGGTTCACGAGACGCTTCGTTCACGTCGGAATCTGAACCGACGGTCTCGACGCAGCCCAACGAGTCGCCACCACCCACCGACGAATCGCTTCGTTCAGAAACGATCCGATTGGTGGACGCCTCCGACGACGAACCCTACGCGGACTCGCCGGCCAAGATCGAACGCTGCCAAGAGATCCTCGGCTATCGCTTCAAAAACATCGACCTGCTTCATTCGGCGTTGACGCACGCCTCGGGCGCCTCACATCGCTTGGCAAGCAATGAACGGTTGGAGTTTTTGGGCGACTCCGTTTTGGGGCTGACCGTTTGTGAATGGCTCTTCAACGAGTACCCCGAATACAGCGAAGGCGATCTGACGAAGATCAAATCCGCTGTTGTGAGCCGGCGTTCCTGTGGAAAGGTAGCTTGCAAATTGGGACTGGACCAATGCTTGATCGTCGGCCGAGGCGTCACTCGCAATCGCAGTTATCCCAAGTCGTTGGTGAGCGATGTCTTCGAAGCGGTCATCGCGGCGCTGTACTTGGATGGCGGACCGGAGGTGGTGCGTGAACGGTTGAAGCGTTGGCTGGCCGATGAGGTCAACACCGCGGTCGACACGCAAGGTTCTGGCAATCACAAATCGGTGTTGCAGCAATACGCCCAACGCGAATTGTCAGCGACGCCAATCTACAAACTGATTCGCGAAACGGGTCCTGATCATCGCAAGATGTTTTTGATGGGAGCCATGGTGGACGACCGAACGTTCACCCCGGCTTGGGGCAACAACAAAAAAGACGCCGAGCAACGTGCCGCCGCGAATGCTCTTGCGGAGTTGCACGGCACGCCGGTTCCTTACGACAGCGAACAACAGCTCTCCTAAGCGTTGTGATTGTTTTCGCGTGATGATCGACCGAGAGCGGGAATTAGGTAGCGATTCCCGAACCGCGGCGGACAAAGCGTGTCCACGCTGTCAGTGAGCCCGGTTGCGGCGAATCTTTTCGCTCGCCACGCTGGCTATCTTCGCCGCTGAATCTCCATCACAAAGTGAACTCGTGAGTTCCCCGACCGTCCCGAACGAGGCATCACCCGTCACCCGCCCCGCCGGCACGAGCAAGTTGTCGTGGGGCGTGACGCTCGCAATCGTCGGCACGTTTCTCTTTGCGTTGAAGTCCATCTTTATCAAACTCGCCTTTGCCGCCGGGGCAGACGCGACCTTGTTGTTGACGCTGCGGATGTTGATGGCATTGCCCTTCTACGCCGCTGTCTTTGCAACCTTGATGCGACGTCGGTACAAGTCTTTGCCGAATAGCGTTGCGTCGGACCAGGCACCGAAATCTGGTTTGCCGATCCCGATCATGGTGCGGGCTTTATCGCTTGGGTTCTTGGGCTACTACTTGGCCTCTTACTTGGACCTTTCTGGGCTGCAGTACATCTCCGCACAACTCGAACGCCTGACGCTGTTCACCTACCCAGCGATGGTCGCGGCACTCGCTTGGATGTTTTTGGGCGAGACCTTGAACCGTCGCATTTTGGCGGCGATTGGTTTGTCTTACGCGGGCGTTTGGTTGATGTACGGACAAGAAAGCCAGTTCACTACCGACGGCAACACGGCGTGGGGAGTTTTCCTGGTTTTCGCGGCGGCACTGAGCTATTCGTTCTACGTTCTCTTTGCCAAACCGGTGATGCAACAAATCGGCAGTCGCGAATTCACGAGTTTGGCAATGATCGGCTCCACCGCATTCGCGTTGACCCATTTCTTTTGGTTTCGATCGGCGTCAGATCTTTTCGCAGTGCAACCGGTGGTTTACGCGTACGGATTGATCTTGGCGTTTGTATGCACGGTCATTCCAAGCTTCATGATTAACGAAGCGATCCTGACCATCGGTGCCACGCGGACGACGGTCATCGGTTCCGTTGGCCCGGTACTGACCATGTTGCTGGCGATCCTCATTCTGCACGAACCATCGTCGTGGCAACATTTCGCCGGCATGGGAATCGCCATCGTTGGCGTCAGCTTGGTCGCCAAGAAATGACAACTGCAACGGTGATTGATCTCGCGCGACGAAATCAGTCCTGACGCAAGGCGTTGACGATGGGAACGGTGGCGGCTTGAATCGCGGGTAGGATTCCGGCCAAGATCCCCACGATGACCGACACCATGGTTCCCATCATGGCCAGGTGAATCGAAGGCCGAAAAGCAATCGTCGCCCCCTCCGCTCCGATCGCGAATCCGCCAAGCCCCAATGCCACCAATGCGAGCAATGTCCCGCCGACTCCGCCGACCAGACACAGGAGCGTACTTTCGGCCAAAACCAATCGCATGGCTCGCAGCGGACGGACGCCGACCGTTTGAAGCACTGCATATTCTTTGATCCTGTCTTGGACACTCATCACCGTTGTGGTCGCCACCAGCGAAAGCACCAATCCGACGCAGGCGTAACCTAACCAGTGTGCGAACCCGATCAAATCAACCAAGTCCGAGAGGGTGCTTGCCTGGAACGCTCCCTTTCGCCGCGTCTTTGTCGCCACCGCCGCCGCTCGTAGCTTCTCGTCAATTGCTGCCGCGACGCGATCAGGGTCGGCTTCTTTCGTGAGAGACACCTCATGCTGCGTGACCAAACCCGCCGCGTCGAGACCTCGGGCGTACTGCAAGAATCGCAAACTCGTGTAGATCAAGTTTTCTTCTGACGGAACATTCGAGGTGAAAACTCCCGCGACACGAACGGACAATTCGCCGATCGTGAATTGATCCCCGGTTTTTAGCCCGCGTCGCTGAGCCACATTGCGTCCGACCAATGCCGCATCTGTGGAGGACTGAAACTGCTGCCAGCTTCCGCTGAGAAGCCGCAACGGACGCATCCGTCGAATTTGCTCTGGGTCGGCTCCGTTGAAAACGACAATGTCCAAACTCGCACGACAGTTATTGGTCCAAACCTGAATGGGCATCACTTCGCGAACACCCGGGATTTCTTGAACGATGCGTTGGTAATCTTCCGGCAACCGACTGCTGGTCGGGCAAAACCGATTTTCCTGAAACACAATCAAGTTTCGATCCGCGTCCGTCCCCGTCGTCAAACGCCGCATTCCTTCTTGAACCGACCCCACAAAACAAAACACAAACATCGCCACCGCCGCACCGGTCACCGTCAACAACGTTCGAGTGCGATGCCGCCACAGCGTCTTGAGAACGTAGCGAAACATAGGGTTGGCTGACAAAAGGAAGGAATGGTTTCTTGATCGGCTAGCCGAGTAAAGACACACTTCTGTTGCTTACGCGAGCGTCGCTGAAGAAGATGTCGCCCCGGTCTCAATGAACTTCCCGCGATCCAGCAACAGTTGCCGGTTTGCAATTTTGGCTGCGTCCAAATCATGAGTCACCATCAACATGGTGATGTTGAGTTCGCGATTTAGCCGTTGAAGCAAGACTTGCACTTGTTCACTGGTTTCCGTGTCCAAACTTCCCGTCGGCTCGTCCGCGACCACGACTTTCGGATGAGCGACGATGGCGCGAGCGATTCCGACACGTTGTTCTTGTCCGCCAGACAACTGTCTGGGGTAGTGATCCGCTCGGTCGCTGAGCCCCACCGCTTCCAATGCCAACTCCACCCGTTGACGTCGTTGCGAGCCGCTCATCTTCAACAACAGCGTGGGCAATTCCACGTTCTCGTAGGCAGTCAGGACGGGAATCAGATTGTGAGTTTGAAAGATGTATCCCAAATTCGCGGCTCGCCAATCCGCCAACTGCCCCCTCGATAAACTTGTGACGTCGGTGTCGTCCACGCGAATTGTCCCGGCATCGGGCCGATCAATCCCGCTGACCAAATTCAGCAGAGTGCTCTTCCCGGTCCCGCTCGGCCCCATCAGCGAGACAAACTCACCCTCGTGGATGTCTAAATCGATTTGATCCAACGGCGTGATCGTCTGATCTCCCTTTTGAAAACTTTTCGACACGCCTCGCAATTCGACCAATGCCATCAGTTCACCCCCATTGTTTGATCTTCCGATTCGATTTCCACCCAGTCACCATCCTTCAAACCTGACGGTCGGCTGGTGATCAATTTGGCGGTGACATCCAGTCCAGATTCAATTTCCACCAAGTCATCCCCAGCCGTTCCGCCAACACTCACAGCCTTCCTTTCAGCGATCGACTCGGCACTGACGCACCAAACATAGTCGCCTTGATCGTTCGTCTGAATCAACGATTTGGGGATGAACAAACGCTCGCGTTCGGCCGACGCATCGACACCACCATTGACCTCGGGCGACAAAAACGTCGTGGTGACCAGCATCTCCGGGCTCACCGTGGCGGGCGGATCCATCAGTTCGACTTTGACCTCCAGCGTGTTCTTTTGAACATTCGCCGCGCTGGTGGCTTGCAAAACGCGTCCTTGGATCACCACAGAAGACGATGCCGTTTCAATCTCCACCGGTTGGCCTTTTTGAACCATCGGAACATCTTCCAAACGCACGTCAGCTCTCACCTGCAATCGTTCGGGATCGTACATCTCGACCACCGTGCTGGCACTGTGCGAAGCCGATGACGAAGCCCCGGAAACACGCGTGCCCGGTGAAGCCACCAACCTCAAAATGCGCCCCGACATCGGTGATTTCACCACATTGCGTTCCAAAACCAACTTCGCTTGACGCAATTGCAACTTCGCTTCTTCCCAAAGCGCTGCGGCGGAATCGACCTTCGCCTCGGCTTCCTCCACCTGTCGGGTTTCCTCAATCAAAAGCTCCAATTGACTCTTCAAAGCATGCACCTTGTTGCTGAGTGCATGGACGTCTCGTTTTAAATTCGGCTCACGTTGCTCCAACTCTTGCAACTTGGCCTGCTCCGCCGCGAGGTCGCTCTCCGCGCGAGAAAGAAGCCGGCCGGAGATCGCTCCTTCAGCGGACCGTTTGCCCTGCAAGTTTTGCTCGGCGTATTTCACATTCGCCTTCGCCGCCTCTGCTAGGAATGGCAACTTGGCCAACTCCGTTTCCGCTTTCGCCAACATGCTTTCGGCGTCGGACAGTTGGACCTGCAAGTGCAATGGATGATTGAGTCGACGTTTTGCAGCGGCCAATTCCGCTTTGGCTCGCTTCCACTCTCCCTCCCGGATGGCAACCGTGTTCCTCGCACGCTCGACATTCAATTCTGCATCAATGGAAATGAGACGAGCAACGGGCTCCCCTTTCTCAACGGCCTGCCCTTCCACCACCAGCAAGGATTCGATCACTCCGGGAGCCAGAGCCGCGACGCTGATTGCCGTCGGTCGCGGTTCGATCCACCCCGGAGCCTGGAACAACGCTGTCCCCGCTTGAACCACCTCAGCTCGCTTGGCAATCACCGGCATCACCGAAACCTTCGGCCGAGGCAACCAGTGTCGCCCCGCCGAAACACCCAACAATGCGGCGAAGCCGATCAAGGTCGCCGCGGGCAATAAATATCGGATGCCGAATCGACGGTACCGAGATGGTTGCCGAGACTGATGTTCTTTCGGATTGCGATCCAAAGCCAATTGGCCGAGGTCGAGCGGAGTGTTTGCCATTATCCCTGATCCGATTGAACGAACACGTCGCTCGCTTCCACCGTCAAGTTGCCTTGTTCATCTCGCTTCGCAATCCCCTGAACGACTACCTTCGACAACTCCTTCATTCCCAACAATTCCCGAGCCGTGGTTGGTACCGGTGACCCTGATTCATCAACGACCTTGATGGTCGCGATGTTTTCTTTCACCTGATCCTGCGTGCAGCAATAGTCCCACGGCGTGGGGCAACCTTCTTCGCTCGAGCAATGAGGCACCTTTGGATCGACGACGGTGAACGCGGCGATTCCATCGACAAATGGTTCCGCGGAACCACCCACCATACCAACCAACGTCAGCTCCTCCCCATCACTGACCTTTTCGCGAGCCTCTCCCACCGGAATCGCACCGGTAGGTTCGGAACTGGCAAGGTAGTTTGAATCCGCACCACCACTCTCGTTCGCACTTTCAGCGACGGGCTGGCCTCCACACCCGAGGAGAGTGACTGCAGACAATGACAGAAACAACATGTTGAAACGCTTCATTTCGTCTTTCCTAAAAATAGAATTCAAAACTTGATTTATGGTGGCAAACTTCTTCGACTCGAATGTCTCTGCGTTCTTCCCAGCAACCATTCAAATCACCCCGCATGATGCCACCGGTCACACGGACTTCAGTCCCGTCGCAACTTCCTGACGCAACGCTTTGAGTGCTGGGGGCAACGAGCCCAGAACACCCAATAAGATTCCAACTCCGCAACCCACCAAGATCGCAACGCTATCGATTCGTAACGCAAAAGCTCCCATGGTGAATCGAATCGCCATTCCATTGAGCAGAAACAACGCCACCGTTCCGGACAACAGTGCTCCCGCCGCCGCGAGTAACACACCTTCCTGGATCACACTGACCAGAATTGCGCTTCGCCGATAGCCAATTGCTTGCAACGTTGCGATCTCTCGAATTCGTCCCGCCACGGCCCCATACATCATGTTGAGTCCGGCAAAGACTCCGGCTCCCGACACCAGGAGCACGACAAACCAAGCCAAGACTCGCACGGGTTTGTAGTGCTGTTGAAGCGACGCGTAGTAATCCGTTTCACGAATCGCATGCAGCTCCAGATCCAGCCTTTCTTTGCAGAACAATTGAACCTCTGCAGCAGAGCTTCCCGGCTTCAATCGAATCGCAACTAAACTCAAATCCTGGCGTTTGGTCGCCGTTTGGAAGTCGTTCAAACCGCACCAGATTTCCGATTCAAACGCGGATCCGCCCGATGCGAATAGACCGCTGATTGTCCACTGACGGCCCTCGAACTTCAGCTGTTTTCCCGTTCGCAACGCCTCTTTCTCACAGCCCAATTTCGCGGCGACCAACCGCCCCACCATGACTTCGCCGGCGGACGGCCAGTGACCATCGACGATCTGGACCGTTCGCCGCACCAAAGGCGCCGACGTCTCCACCCCACGCACCAATCCCAATCCAAACTCACCCGATCCCGTTGCCACTCGTGTTCCTAGATAAAGCTCCGGCGATACGTGCTGCACGCCATACCGACGCATCGTTCCACGCAGGCTGGCGGCCAACAAAGATGGTGTTCGAGCCGCGATGGAGGAGTTTTCGACGTTCTCTTCTGAATTGACTGAGTAGACCAAGACGACGTCCTCATCACCGCTGATCGCTAGCGATCGTTCCAACCCACGGATGAAACCAACCACCACAAAAACCAACATGACGACGGTCGCCAGGGCAACCAAAGTCAATGTGGTTCGCACGGGTCGCCGAGCGAGATTGCGAACGCCATATTCCCACGGCAACAACATCAGCGATCACGCCTGCGCTCAGTTAGGGTGGGTAATGCTTGAAGCACAACGTGCATGGCTCGTTCAAATTTCATGTTTCATACATTGCATGGGTCGACCAGGAATGATCCCCGACAGCGGAACCGTTCCAACGAATGACTGAACCAATTCCGCCCCGTTGTCAGGGCAACGTTGAACAATCGTGGCGCAACAGCAGGCGCACACGTTCATCGCGTCGAAAGAAATGGATTCAGCGGAAGCAAGAGTTCCCCGGCAGCAGCGTGCCGAGAAGCATTCCGCTCAAATCACCCAAGATTGATGCGCGACGCGCACCTGACGCCCAGTCATGCGCACCGGATCCGGCGGTCCATGACGAAAAAGGATGGCGCCGACACCACGGCAAGATTGGTCCACCAAGTCGACTTCATGCAACCAATTCACCACGTCGGTGGAAACACAAAACTCGATCTCGCCGCACCGAACCGCACCGTCACAGATGCATCCCGGGCAGGCGCATTCGCCATCGCAAGGCAGTTCGCTCCGTTCGGATGTCCGAGAATTCAATGGCGCAGACTCTGCGTTGGGTTCGCAGTGCTGAGAACAGCAGCAGGTCGCTGGCGCAGCGGTGTCGTCGCCAGTTGTTTCCGCTTGGCAAGGCAAACAACGCATCGGGCATGTCAATAAATTGACAACCAGCAAAGCGACAAGGAAGGGAGTTCTCATAAGCCTGAGTCTAGCCATGCGTATTCAACGCATCAAGCTGGAAACGAGGCGAGATGACCGACAACCGTTCCGAAGCTTCAGGATTGCCTTATCCCAATTCCAGCATTGCTTCGCTCGATTGTTTCGTTGTGAAAAACAAACTCCCGGCCAGAATTGCGGACTGGGCGGCTGACCATATCACCAAGGCGGACCACCAATAAGTCACCACCGTTGCATCGTCGACCGTCGCCGAGCTGAAAGAACCTCCAGGGACGAGCAACCATCCGAGACCGACCACGGCGATCCCTGGTACCGCCGTTGCGATCAGAATCGAAAACGATTTGCCAATGCCTTTCATTGATGCCGCCAACAACAAACTCGCGACGTCCACCAAGCCATACACCGCGGCGTATCGCATCAACTGCACCGCCAAAGGTTGAATGTCCGCGCGTTCTGCCGCATCGACGCCCCCCAACGGGATCTGCAACAACGCATCTGGAAACAAGACCAGAATCATCGCCAGTGCCAACGCCACCGCGACTCCCAGCGTCATTCCACGTCGAATGGTCTCCGACGCCAATCCGATTCCGTTGGATGCCAAGGCTTGCCCAGTCACCACGGTGATCGCTGTTCCCAACCCGATCGCGGGGATGGACAGCAATTGATACAGCGTGAGTGCCGCCGAGGTCGCAGCCAACCCGGTCACCGATGCCGCTCCGATGACCAACAGAACAAAACTGAACAAGCCGGAACGAATCAGTTGCTGCAAACCAATCGCTGCACCGGGGCCGACGATCTCACGCATCAATTGGCGTCTGGGTTTCCACGCGGATGATCGGTGGCGTGCAAACGATTTCAGTCGAAGCAACATGGTGAGAAAGACGGCCACCTTGAACCACATGGAAACGGTCGTGGCCAGTGCAGCACCAAAGACACCCATCGCTGGCAAGCCCAGACCGCCGAAAATGAACCAGACATCCAATGCCACATTCAGGGCCGAGGAAGCGAGGTTGGTACGAAGAATCGGACGCGTCACTCGGCGTCCGACGAAGAACGCGGTCAGGCCAGCTTCCAACATGGATGCTGGTGCGACCAACAGCAGCGTTCGGAAGTATTTCGCTTCCTGATCCGCCAATTCGGCGGCATGCCCAAAACCTTGAAAGAGCAGCGGACTGGCCCAGCCGATCAAAGCGAACGCGGGCACGCATGCGAGCGTGAACCAAACGCACTGCCACAACAACGACCAAACTCGCTGGGCCACCGCCCCGCGGTTTCGCTTTTTCCCGAGTGCCATCGCGGCCAGAGGAGTGATGAACCCCATGGCGGTCACCGGGATGCACGCAATCGCCCAGTAGAGGTTTCCCGCCGCCATCGATGCCGCAGAGGAAGTCGGACCATACCACATCAACAGGGTGCGGTCAGTGAACAACGTGAGCGAGAAACAACCCACCGTTGCTGCCAAGGGAATGGCGACGGACACCATCGCTCGATAGCCAAAAGCATCGTTTTTCGAGCGATTGGGTGACTGCAACATGAATTCGCGGATGGTTCCGGTGATCGAATGGGCAAACTGGCTCGAAAGATGCTGACCTATTCCACTGTCGTCAATGGTCTCGATTCGTTCTCTCGCGCACCCCGTCGCCTCCTTGGGTGAACAGCCCGCTTAAGAGCTTGATCCACATTTTGAAAGCGAACCACGTGCCATCCAAACGACGTGAGTTCAATTGATCGAAAAGCGACCTCCCACAGAACTCAGCCAACGTCGCTCTCGCATCACAAACATTCAATCACAATCAAAGGCATCGCCATGTCCAGTGAAACCGTCTTGCGTCGCCGCAGCCACCGTGCCTCGAACGCTCGCGTGTTCGCAAATCGATCAACTTCGATTGGCCGTAACTTCCCGATCACCCAAGCGGTCACCGTTTTCGGATGGAGCGTGATGCGAACGGTGCAAGCCTTCGCTGGGTTCCTCGACCGATCCGACCGAAAACTGACCAATGTTCACGCCGTTGTCCCACACGCGGAACGCGTTCCAGTCATCGTCTCACAAACGACTTCACAATCCAATCCACAACCGCGCAATCAATGATGCCAATCATCTCTTTGCTCCCCACGAGATGACTTTGGCACGGGCGTTGCTTTCGCCGAGACCAACGGAATGAAAGCAACACCATGGATGGTTTTTCAGATCAACCACTCGATTCAGTCACCATCCGCGCGGGAGCATCTCACGATGAAAATTGGCATCATTGGTCACCTCAAGTTCCCGATCGCGAAACCATTCGCTGGTGGACTGGAAGCCTTCACTCACGCTTACACACGAGCGTTGCAATTACGAGGGCACGACGTCACGCTCTTCGCATCGGGAGATTCCGATCGCGAACTTCCGCTGCGATCGATCACACCCGCAGCAACCATCCCTGAATCGCAATCACGCACCGGACGTGTGTGCCACGAATGGATCGAAGGCGTCGAGGACGAAGCTTACGCTTCGTTGATGTCGGAACTCAGCACCAGCGACTTCGACGTGATTCACAATCACTCACTCAGCCCCATCCCGTTGCGATTTGCCGAGCTACTTCCATCACGTTTGTTGACGACGCTGCACGCTCCCGTGCTGCCACGCATGGCAAGTGAGATTGATGTTCGAGGACCAGAGCATTGCGGCCACTTCGTCAACATTTCAAAAGCAAACGCGAACGCATGGCGAAGGCTGCTACCGTCGCAAACGATCGTTCGCAATGGCGTTGACACGAATTTTTGGGTTCGCTGCCAAGCTCCGAAAAAACGCCGAGCGATTTGGTTTGGAAGGATCTTGCCAGACAAGGGAACCCACTTGGCTTTGCGTGCCGCTCATCGTGCTGGGATTCCCCTGGACGTGGTGGGCCCGATCTCAGACGAAGACTACTTCCACAGTGAAGTCATGCCGCTGATGCAAGCCGAGGATCGCTATCTGGGGCATCGCACTCATGAAGAACTATGCGGGCTGATCAGCCAATCTGCGGTGACCATTGTTTCACCATGTTGGGATGAACCGTTCGGATTGGTCGTCGCAGAATCGCTCGCATGCGGGACTCCGGTGGCCGCTTTCCGCCGTGGTGCAATGCCGGAGTTGATCAGTCCATCCACGGGACGATTGGCTTCGCCTGGAAACGTCCGCCAACTCGCACGTGCCATCACGTATTGCATGGACTTGCCAGGTGAGGTTTGCCGACGCGTTGCACAAGAACATCTCAGCTTTGATCGAATGGTTGACCAATACGAGGCACTGTACAAGAGTCAAACGGGATCGGTGTTCCCGACCGAGGTTGCCGCGTGAACGATTCAACACCTCGTGTCGGTTTCTATGTCCATTATCACGGCATGGGCCATAAACACAGAACGGAATCCATCCTGCGAGAGCTATCGTGTCCGGCCAGCGTCGTCACCAGCCGAATCCATTCGTTGGACTGGAACGGTCCGACGCTCGATGAAGTGATTGGCATTGATTGCGACAACGATGAGGTTCACCCGGAGGGACTGCAACATGCAGACGACGTTTCGGCGTTGCACTTCGCTCCTCTGTGGACGCCCAGCGTCACCCGGCGTGTCGCACAGTACACCCGGTGGATTGATGAGCGACGACCTGACGTGATGGTGGTTGACGTGTCGGCAGAGATCTCCCTGCTGACTCGTTTGGCATCCGTGCCACAGATCGTGATGCGACAACATGGGCGGCGTGATGACCCGGCTCACCTCACCGCGTACGAAGCCGCTCATTCACTGCTGGCTCCGTTTCCCCAAAGCATGGAAGACGACATCACCCCCGACTTCGTTCGGGAAAAGACCATCTACCTAGATGGATTCTGTCGCTTTGAATGCGATCCATCAACGACGGGAACCAACGCGAGCGAGCGAACTTCGGTTAGTAACTTCACCGACGCGAATGATTCGCTTCGGGTGGTCGTGATGTTTGGTCGTGGAGGCACCGGCAATGTTCACGAACATCTTCGCAAAGCAGCAGAATCATTGCCACATTCACAATGGTTGGTGCTCGGCAAAGAGGACAACAACGACCGTCGCGAAACGCCGACGAACCTTCAATTTCTTGGTTGGCACGATTCTCCAGACGAGATCCTACGATCCGCCGACGTAGTGATCACATCGGCCGGGCATAACAGTGTGATGGAGTTGGGCCGATCTCGCCAACGATTCATCGCCATTGCCGAGGAGCGGCCCTTCGAGGAACAAGTTCGCAAGTCACACATTCTGGATCGAGAAGGTCTCGCGATCGGACTTTCGGCCTGGCCCAGTGCTGACCAATGGCCTGATTTGATTGGCTCTGCTTTGCAACTGGATGTCAGTCGCTGGGACAAAGTGTTCCAACGCGACGGCGCGATTCAAGCTGCCGAGCATATAGCCTCGGTGGCAAGTTGGTCTCATAACAAACGTCAAACCGCTCAATTGATCTCGCTATGAAACTTTCAGTGCTCACCATCGTTCGAGGCCGACAGAGCCATCTCGAAAATCAAATGCGTGGTTTGTTGCAATCCGAACTTGCGCCCATCGAATGGGTCGTGGTCGGGATGAATCAAGACGTTTCATTGCCTTCGACGGATCAATTCACGATACGGACGAGCAGTGTGCATCATCCCACGGAAGCGTTGCCACTTGCCGCCGCGAGAAACCACGCTGCGTCGCTGTGCCGCACGGACGCGATGGTGTTCTTGGATGTCGACTGCATTCCTTCACCGTCAATGCTCGACCGCTTTGCTCAAGCACTGACAAAAGAAGATCGGTTGTGGATGGGACACCCGATGTACCTCCCGGCCGGTGCAACACAAAGCGGCAAACCAACTCTCGAGGGGACGACCAACGCTTCCGCGTGGTCGATGACCGAGCTAGCCGAACAAGCCGTCGATCATCCGTTGCAGCCGTCTCTGGACAAGAACAAATGGATCGCATCGGATCGATACGAACTGTTCTGGTCCCTGTGTTTCGCGATCACACGCAATTCATTCGATCACATCGGCGGTTTTGATGAGTCGTTCGATGGCTACGGCGGGGAAGACACGGACTTTTCGTTTTCAGCTCGCCGTGCCGGTGTCCCGTTCGGTTTCGTCGACGCGGTCGCGTACCATCAACATCACGCGGTCTGCAAACCACCTCTGAATCATTTGCAACCGATCGTCCAAAATGCGGAACAGTTTCGAAAGAAGTGGGGATGCTGGCCCATGGGAGCTTGGTTGAAAGCCTTCGCAGCGGAAGACTTCATCGAATTTGATCAAGCATCCGATCACATTCAGATCAACCGCCTGCCGACCGATTCTGAAATCCGTGCTTGCCAAACCATGACGCCGGCCGGCTTCTAAATACCGCGTTAGCCTCCAACCTGATGAGTTGATCCGCAGCTATTCGTGTTGCAATCACTTCTCTCTCAGCCAATTCATTTCGCGTTTTCGACGCTTCCCCTACTGCGGAGCGAGTGACGTTTGAAACAACGCGAAATCTACGCCCGTGAGGCGACGGAACATCCGTTAAAGGTGAACCTTTCTCGACAACAACGTGGCTGAGAAACACGAAACCAATGGACTAAGGGTGGTTTCCATCACATGGTTCCATTAGGCGGCGTCAGTCGTGATCGCCGGTTCTTGCTAGGCATGGGGGCACACATCCTTAGCGAGTCAAAGTTCGATGTCTGCGATTTCTCTTTCCAACGCATGCAACGCAAAGCACCGGCGTCGCAT
Source organism: Rhodopirellula halodulae (assembly GCF_020966775.1). NCBI lineage: Bacteria > Pseudomonadati > Planctomycetota > Planctomycetia > Pirellulales > Pirellulaceae > Rhodopirellula > Rhodopirellula halodulae. The sequence goes on along the minus strand of NZ_JAJKFV010000029.1, from coordinate 2,358,639 downwards.
CGCAACCAGTCCCAACTCACTTCGCTGGTTGATCTTCTACCCATTCGTTGATCGTTCAGCCGGACATCGTTCACGAAAGTCTCTTCAGGGCACCGCATCTGCATCCCGCTCACACAGCATATTGAAAGCGGACGATCATGCACCTTGGCCGATGAAGCGAAGCTTTGCCGAGTTGCAACCATCGCCGCCTTCATGTGGCTCAACCTCAGACGGAGGAGAGTCACCATGCATGTCCTGATCGTTGATCCCGATTCGCAACTGCGTGATGCCTGGGCAGACAGGATCGCAACCGAAAGCATTCGAGTCTCCACTTCTGGTTCGGAACAAGAAACCCAATCGGCGATTTCGAAGGAACCGCTCTCGGCGGCGTTCGTTCGTTTTCCGCTCACCTACAGCGACTCACCCGAAGCCTTCCTCGATCTGCTTCGAACACACTGTCACTATTTGGTGGCTTTGACCAACGATGATTCTTCCGTGATGGAAGACGCCTACGAACAAGGCTTCTTGGATTGCATTCTCGATCCGCGTCAAAACTCAGCCATCCAGGCGAACATCACGCTCGCAGAACGTTTGAACCGTTTGGAACAACGTTTGGCTCAAGCACAGAAACTGGAATCGATTGGCGAACTCGCGGCCGGCATCGCTCACGAGATCAATACGCCGATCCAATACGTCGGCGACAACACTCGCTTTGTACAAGACTCATGCGTGGATCTCATTGACGCACTCAGCCGATGCAGCGAACTGGCACATAACGCTGGGTCGGCTGATGTTGCGTCCGAGATCCGCGTTCTCTTGGAAGAGACCGACATTGATTACTTGATGGAAGAGGTTCCATCCGCCATTCGGCAAACATTGGAAGGCGTTGACCGAGTCGCCAACATCGTTCGGGCGATGAAAGAATTTGCTCATCCCGGCGTTTCGGAGATGGTTCCGACGGACCTGCCCAAGTCGATTGAAAACACATTGATGGTCGCTCGCAATGAGTGGAAATACGTGGCCGAGTTGGAAACGGAATTCGATCCCGAGGTCCCATTGGTTCCATGTTTGCCCGGTGAACTCAACCAGGTTCTTTTGAACATGGTGGTGAACGCCGCCCACGCGATTGGAGACACCATTCGTGATCGCCCCGGTGAGAAAGGAACCATCAAGGTTTCCACTCATCTCCGTGGAACGCACGCTGAAATCCGCATCGCGGATTCGGGCACTGGCATTCCCGCCGAAGACGTCGAAAAGGTGTTCGCTCCGTTTTACACGACTAAAGCCGCTGGCAAAGGTACCGGGCAAGGTTTGGCCATCGCGCAAACGGTGATCGTCGAAAACCACGGAGGTCGGATCGAAGTCGAAAGCGAAGTCGGCGTCGGCACCACCTTCATTATCCAAGTGCCGTTGGAAGCGCGACGCGAAGGCAGCACGTTCGCCGCCCCCTCCATGCCAACCGCACCCGTCTGCGTCGTTCACGCACCGCAATCTCCCATTCACACCGAGGTGTAACCCATGAAACGACAGATTCTGTTTGTTGACGACGAAGCCAACGTCCTCTCGGGATTGCGGCGGATGCTCCGCGGGCAACGCAAAGTTTGGGACATGCACTTTGCTTGTGGATCCGACAAAGCCTTGGAACTGCTTCAGGAGCAGCGTGTCGACGTGATCGTTTCTGACATGCGAATGCCCATCATGGATGGGGCGGAATTACTGACTCGAGTATCGAAAGAACACCCGCACACCGTCCGTTTGGTTCTCAGCGGTCAATCCGAACAGGAAAAGATTTTCCGAGTGATCGGGCCAGCTCATCAGTTTCTTTCCAAGCCGTGCGATCCAGATCGATTGATGCAAACCATCGAACAGGCTCTTAATCTGCAGGACCACTTACCCAACGAAGAATTGTTGCAGCTCAGCAGCCAAATCACATCTCTGCCGAGCTTGCCCGATGTCTTCAACGAGCTGGTCAAAGAGCTTCAGTCGGAGGACGCTTGCATCGAAAAGGTTGGCTCAATCATCGAGAACGATTTGGCGATGAGTGCGAAAGTGCTTCAACTGGTCAACTCATCTTTCTTCGGGCTTCCCAGCCACGTGACCTCGCCCAAACATGCCGTTTCACTGCTGGGCCTGAACGTGATCCGGCCTTTGGCTCTTGATTCCAAAGGTTTTCGAAAGTTCGACGGCGATGACCAGCAAGCGAGTCAGATGGACCGCGAAATTCAACATGGTCTTTCAGTTGCGAATGCAGCGCGTCGCATTGCCCAAACCGAAAGTGATCAAGCCGAACTGCATGACGAGGCTTTCATCGCTGGCTTGCTGCACGACATTGGCAAACTGATTTTCTCCATACAGCAATCGTCGGACTCACCGTCCACTCCGCCAAACTACAAGGAGTGGCTGAAGCAACTCGGCGACGCGACCCGAAACCCCTCGGACACCACATTTGATTCCGTCGGTGCTCATTTGCTGGGATTGTGGGGACTCTCACAGTCCATCGTTGAGGCAGTCGCCCTTCATCACCGCCCCAGCGATGCTCACGACACTCAATTCACACCTTTGACAGCAGTCCACGTTGCCAACGCATGGTGCAACGACACGATTGCTGCGGGAGGAGCCGAAACGATATCCAGCGGTCAACTCGACCATGCTTACCTCCAACGACTGGGAGTCACCGACCGTTTGGACATTTGGAAAGGCGCCGTCGGTTTGGAGAATGTGTCGTGAACAAGAAAATCCTTTTGGTCGACGATGAACCCAACGTTTTGCAAGGCATCAAACGCCAACTCCGCAAACGATACGACCTGACGCTCGCCGTCGGCGGGGCCGCTGCGATTGAAGAGTACAAAGAAAACGGACCGTTTGCCGTCGTCGTTTCCGACATGCAAATGCCGGTCATGAATGGTGTTCAATTATTGGGACACATTCGACAACTCAATTCGCAAACCGTTCGTGTGATGCTGACAGGAAACGCGGATCAAAAGACCGCGGTGGATGCCGTCAACGAAGGCAGCATCTTCCGCTTTCTGAGTAAACCCTGCGCGGCCGAGGCGTTTTCGAAAACGTTGGACGCTGCACTTGAGCACTACCGGCTGATCACGGCGGAATCGGAACTGCTGAACAACACGCTTTCGGGCAGCATTCGCATGCTGACCCAAGTTCTCTCGCTGACCATGCCCAGTGCCTTCGGTTTGACTCAAGAAGCACGCACGCTTTCTCGGGCAATCGCCAATGGCATGCAGCTTCGTCCCATTTGGGAAGTCGAAATCGCAGCGATGCTGATGCGTATCGGATGCGTTTCCCTTCCGCCGGAAATCATTGACCGATACCTCAACGATGAGGACCTGAACTCAGTCGAACGAAAAGCCATCGAAGACTCGGCGCGATTGGGTAGCGACTTGGTCTCGACAATTCCTCGGTTGGAGGGAGTTGCCGAGATCATCGCTACCCAATATGAGCCACCTACCGATCCGACCTTGCCGACCGCGCGTGTGCTACGTGTCGTTGGCGATTTCCAACGCATCCGAACCAACGCATCGCCACTGGCGGCTCTGCGTGCGATGGAAGGACGCCCCGAATACGACGCGGCGGCACTTCGGCATCTCAGCGAGTTTGTGCAGTCCACGTTCCAAGACGCGGAAGTCAGCGTTGCCGAACTGTCCGAAGGCATGGTGCTCGAAGAGAACGTGGTTGACCTCGCGGGTCGTGTGCTGATCGCGCGTGGCAACGAAATGCACGAAACGCTGATTCACAAACTGATCTCGCTCCATAACTCGGGCAGCGGAGTTCGCGAACCGATTCATGTCCGGCGAATGGTTCCCATCGACACATCGTCCGTCACGTCCAGCATGGCAAGCTGATTGTCCACCAACGACCTCGCCACATCCGTAGCAACCCAAAACTGAGAACACAAAACCATGCAGCACTCTATCCTCCTCGTTGACGACGACCTCAATTTGCTTCGCGGCCTACGCCGCTCCCTTCGCGACCAGCCCTACAAACTCTACATCGCTCGGTCCAGCGAAGAGGCTCAGAGCATGTTTCGCCGCGAAGCGTTCGATCTGTCGGTGGTCGACCAAAACCTAGGCGGCAGCCCTGGCTCAGAACTGATCGCTTGGATCAGCGAACACTTCCCGGAATCGGTTCGCATCATGCTCACCGGCCATCCCAATGTCCGTTTAGCCCAGGACGTTATCAATCGCGGAGGTGTGTTTCGCTTCCTAACCAAACCGATCCGCGACGTCGAATTGGCGTTGGCCATCCGCGACGGACTAGCAACCATCCCCGACGATTATCTGGAAAAGCACTCTTCGGTCACCTGACCGGAACTCGTCGCACACGAAGCCTGCCACAACCATCCAACCACATTCCGTGAAGGACCCGTCCCAATGATCCGAGTTGTAGTCGTCGACGACAGTAAGTTCATGGCCAAGCAAGTCAAAGCACTTGTTGAGCGAATGGGCTTCGAAGTCGTTGGAGTGGGATTCGACGGGCACGAAGGTGTCGCCCAGTACGAATCGAACCGTCCGGATGTTCTGTTGCTTGACATCACCATGCCGAACATGGACGGAGTGGAATGTTTGCAACACGTGCGCCGCATGGATTCCGACGCTCGCGTGGTGATGCTGTCGGCCATTCAAGATCAGGAAACCATTGACCGTTGTCTCGAATACGGCGCGTGTGGTTTTCTGAAAAAGCCCATTCGTCCCGGAAGCCCAGCCGACCTCGAACGCTTGTGCGAGGCAATCGAAGAAGCCGCCGGAAGGACTGTTTAAAGATGGACAACGTCACCCGCTACACCGACGCCTTCGCTTCGATTGCCAGTCGAACTTGTTCGGAAATGTTTGGCATCCAACCGCCGGCCGTGTCAAAAGTTGAAACCACCAACTCCGTCCAAACAGAGAAATCTTTCATCCTGTCGATTTATTACACAGGAACGGTCTACGGGGAATACATGTTGGCGATGGACGAATCCACCGCGGCCGCAATCATCGGCATGGATACGACCATCACCGACGAGAACCGCGAAGAGATCCGGGAAGACATCTGCGACGCGATGTCCGAAACGCTCAATACCATCGTCGGTGAAGCCATCGTTGGTTTGCAGGAATCCTATGCCAAACTCACGATCACCGCACCAAGAATCTACTTTGGTCAGATCCGATATCCCAAGTTCCGAACCGGCAAATGTGTCTTGAACACGGAATTTGGCGAGATCGAATGTCACTTCTGCTTGGATTTGATGCGATTGGACCTTGCGGCCTCCTACTCCGAAGCCATGGATTCGCTGGTTGCGGTCAACGCCAAACTGAAGGACGCCAATCGTCATCTTGCGGAACAACAGGCACAGTTGGTCCACTCCGCCAAGATGGCTTCGGTCGGCGTTCTGGCATCGGGTGTTGCCCACGAAATCAACAACCCGCTGTTCTTTGTCGATGCGAATCTGACGACGCTGAACGACTACATCCAAGTCATCGAGTCCACCATCGGACTGTATGAAACACTCTGCGAATCCCTGGTCAGCGCGGATGTTGATACGCCGGAGGAACTTTCCAAACTGCAATCCAATGCCGAGGAACAGGAACTCGCCTTCGTCATCGAAGACACGAAAAGTTTGGTGGAAGAGACCCGCGACGGGGTGGCTCGCATCAAGTCCATCGTGAAGGGTTTGAAAGACTTCTCACAAGTCGACCGAAACGGGAAATCGGAAGCGAGTGTTAACGAGATCGTGCAAAACACCTGCAACCTCATCGCGGCTCAGTTACCAAAGGATTGCGAGGTCGAGATGAATTTGTCCGAATTGCCTACGGTGCAGTGCAACACCGCTGAAGTCGGGCAAGCCATCGCGGGGGTGTTGTTGAACTCCGGTCAAGCCAGTCGCAACGGCGGCAGCATCACGTTACGGACGGATGTGATTGATTCCAACATCACCATCGTTGTGGAAGACAACGGCATTGGGATCGATGCGTCTGACATTGAACATGTCTTCGAGCCCTTCTTCACAACCAAAGCGGTTGGCGAAGGAACCGGGCTTGGGCTTTCCATCGCCTATGGCATCTTTGAGAAACACAACGGTTCAATCAGCATCGAAAGTGAAGCCGGCATTGGCACCAAGGTCACCATGCGACTTCCCTGCGTCCGCCAACCGGCCGCCACATGAACCAATCGTTGCCCCCAAAAGTTTGACGTTTTCAATACTCACTGTTAAAACGCCACCAGCCTCCAGGGGCAGGCTCCACCAATTCTCGTTTTGAAGGACGGATGAATCATGAAGGGCATCGTATTCACTGAATTGATTGAGATGGTGGAAAACGATCTTGGCATCGAGATCGCCGACCGCATGATCGTGGGTGCGGATTTGGAAAACGATGGTGCGTACACCGCGGTGGGGACCTACGACCACGGTCAATTAATCCAATTGGTTCTTTCCTTGTCGGCGGAGACCAATGTGCCGGTTCCCGAATTGGTCCGATCCTTCGGCGTCCATCTGCTGGGTCGATTCCACGCGTTGTATCCACAGTTTTTTGCAGCATCGAAATCAACATTTGACTTCTTGCCTCTCGTCGAAAGTTATATCCACGTCGAAGTGCGAAAGCTTTATCCAGATGCGGAGCTTCCATCATTTGATTGTTCGATGGATGGCCAAACGCTGGTCATGACCTATCGATCCAAACGCCCCTTCGCTGATCTCGCCGAAGGTCTGATCCAAGCCACCGCCGAGCACTACGGCGATCACGTCGAGATTGCACGCGAGAATTTGGGTGCCAAAGATGGAACGGAAGCGGAGTTCCGGATTACACCCATCGCTTGTTGAATCCACCTCATCGGATCGACTCATGTCCGAATTGGAATTGCTGCAAAGACGGCTTGCCAGAGAAAAAGCCGCACGAAAATCTGCCGAGCAGTTGCTCGAGCAGAAGTCGCGTGAGGTTTATGAAACCAACGAAAAACTGATTGACCTTGCCGAACGCACCAAAGCGATCGTGGAAACGGCCGCCGAAGGCATCATCGTTTACGACGAATCAGGGTGCATCGAAACCTTCAATCGATCCGCCTGCGAGCTGTTCGGTCGCGAATATGTCGTCGCCGTGCAAATCCAAGATCTATTCGAAGAGCAGTCGGCAACTCACGATGCCTTGTTTCCAAATTGCATGCCAACATCGGAGGACGATCATCCGCTTGAAGTCTCGCCTGAAGACGGGATGTGCCGTGCGCATCCGATCGAGTTGTCAGCGCGTCGAAACGGCGGGACCAGCTTCTGTGCGGAGGTTGCTATCAGTCGTTGTGTCCGCAACGGCCTTGTCCTCTTCACCATGCTGGTTCGCGATCTATCCCAGCGAAAGATCTTGGAGTCGCGTTTGAACCAGGCTCGCAAGATGGAGTCGGTCGGAAACCTGGCGGCGGGAATCGCCCACGAGATCAACACGCCGATCCAGTTCATCGGAGACAATTTGCTGTTCCTGCAGAATGCCTTCACCGATCTGGAGGCGCTTTTCGATGCCTACGACTCCTTTCCACAAACGGAGACTTCGTCGGATACGTTTGCATCCAATTTGCAACAGATCCGACAACGGATCGAATCAGCCGACATTCCGTTCCTGAAGGAAGAACTCCCCACAGCCATCCAACAATCGATTGATGGCATTGAACGAGTCGCCGGCATCGTCCGTGCCATGAAAGAGTTTTCCAGTCCCACTGCCGACTGCAAAGCATTGGTGGATTTGAATCGATCGATTCGCAACGCGATCAAGGTTTCGCAAAACCACTATCAAGATGTCGCTGAGATTGCAACCAACCTTGATTCCACTCTGAACGATGTTCCCTGCAATGCAGTCCAGATCAATCAATGCATCCTAAACTTGCTTGCAAATGCCTGCGAAGCGTTGCAACACGATGATCGAGTCCACCTCGGAAAGATCACTGTTCACACCGAGCGAACCGAAGAAACCGCACGGGTCATGGTCAACGACAACGGCCCCGGCATTCCCGAATCCATCTTGGATCGCATCTTCGAACCGTTCTTCACGACCAAAGAGGTCGGCCAAGGCATGGGGCAGGGACTCGCGTTCGTATACAGCGTGATCGTCGATCAGCACGGTGGCCAAATCCGTGTCTCTCCCACCCCTGCGGGCGGGACGTCGGTCTGTTTGGAACTGCCGCTATCAGCTCCATCGCCCTGAATGCCTGGCCGAAGAAACTCCGAATTGCGTGACTAGCAACCGGCGTGATGCATCACGGACACCTGAACTCGACGTTCTGATTGCCAAGCGTCCCAAGCAAGCAATGCGTGACTGACAACCGAGTCTTTGGCACGTCAATTGCGACTTTCTTTTCCTATCAGCCAATTCGAGAGAATTGAGAAACCAACTATCTACCTGAAAGGATTTGAAATGTCTGTTGAAACTAAAATTGATTTGAATGAAACCACCATCGCAAAGCTGCAAAAGCTGATTCGTGCGAACATTGATTCGTACAACGGTTTTCACGAGTCCGCTGAAGAGTTGAAAGACGAACGTCTCTCAACACTGTTCCGCTCGATTGGTGACGAACGTTCGGCCATGGCCAGCGAATTGCAGCAGTACGTTGAGTTCAATGGAAAAGAAGCCGAGGACGACGGCAGCGTCGCAGCCAAAACGCACCGCATCTGGATCAACATTCGCGGCAAGCTGAACGGAGGCGATGCCACCGTGATCTTGATCGAAGCCGAACGTGGGGAAGACCATATCAAGGAAGCCTACGAGGATGTCTTGAAGGACACCGCCGGTAGTGCGATGAATGATGTGCTAACCGCCCAGTACGCCAAGGTGAAAGCCGGGCACGATAAGATCCGCGATTTGCGTGATGCTTACAAAGCCAGCTGAGCTTGATTTGGAATCCGAAAGAGAGCCGCGTCAGTTGACGCGGCTTTTTTTGTGCGCCTTCGGCTCCGCCAAAACACAACTGCCCCCTCCGTCAGTGCCAATCAATAAGCTACAGTTCGCAACGTCGTGTGGGAACTTCTGTCGAACCTCGTGGTGGTTTGATCGTCCATTTGTTTGGGCTGTGATGATTGCGATAGGTGGGCAAAACCTTTCGAGATCAAATTGATCCAACGCGAGCGTTGTAGGGAGCGGAGTGTGTCCGAAAAGGTGTCATGGTTGAGCTCACCTCGATTTGTCCAACTCATGTTCTCTGGCTTGCATTGCCCCTGCTGCCATGACCCGCATCAACACGAACGTCTCTTCGTTGGTTGCTCAAAACCGACTGCAGAGCAGCAACACGGATCTGCAACAATCGTTGACGCGATTGT